>NZ_JBFAOV010000030.1:72837-127513 GCF_040675375.1 Nonomuraea sp. NPDC049607
CGTAACTGCACCGGCCCGGACGCCACCGGCACCCGCCTGACACCGAGGTCGCCGTCACCGTCGGTGGCCCGTGCCCGGCAGGTCATCACCGGTCCGCCACCGTGGGCGGGACCTGCCGGGGCGACGGGCTGGCGCACGGACGGGCTTCCTGGTCACGGTCCGGGGGTGGACATGGGGCCGGGCCAGGCGTTTGTGCCTGGCCCGGGGTGAAGCGTGGTGTCGGTCGGTTACTGGGTGGGGGTCTCCGGCGGCGTGGGGGTGTCGGTGGGAGAGCCGGTGTCCGACGAGGTCGCGGTCGGGGTCTCGGAGGGGAGGTCCGTCGGCGGCGCGCACGTCGGGAAGTCCGTCGGTGCGCCCGTGGGGACGTCCGTCGGTACGTCGGTCGGCACGTTTGTCGGGTTGTCGGTCGGGACGTCCGGCGTCGGGGTGGGGGTCGGGGTCGGGGTGTCGGTCGCCGGTGGGGCGGCCTGGGCCTGCGCCTCCGGCATCTCCGGGGTCTCCGAGACCGAGGTCGACGGCGTGGCGGTCGGCGGTTCGGGGGGCGGGAGGGTGTCCGTCGGCGGGGCAGGCTGACAGGTGAACGTCACCGTCTCGGTCGGCCCCGGCACGGTCACCGTCGGGCCGGGCACGGTCACGGTGGGACCGGGCTGGGTGACCGTGGCGGTCACCGTCGCCTGCTCGGTCACCGTGGACGTCACGGTCGCCGTCGCGCTCGGCGCGGCCGTGGCGGTCGGCGAGACCGTCACGGTGCGGGTCGGCCAGGGCAGCGGCTGGACCTTGACGGCCGGCTTGCCCCTCGCCTTGTACGTGCCCTTGCCCAGCTTCTTCGTGGTCGCCCCGGCCCCGGTGGTGACGGGGACCTGGGCGGTGGCGCTCTTGCAGGACTTGCTCCTGCACACCTTCTGCTTCACGGTGAAGCGGGCCGCACCCTCGTACTTGACGGATACATTCAAGTACGAGACGCCCTTCTTCTTGACCACCTTCGTCGTGGCGGTGTAATCCCCGACCGTGGGCGTCGCCGTGGGTGTCGCCGTCGGTGTTGCCGTCGGGGTCGCGGCGACGGGTAACGCCACCTGCGCGCCGGAGGGAGAATCGGTGGATCGTAGGGGATCGGTGGCTGATGTCTGGGTGATCGCGACTCCGCCGGCTCCGGCCAGTGCAACGGTGCCGAGCAGCGCGCCCAGGATGGAAAATCTCATAATCCTGCTCTTGTGGGAGATTTCAGGACGCAGATCATTATTCCGACTTGTCAAGATTGGTCAAGACTGAGACGCATGAACAGGCGCTATCGGTTCCGGCGGGTGGTGAACTATCTGAACCTCGCCACCCCGCTCGGCCTACTGATCTCGATCGTCGGCGGCGCGGCCCGCCAACCCGGCCCCGACGGGCTCATCCTCGCCTTCGGCTACCGCTACCGCTTCCCCGTCGCGGGCGCGTTCACGGTGGGGAACGTCGTCCTGACCAGGCACAACTGGCTGGACGACCGGCTCATCCGGCACGAAGGACGGCACGCCACCCAGTGGGCCTGCTGCGTCGGGCTGCCGATGCTCCCGCTCTACATGCTGGCCATGCTGATGTCGGTGGTCGTGTGCGGGCATCAGGCGTCGTACAACGTGTTCGAGCGGCTGGCCGACCTCGACGACGGTGGATACCCGCGTGCCCCCGTGTGGTGGCGGAGGGCGCGACGGCATAACGGCTGACCCAATCCCGCGTCCTCAAAGTTTCTCCTGGGGGAGGCCGGGTCTGAGCCGGCCCAGGGCGATCGCGACGATGGCGAGACCCGAGATCGCGCCGGCGGACGACACCGACGCCGTGGACGGCCCCACGACCGCGACCCCGGCCACGGCCAGGCCGGACACCAGCGCGGCCACTGCGACGTACGCCCAGGTGGCCAGGCGTACGGCCCTCAGCCGCGCGCCCTCGGACGGGAGCGTGCGGGACAGCAGCCAGGACAGGGCCGGCAGGAGGAGCACCCCGTGCATGAGCACGGCGTGGGCCGGTTTGAGCGCGGTGGCCACCGTGTAGGCGAGCTGCTGGTTGCCCGTCACCACCTCGACCACGCCACGGGCGATCATGATTCCGCCGAACACCATGGACGCCAGCAGCGTGGCGAAACCGGCCCGCACGGCCAGCCGGGTGCTCGGGGCGACCTCCGGAGCCGGGCGGAAGGCGGCGATCGTCATGGTGATCGCGATGACGATGAGCGTGACGCCGAACGCGGCCAGCGTGCGGGCGATGGCCGTGTCGAGGGGGGTCTCCATGTTGAAGTGGGACGGCACCCCGCGCCACGCCTGAAGGGTGATCAGGGCCACCTCGACCGTGGAGGCCACCGCGAACGCCCCGAGGACGAGGGGACGGGCGCGCAGCCGTAACCACTGGGACACCCAGGTCAGGGTCAGCACGCTCAACCCGAACGACACCCCGAACGTGAACGGCTTGCGCCACGACACGGCCCCCTCCCACGGACCGCCCGCCACGACGAGCACGCCCAGGTGTGCCAGGCCCACGAGCAGGAGGAAGACCCCGACGGAGTACCAGAGGCGATCGGAGTACCGGAGGCGAGTCATGCGGCCATGCTGACAGCGGCGGGTTCGCCTGCGCGTCGGACCACGGTCTGGCCTTCGACTACAACCACGGTCGTACATCGGACGCGCCGACCGGAACTCGCGCCCCCGGACGCACGAGCGGGGTGCCGACACTCAGGCGCGGCCCAGGGTTTCGGTCCCGCCGCCCGGAACTCGCGGTCGGGAGGCGCGGCTCGCGGAACTCGGGCGGGAAATGGGTGCCGGCCCCGGGGCGGGGGCCGGCGCGGTGGGTCAGGGGGTGAGGGTGAGGGTGTGGGTGGCGGCGTTCTTGACGGACTCGGGCTTGGAGTACATCGGGAGGAGGTCGCCTCGGGCCCAGGATTCGGCCTGGTCCCAGTAGTTGTCGTGGAAGGCGTGTCCCGAGGCGCCCGTCAGGTTGATCCAGCGGGACTTGTCCAGGTCCGACAGGTCCACGACCATGCGCATCGACGGCACCGCGGTGACCCCGTACCCCTTCTGCACGTTCCACCCGGTCGCGTTCACCGCGTCCTTGTTGCCCGGGACGGCGAACGGGCCGCGGTTGAACAGCGCCTCCACCGGCGCGAGGCCCGAGGTGCCGAGCGTGCCGTTGACCAGTTCGAGCTGGTGCAGATCGCCCCACTTCCAGGACTTGACGTCCGTGCCGAACAGCTCGGACAGCTCCTGGTACGCCGAGGCCATCGCCTGCCGCAGCATGTCGTCGCGGGTCTCGGTGAGGTTCTTGGTGGTCACGTCGTCCCAGAAGGGGTCCTCGGGGGCGGTGAGGAGGTTGGCGACGACGTCGTACCAGCGGTCGCCGCCGGCGGGCCACACCTGCTCGGGAAGGTCGTCGTCGAACGTGAGCATGAGCAGGTGCCGCCACACCGCGTTGTAGTAGGCGGCGGGCGCGGAGTCGAGCCCCTGGGAGTGGTCCCAGTTCCGGAGCAGCTCGCGGGCCTGGCGGGCGGACCCGGCCAGGTCCACCTGCAGCAGCGCGGGCACCAGCGTCTCGGCGAACTCGTTGGAGGTGTCCTGCTGGATGTCCGACATCGTCCCGGCGTCGATCTTGCCCTTCGCGATCGCGTTCTCGACGAGCTCGCGGATGCGCTGGGAGCGGTAGCCGTAGGACCAGTCCTTGGTCAGCAGCGGCTTGTAGCGGCGGGGGTCGATGACGGCGTTGTTGGCCGTGACGATGAACCCGTCGGCCGGGTCCTCCAGCGTGGGGAGCTGGTCGTAGGGGATGGGCTCGGCCTTCCAGTCGTACTCGCCCGTCCAGCCGGGCACCGGCCAGGTGCCGTCGCCCTTCTCCCGTACGGGGATGCGCCCGGGCGCCTGGTAGCCGATCTTGCCGCTGGTGTCGGCGTAGATCAGGTTCTGGGACGGCACCTCGAACAGCGCCGCCGCCGACCGGAACTCGGGCCAGTCGCCCGCCTTGTTGAGCGCGAAGATCGCGTCCACGGTCCTGCCAGGGGTGAGCGCGGTCCATTGGAGCGCCACGGCGTTCGCCTCGCCGCTGGGCCGGGCGTCCTCCATCACCTCGTTGATCAGCGGACCGTGCCGGGTGCTCTTCACGGTGATCGTGACGGGGTCGCCGCCCGCCACCTTGATCTGCTCCTGCCTGGTCTCCAGCTTGACCTGCTCGCCCTTGTACAGGTACGTGTCGCCGTCCACCTTCTCCAGGAAGAGGTCGGCCACGTCGGGACCGAGGTTCGTGAACCCCCACGAGATCTTGTCGTTGTGCCCGATGATCACGCCGGGCACGCCGGAGAAGGTGAACCCGGTGACGTCGTACGGGCACTTCGCGGACAGCGTCCTGCAGTGCAGCCCGGCCTGGTACCAGACGGACGGCATCTGCGGCGACAGGTGCGGGTCGTTGGCCAGCAGCGGCTTGCCGCCGGTGGTGTGCCGGCCGGAGACCACCCAGGAGTTGGACCCGATGCCCTCGCGCTCCTCGCTGCTCATCGTGCTCGGCACGGCGTCCAGCGTCGCGGCGGCCTGGGAGAGCGCGCGCACGCCGCCGGTCTGCGGCTCGGCCCGCTGGTCGTAGCGGCCCTGGGAGAGCGCGCCCTCGCCGACGATCGGGGCGTGCCGGTCGTACGGGTAGCCGGGGTAGAGCTGGTCGACGCGCTCCTTGGGCAGCTTGGTCAGCGCCAGGGCGCGGTCGATCTCGTCCTCCATGTTGGAACGCAGGTCCCAGGCCATGGCCTTGAGCCAGGCGACGGAGTCGACCGCGGTCCACTTCTCCGGCCGGTAGTCGCCGTTCTGCAGCTTGAGCACCGAGTATTCGAGGCTGCGGTCGGAGGCGTTGGGGTTGGCGTCCAGCCAGGCGTTCACGCCCTTGGCGTACGCGGCCAGGAAGTCCTGGGTCTGCCGGTCGAGGCCGGGCAGCTCCTGCTCGGCCACCCGGCGCCAGCCCATGGTCCGCAGCGCCTTGTCGTTGCCGAGCGTGGCCTTGCCGAACAGCTCGGAGAGGCGTCCGGCGGTGGTGTGGCGGCGGAAGTCCATCTCGAAGAACCGGTCCTGGGCGTGGACGAAACCCTGCGCCATGAACAGGTCCGCCGAAGTGTCGGCGTAGATGTGCGGAATCCCCGATTTATCGCGATAAATCTCTACTTTGCCGGTTAGGCCGGGCAACCGCAGCGTCCCGTCCAGCTGTGGGAATGATTTCCGTACGGTGTACACCAGGACCCCGGCCAGCACGATCGCCAGCGCGAGAAGCACGGTCAACACCCGGGCGAACCACCGCAAAGGCCACGGCATCCACGCAAAGGGTCTCACCGATACCTCCATCTTGCCGAACTGGAACAAGTCTGGCAGTACCGGCTCACTGCTCCGGCCGTTTCAGGTGGTCGGAGCGCCTTGGGCGGAGTTGCTCCCGATCAGAGGGCCCAGCTCTGCCCCTCGGGCGTGTCGGTGACGCGGACCCCCAGCTCGGCCAGCTCGTCCCGCAGCAGGTCGGCCGCCGCCCAGTCGTTCGCCTCCAGCGCGCGGTCGCGCCGCTCCAGCAGCTCACCGGCCCCGGCGGGCAGCCCCCGGGGCTTGCCGATCTCCGTGGACAGGTCGAGCGCCAGCACCTGGTCCAGGTGCAGGAACGTCTCGAACTTCGACCCGGGCGCCACCGACTCGTCCCGCTCCAGCTCCCGCAGGATCCGCAGCGCCGCCGGGGTGTCCAGGTCGTCGTCGAAGGCGGACTCGACGCGCTCGGCGTACGAGGAGGCCATGGGCGCGCTGGGCGACTCCGACCACTCGGCCACCCGCGCCCGCCACCGCCGGACCGTGCGGTCGGCGGCCCGCAGGACGTCCCAGGTGAGGTCGAGCCGCTGCCGGTAGTGGTGCTCCAGGAACGCCAGGCGCGCCGCCAGCGGGTCGAGCCCGGCCGCCACCACGTCCGGCAGCAGCACCACGTTCCCCGTGGACCCGGCCGGCTCGCGCCCGTCGAACAGCAGGCTCCCGCCGTGCACCCAATGGCGCACCACCTCGTGGCCGGTCGCCGCGTCCGACTGGGCGCGTACGTCCTCGTGGTGCGGGAAGCGCAGGCCGGCGTCGCCGAGGTGGAGGTCGATCCGTTCGCCGAGGTGGCGCAGCGACATGGCCGAGCACTCCACGTGCGGGCCGGGCAGGCCACGCCCCCAGGGTGCGTCCCGGCCCTGGTCGTCGTCTGCGGGTAGCCACAGGGCCCAGCCGGACGGCTCGCCGGGCTTGACGTCGTCCAGACGCTTGCCGGAGATCTCCCCGTACGTCGGGAACGTCCGTACGTCGAAGTTCACCGAGCCGTCCGGCGCCGCGTACGCGTGCCCCCGCTCGACGAGCCTGACGATCAGCTCGATCATCGCGTCGACGGTCTCGCTGGAACGCGGGCTGTGCTCCGGCGGCCGGAGGTTGAGCGCGGCGGTGTCGCTCCTGAAGTCGTCCTCGTGGCGGCGGACCAGGTCGGGCCCAGGACCTTCCCCGGCGAGCGGCCAGAGGTCGGTGACGTTGCGGCACGCCACGACCCGCGTACGCCGCCGCTCCAGCACCCTCCTGACCAGGTCGGACAGCACGTACGTGCGCAGGTCGCCCAGATGGGCGCGGCGGCCGGGCGCCGGCCCGCACGTGTACATGCGCACCGCCCGCCCGCCCGCGAGCTCCTCGACCTGCCTGGCCCGGGTGTCGTGGATCCGCAACATCACCCGAGCCTAGCCCTCACCCGCCGAGGAAGCCGAGGATGTCCCTGTCCCCGCGCTCGCGGAGCCTGGCCAGCACCTCCTCGCGGGTGGCCGTGTCGGGCATGCCGATGCGGGCCCCGATCAGCCGCAGGCCCTCCATCTCCGAGTGCACCGGAGCGGTGTAGCCGATGAGGTAGAGCGCCCGGTTCAGCGGCGGCATCGCCACGGCGGCCGCGGGCAGGTAGCGGGTCAGCAGCTCGCCGCCGTCGGAGACGGTCAGGAACACGTGGTCGCCCTCGCTCGCCTTGAAGTCGGCCAGCACGTTGCGGATCGACCCCATGGTCGGCTGGTTGTGCCAGCTGATCACCACGTCGCCCGACGGCGTCGAGGCGGTCAGCGAACCGCCGGGAGCCATGCCCAGGTAGGCGGCGAACCCCGTCGGCAGGGGCGAGCCCGAACCGCGCAGGTGCTCGGCGTTGACGTCCACGCGGTGCCACCAGCGGCCGTCGCGGGAGCGGAAGCTGCGCCGCGTCTCGGAGACGTCCTTGCGCGGCTGGTACGGCTCCGACTCCCCGGTGGGCGACGTGCCGGCCACCCTGATCCAGCCCCGCTGCGTGCGCTCGAACCCCGGGCCGCCCGAGTAGGCGCGCACCGAGCTCTCGCTCACGTCGTAGCGGGAGGTCAGGTTCGTCACGATCGTGCTCACCGAGGCCTCGCCGCCGGCCCGCTCGATCTCCCTGGCGATCATCTCCCTGATGCCCAGGTACTCGTCGCCGCCCCACCTGGTCAGCCCGTACTTGTTCCGGTCCACCCGGCGGAAGCGCTCGTCGGCGGTGAGCTGGTTGCGGATGCCGACCAGGCTGTAGTCCTCGCCGATGCGTTCCTGGATCTCCTCGGGCGCCAGCGGCGTGCCCGCCACCGCCAGCACCGCCTCGGCCTTCTCGTTGATGCTGCGCGGCCAGGGCACCACGTGCCGGCCCAGCACGCGAAGCTGCGGCACGGCCAGGATCCACCGCTCGGCGACGTCTTCACGGACGCCGAGCTGGGCCACCATGGACACCGCCTCGCCGAGCGGACGCGGCCCGTCGGCGAAGAGCTGCCGCGTCTTCTCCCGCAGTTCGTCGGCCCCGCCGGAGACCAGCCATCCGTCGGCCTGCTCGTAGCCGGTCAGCAGCGTACGGACGAACCGCCACGCGGGGATGCCCAGCGTGCGCAGGTCGCCGCGGTGCCACGGGACGGCGGCCGCGAGGTCGTCGGCCGGGACCGCGGACCCCAGCCTGCCCCTCAGCCACGCCACGTGCGCCACCAGCGCCGCCGCCTCCGGCGAGCCCAGCCACGCCTCCACGTGGTCGCGCAGGTCACGCTCGATCTGCCTGATCCGCTCGCGCGTGACCGAGAAGCGCTGCGCCAGCTCGTCGAGCGTGGCGCGCTGCGCCGCGTAGAGCCGGTCGCGGGCGATGGCGCGCTGCCGCTCGTCGAGGGCCGCGAACACCGCGTCGATCAGCTCGGGCAGGGGCTTGTCGGGCCCGGACGGGGCGGGCACGGCGGCGGGCGCGGGTTCGAGCAGCCGCTCGAACACACCGCTGAACAGCTTCTGCACCACGTCCTTGCCCAGCGACTCCGGCGTGCGCTCGGCCTCGGCGGGGTCGCTGAAACGCAGCAGCGGCAGGATGTCGCCGAGCAGCAGGTGCCCCCAGCAGGCCACGGCCAGATCGGCCAGGTGACCCGCCACGGTCTGCGTCCCGACGATCGCGCACGCGCGGTCGAGGGGGATCGCCTGCCACCAGGCCTCGGGCAGCTGGGGCTCCTCCACGATCGGCGCGATCTGACCAGGGGAGGTCCAGCGCAGGGGTGGCGCGAGGTCGCTCAGGCTGAGGTTCATTGAGGTCCAACCGGCAAAGGGAAGATATCCGCAGTTCAGACTATGTGATCAGGGGGACAGAAATGGGCTCCCCCTTCCGGAATGCGAGATATAGAGCATCGTTCGGGCCCGTGTGCAGGCGACGAACAGTATGCTCCGCTCGCGTTGCAGCGCTCGGGCCCGCGCGGCGGGCTCCTCGGGCAGCGACCCGGGCACCACGCCCTCCGCCACGCCGACGAGTGCCACCCGGTCGAACTCCAGCCCCTTGAGATGCTGGAAGGTCGCCACGCGCACGTCCAGCCCGTCCAGGGCCTCGCGGGCGGCGCGGGCCAGCGTGGGGGTGCGCGCGCCGACGGCGATCTCGCCCTCCGGCACGCCGTCCGCCAGCCAGCCGCCGACCGTGGTGCGCAGCCCGGCCAGTTCGGACTCGGGCGTGTCGTAGGACCGGATCACCGGCCGCCGGCCGTTGTGCGTGGCGCGGTAGCCGTACAGCTCGGCCACGCCCTTGACCAGGCCGTTCGCCGGGCCGCCGCCGCGCAGCCGGACCACGTAGGACAGGATCTCCTGCGGCAGCCGGTAGGAGATGCGCAGGTCGTGCTGGACGGCCGGGATGCCCACCGCGCCGAGCGCCACCCGCGTGTCGGTCACCCGCTGGTGCGGGTCGCCCACCACGAAGAGGTCGTCGTGCGCGTGCGGCGCCGCCGCCCGCAGCAGCCGCCACTGCGCCGGGCTGATGTCCTGCGCCTCGTCCACCACGATGTGCCGGTACGGCTTGCGCCCCGGTTCCACGTCGTCCAGCAGGTCGCCGGTCGTGATCGACAGCAGCCTGATCGCCTCGTCGGTGAGCTGGGCCAGCGACCGGGCCCCCGGGCCGACCAGGGGAGGACGGCGTCCCTCCGCGTCGGTGACGATCCGCATGGCCAGGCGCTCGGCGTTGTCCACCTCGACGCGCTTGCGCACGCTCTCGTCGTCGATCAGCACGTCCAGCCGGCCGGACAGCTCCTCGGCCAGCCCCTGCGAGAACGTCACCAGCAGCACCGGCCCGCTGCCGCGCGCCGCCAGATAGGCCGCCCGGTGCAGGGCGATGATCGTCTTGCCGGTGCCCGCGCCGCCCACGACCAGCACCGGCTGCTCGTACCGTCCGGTCCTGGCCAGCCGGTGCTGCGTCGGATGCAGGAACGTGCACCAGTCCGGTGCCCCGAGCACCCGGTCGAGCTCCACCTTGTCGCCCGCGAACACCGCGCGGTCCGGGCTGCGCAGCAGCGCCGCGTGCAGGTCGTCGGGGTCGATCGCGCCGGGCTCCTCGTCCCGGGCGCGCCAGTTGTCCAGCTCCCGCCACGCCTCCGACAGCGTGCCGCCCCGGGCCAGCACGGCCAGCGGCGCGTGCTGCGTGGGCGGCAGCAGCGGTTCGAGCGCGGCCACGTCGGCCTCGGTGGAGATCAGCCTGACCAGGGGCAGCGCGTGCACGTCGATGCCGAGCGCGAGCAGGTCGCCGTCGCATATCTGCTCGAACAGCCGCGACGGGCGGGCCGACCTGCGTAAGGCGGGCTCGACCCGTTCCAGGGTCTCGGCGTCCCACTCCTCGACGACGCCGATCACCGGGTTGACGCCGTACCGGTGCCGCTGGGCGTACGACCAGGCCTCGGGGTCGGGACGTACGGACAGCAGCCAGTAGACGTCACGCTGCCGGACCACCACGCCGCGATGCCCGTCGGCCAGGCGCAGCGTCGCGACCTTCGCGTCCCGGCAGCCCCGCACCCGCTCGGGATGCGGGGCTCCGGACACGTTCAGCAGGAAACGGCGCAGCGCGACCACGGCGTCCCTGCGCACCGGCTGAGCCAGTGCGCCGAGCTCCCCTGGGAAGTCAGGGCCGATCGCGAGCCGCGGCACGGGCGGTCAGTCCAAGAGGGCGAGCAGGTCGCGGTCGCCGCGTTCGCGGAGCCTGGTGAGCAGGTCCGGCAGCCCGACGGGGCCGGTCAGGCCGATCCTCGTCGCGATCACCCTGGCCGCCTGGTCCCGGGTGCCGCCCGGCGCCGTGTAGCCGACCAGGCGCAGCGCCTTGGTGATGTTCTCGGCGTTCTGGGCGGCGACCGGCAGGTGACGGGCCCGCAGCACGCCCTCGTCCGACAGCGTGAGGAACAGGTGCCCGCCCTCCTTGGCGCCGACGTCCACGAGCAGGCGCTCGATGGACTCCAGCACCGGCCTGCCGTGCCAGGTCATGGTCAGCTCGCCTGCCGCGCTCCTGACCGCCCTGCTCTCGCCGGGGGACAGGCCCAGGTAGGCCGCGAAGCCCGTCGGGAGGGCACACTCGCCGCCGGCGAGCTGCTCGGCGGTCACGTCGATCCGCAGCCACCAGCGTCCGTCCGGCTGGCGGAAGCAGCGCCTGGTCTGGGAGACGTCCTTGAGCGGCTGGTACGGCTTGTTCTGCTCCCCGCCGTTGGCCTCCACGGGCGGCGGCGGGGCCGGCGTGAACGCCTGGAACTGCGGCGGGCCGGGCGGGGGCGGAGGCGGCGGCAGGGGAGGTGGCGGCTGCATCGAGCCGAACGCCGAGTGCGGCTGCTGGAACTCCGCCGGCGGGCGGGGCTGGGCGGTCTGCGCGGGCAGCGTCGCCAGCACGAACTGCCAGGCCGGGACCTCCAGCGCGCGGATCTCCCTGGCGTGCCAGTCGGCCGCGCCGATCAGCTGCTCCTTGGGGGCGGCCGGGCCCAGCGTCCTGCGCAGCTCGTCCAGGTGAGCCCGGTACGGCGCGGCCTCCTCGCTGGCCAGCCAGTGGTCGAGGCGGACGCGCAGTTCCTGCTCGGTGGCGGAGATGTCGGCCGGGGGGACGGCGAACAGCTTGGCGAGCTGGTCGACCGCCGAGGGCTCGTCGGTGAAGACCCGGTTCTGCGCCACGGCCCAGCTCTTGTCGTCGAGCCCGGCGAACGCGGCCTCGATCAGCTCAGGCAGCTCCTGCCCATCCGACCCATCGGCCTCACCCTGGGAGTCCGCCACGGCGTCCTCGCCGTGAGCCTCAGGCTCCGCGACCTCGGCGGGCTCCTCTTCCACCAGGGCTTCAGGGACCTCCAGGTGGTCGGCGGGCGCTGCGGCCTGGGCCGGCTCCTCCTCCACCAGGGCTTCAGGGACCTCCGGGTGGTCGGCGGGGACCTCGGGCTCCGCGGCCTCGGCGGGCCCCTCCTCCACCGAAGCCTCAGGGACCTCCAGGTGGTCGGCGGGCGCCGCGGCCTGGGCCGGCTCCTCTCCCACCGAAGCCTCAAGGACCTCAGGGTGGTCGGCGGGCTCGGGCCGTTCGTCGTGATCGTCCGGCGCGGTCGCCTCCACCGGCTCAGGCGCGGACTCCGGCTCGCCACCGACGCCCTCGGCCTCCAGCGCCGCCTCCAGCGCGGACGCCTCCTCGGCGGCGGCCTCGGGCGCGGGCTCATCGGCGGCGTCGAGCACGGGCTCTGGTTCGGGCCGAAGCCCCTCCTCGACGACCGGCTCGGAGTCGGCGTCGAGCACCGGCTCACCGTCGCGCCCCGCACCCTCGTCAGCGGCCCCCTCGTCAGCCAGGCCCGCGGCAGCCACGCCCTCCTCGGGCGCGTCCTCGCCGAACGGGCCCTCATGAAGCGCGGCCTCGGCAATCGCAGGCTCCGGGGCGGGGTGCTCGGCGCCGTGCGGCGCGGGCGTCCGGGGAAGGTCCGCCTCCGCGGAGGCCGGAGCCACCAGCCCCGCCGGTACGTGCGCCTCCACCTGTCGCCCACCCGCGTACGGATGCGCGAGCCGTACGAGCACCGCCCCGAACAGCGTGTTGAGCACCGGCCGAGCCTGGATGAACGGCTGGTCCACCAGCTCCCGCCCGGTCAGCGAGAGCAGCCCCACCCACGACCCGGCGCGGTCGAGCGCGATGGCGACGGCGGGTTCGTCGGCCTCGTCCGGGTCCAGGACGTGCAGAGCCGGCAGGACGTCACCGACGGCGGCGGCCGGCCAGTGCTCCAGCGCGATCTCCGTCAGCAGCTCGCCCAGCGACTCCGGGCCGATGGCCGTGAGCACCAGCGGCATGGGCAGGCTTCGCCACCACGCGTCCGGCAGATCCGGTTGCCCGGTCAGTAGCGTGATCGTCGACGCGTCGCTCCACCTCAAAGGTGGAACGAGGTCGCTCAGGCAGAAGTTCATCCCGTTCCGTTCACCAGCCCCTCACGCCGCCGGAGCGGCGCAGCCAACATCTCGCCGCCCACGGAACAGACCATAGTCCGGCAAAACAGCCCTACGCATCATGCACTACGCATCAGCGCCGAACAGCGGCAAAGCGTAGACGCACGTAGTCGGCCATCCAGCCCGTCTCCCTGCGCAGCGCGGGCGCGGCCAGCTCGTTGACCCGCCCCAGCAGGGGCTCCACGATCTCCGGCGGCAGCCCTTCGAGCACGGACGAGGCGAACATGCGCACCCAGTCGGCGGCCCCGCCGGGGCACTCGTCGAGCGGGGTCGGCCGGTCGAAGTACTCCAGCAGCCGGACCACGAAGCCCTCCTGCTCCAGCCGTCGCGCGTACTCGGCGGGCGTGGGGAAATACCAGGGCAAATCGGGCTCGCGTAGGCCGTACTCGCGCCAGGCGGTCAGCATCGCGGCGGTCAGCTCCGCGCAGTTGCCCGCGCCGCCCATCTCCGCGACGAACCGGCCGCCCGGCTTCAGCGCCTCGCGGACGTTGGCGATCACGGTGGCGGGGTCGCGGCTCATCCAGTGGAGCGCCGCGTTGGAGAAGACGGCGTCGTACGGGTCGACCACGGTGAAGTCGTGGCCGTCGCCGATGATGAAGTCGATCCCCGGGTACTGGGCCAGCGCCTTCTCGATCATCGCGGCGGAACCGTCGATGCCCAGGACGTCCGCGCCCCTGAAGGCGATCTGCGCGGTCAGCACCCCGGTGCCGCACCCGAGGTCGAGCACGCGCTCCCCGGGCTGCGGGTCGAGCAGGTCGACCAGCGGCGCGCCCTGGGTGGAGACGTACCCGAAGCTGCTGTCGTAGGCGCGACTGTTCCACCGCTCCAAGCTCGGTGCGTCGTATCGCAAGACGATCAGCTCACATTCGTCAGACATCGGGCCCCCGTGGCCGTGCTGTCCGTTCACTTTAGAGCCTGATCGCCTCTACGACATATCAAGTCACAACGGACTCATCCCACGCTCTTGCTCCATTCCCGCTTGAGGTACGCCTTTGCCGCGTCCGTCTGCGGGATCGTCATGAGCACGGGAGGCCCGGCGGCCTTGGGCAGCCGGGCGGCCTGCTCGGCGTCGAGCTTGCCCTTCATGAGCATGGCCTCGCCGCGCGCCGGACGGGCGTAGCCCTTCTGGAGCAGGTTCTGGCCCTCGTCGGAGAACAGGAACTCCTGCCACAGCCGCGCGGCGGCCGGATGCGGAGCGGTCTTGCTGATCGCCTGGACGTGGTACCCGCCGAACGGCGCGTCCCGCGGGATCGTCACCTCCCAGGAGTCGGCGTGGTCGGCGCTGCGGGTCGCGTTGAGGTGGTCCCAGTCGATGATCACGTTCGCCTTGGCCGGTTCGACGAGCTGCCCGGCCTGCTTGAGCTTGGCGAACAGGTCCACCCCCTGCCGGGCGTCCGGCGCGGACCCGGCCTTCATGGACGCGGCCATCACGCCGCCGAACGCCGCCGCCGAACGCAGCGGGTCGCCGTCGAGCGCGACGCGGTAGCCGGGCTTGAGCAGGTCGGCGAAGGAGGCCGGGGCCTTGACCTCGCGCGGGTCGTAGCCGATGGACATGTAGCTGCCGTAGGCGCCGTACCAGGCGCCCTTGGGGTCCTTGACGTGGTCGGGCAGGTCCTGCCAGCCCGTCACCTTGTACGGGGCGAACTGGTCGGCCCCGTAGACGGCCATGTCCAGGGTGAGATCGAACACGTCCGGCTTGAGCTGGGCGGCGGCGTCGAGCTCACGCTTGCTGCTCGCGCCCGGTTCCAGCTCGTTGACCTTGATGCCGTACTTGTCGGAGAAGGTGTCGAGGATCTCGCCGTAGTTCACCCAGTCGTGCGGCAGGGCGATCACGGTGAGCTGGCCCTCGTGCTTGGCGGCCTCGGCCAGGCGTTCCATCGTGCCGAAGCCCTGCTTCAGCGAGACGGCCCGGACGTTGAGCGGCGGCAGGTCCTTGGCCCCCGCGGACGTGGACTGGGACGTTGACGCGCCGCATCCGGCGCTGGCGAGAATGGCTGCTACGGCGGCGCAGATACGAACGGTCACACAATGAATACTTACCGTTACTTCGCCTGAGGTCGAGGAGGCGCGACCGGAACGACCTTGGCCGCGACCAGCGATTCCTCGTCGATGTCCACCAAAGTGCCGTCCCGCTTGCGAACGCGCAACACGCCGCCGGTCCACGATTCGAGTACGCCCACAGCGTCCCGGAAGCCTCCGGGAACCCGTCTGCGCGTGGTGATCCGTGCGCCTATGTCCTGAGTTGTGATCGCGACGACGAGGCGTGCGGCCATGAGTTTGCCACCCTCCGTTTCGGCCAGCTGGCAAGCACGGCAATACTAGGGCGTAGCAAACCGCGGTCAGAGTCGGTGCCATGGTGCGGAGAAAAAGGAGCTCGAGGTGACCTACGTCATCGCGCAGCCTTGCGTGGACGTCCTGGACAAGGCGTGCATCGAGGAGTGCCCCGTCGATTGCATCTACGAGGGCGAGCGCATGCTTTACATCCACCCCGACGAGTGCGTGGACTGCGGCGCGTGCGAGCCTGTGTGCCCCGTCGAGGCCATCTTCTACGAGGACGACCTTCCCGAGCAGTGGAAGGACTTCTACAAGGCGAACGTGGACTTCTTCGAGGACCTCGGCTCGCCCGGAGGCGCCTCGAAGGTCGGCAAGATCGAGAAGGACCACCCGGTGGTGGCCGCGCTGCCGCCGCAGGGCGAGGACCACTAGCGAGTCGCGTGCGCCGGGGCCGTCCACATCGGGCGGGCCCCGTGCGCCCGCGTGCGCGACAGGCGTGTACGGCCACGAGCGACCCTGGAGAACCGTGAACAAGCTGCCCGACTTCCCCTGGGACCGGCTCGAACCGTACAAGGAACGCGCCCTCGCGCACTCCGACGGCATCGTCGACCTCTCGGTCGGCACGCCCGTCGACCCGGTGCCCGAGGCCGTCCAGCAGGCTCTGCGCGAGTCGGCGAACAGCCCCGGCTACCCGCTGACCCACGGCACGCCGGCCCTGCGCGAGGCCGCCGCGGGCTGGCTGCGTCGCCGCCACGGCGTCACCGTCGACCAGCAGGACGTGCTCCCGCTGATCGGCTCCAAGGAGTTCGTCGCCTGGCTGCCCACCTATCTGGGCGCCCGGCGGGTGGTCTTCCCCGAGCTGGCCTACCCCACCTACGACGTGGGCGCCCGGCTCGCCGGCGCGACCGCCACCGCCTCCGACAGCACCCTGTCGGTCGGCCCCGAACACGTCGACCTGCTGTGGATCAACTCCCCGGGCAACCCGACCGGGCGCGTGCTGCCCGCCGAGCACCTGCGCAAGGTGGTCTCCTGGGCGCGCGAGCGCGGCACGGTCGTGGCCTCCGACGAGTGCTACATCGAGCTCGGCTGGGAAGAGCGGCCGGTCTCCATCCTCCATCCCGACGTCTGCGGGGGCTCCCACGAGGGGCTGCTCGCCGTCCACTCGCTCTCCAAGCGCTCCAACCTGGCCGGCTACCGGGCGGGGTTCGTGACGGGCGACCCCGTCCTGGTCAAGCGGCTGCTGGAGACCCGCAAGCACGCCGGCATGCTCATGCCGAAGCCCGTCCAGGACGCGATGACGGTCGCGCTCGGCGACGACGCGCACGCCGAACGCCAGCGCGAGCTGTACGCGGCCCGGCGCGCCGCGTTGCGTCCCGCGCTGGAGCGGGCGGGGTGGACGATCGACCATTCGACCGCCGGTCTGTACCTATGGGCGTCGAATGGGCAGAACGCCTGGGATCAAGTGAGTAAGCTTTCCGAAATCGGGATTTTGGTCGCGCCGGGAGACTTCTACGGATCGGCTGGTGAACGGCACATCCGCGTCGCGGTCACCGCGACCGACGAACGCATCAGTGCGGCCGTGCGCCGCCTCCAGTAGGATCGCCCGTCGTAGCGCACGGACAAATTGAAAAAGGCGTCTGCCGAGACAGACCGCGAGTGGAGCGAGCTATTCGATGAGCATGACCTCCATGGTCGTACTCGGGCTGAGCATCGCCACCGTCCTGTTGCTGCTGGGGGCGTTCCTGGCCACCATGCGGCAGGACAGGAGGGGCCGGGCGAGCGCGCCGCCGCCGGTCGAGGTCGCCCCGGTCGAGACCCCGCTGCCGGCGCCGGTCGAGGCCCCCGGGCATGCCGGCACCGACTACGCCGACCCTCGCACCATTCAGGTCGCCGACCGGATCGAGGTGCACGGCACCCCCTACCGCGTGCTCGGCGCGATGTACGTCTCCTGGCAGGGCCACCAGTGGATCGAGTACCTGCTGCGCGACGTCGCCCGCCGCCGCCTGTGGCTCTCGGTCGAGGTGCGCGAGGGCAAGACCGCGGGCGAGGCGTCCCACCTTGAGGTGCTGCTCTGGACCGAGGTGCCCACGCAGGGCATGGTCCCGGCGAAGAGCATGCTGATCATGGAGGGCGTCGAGTTCTTCCCGGTGCAGCGCGGCACCGCGGCCTTCAGGGGCGAGGGCGAGACCGGCAACCCCGAACGCGGCCTGCTCGACTTCGCCGACTACCACGCCTCCGACGGCCGCCTGCTCTCCTTCGAGCGCATCCAGGGCCACCCCTGGAGCGCCAGCTACGCCCAGCCCCTGCCGCCGGGCTCGATCACCATCGTCACCCGCGCCACCTGACGTCCCCGTGACGGGAGGTCACGACAGCTCGACCTCCCCGTCGCCGGCCTTGCCGCCCTGCTTCCAGCCGTCCGCGTCGACGTCGTTGACCCAGGTCGCGCCGCTGTAGCCGACGCGCCGCAACTGGTACTTCTCCGCGTAGGCCACCGACCAGGACGCCACCAGCCAGCCCCGCTTCTTCGTCGTGATCGCCGTGTCGCCGAGCGCCCTGGCGAGCTGCTTGCGCGCCTCGGCCGTCCTGGCCTGCGGCGCGGGCGTCTTCTTGGCCGGCGGGTACCAGCAGTGGACGGCCTTGGGCACCCGGCCGGTGAAGGCGGCGGCCAGGAGCTTGGCGTCCTGCTCGTGCTGCGCGTACGCGTAGCCGCCCGCCGAGCGCTGCACCTCCTGGGCCGCCTCGGCCAGCGGCAGCTTGCGGTAGTTCTTGACCTTGACCAGCGCGGCGAAGAACTTGTTGCTGGCGTAGACGGGGTCCATGAGCTGCTTCTTGCGCCCCCAGCCCTGCGACTCGCGCTGCTGGAACACGCCCACCGAGTCGCGGTCGCCCCAGTTGAGGTTGCGCAGCTTCGACTCCTGCAGCGCGGTGCCGTACGCGATCACGACGGCCCGCTCGGGCAGGCGGCGGCGGGCCGCGACGGCGGCGATGGTGGCCGAGACCTGCGCCTGCTCCGGATCGAGGGTCAGAACGCCCTCGGGGGTGCGCACCATGCAGTACGCCTCCGGGAGGACCAGCGGCGTGGCCCGCCTGAGCAGGAGGTAGAGCCCCACGGAGACGCCGACGGCGAGGATCACGACGATGATCGCTATGGTCAGGACTCCACGGGAGAAGCGCAGGCGCACCCTGAAGAACCTACCTGGCCGGATAAGCTCCGTGGCCATGAGTCACGTGATGTCCCCGGTGGTGGACGAGCTGTGGGAACGACGCGCGGAGCTGTCCCCGGCCGACGTGGAGGCGCGCATCGAGGTGGTCGGCGCCGTCGACCTGCTGGACAAGGGCGAGGCGAGGGTCGCGCGCCTGGTGGGCGGCGAGGTGGTGGTCGACGAGCGGGCCAAGCGCGCCATCCTGCTCAGCTTCCGGCTGCTGGGCATGGCACGTTCCCAGGTGGGCGACTTCCAGCACCACGACAGGGTGCCGCTCAAGACGTCCTTCGAGGGTGTGCGGGTGGTGCCGGGAGCCATCGCGCGCTGGGGCTCGTACCTGGCGCCGGGGGTGGTGCTGATGCCGTCGTTCACGAACATCGGCGCGTACGTGGACTCGGGGACCATGGTCGACACGTGGGCCACGGTGGGCTCATGCGCCCAGATCGGCAAGAACGTGCACCTGTCGGGCGGAGTGGGCATCGGCGGCGTCCTGGAGCCGCCCGGCGCGGTGCCGGTCGTCGTGGAGGACGACGCGTTCATCGGCAGCCGCTCGATGATCGTCGAAGGCGCGCGGGTGGGCCGCGGCGCGGTGATCGGCGCGGGCACGATCCTGTCCGGCACGATCCCCGTGATCGACGTGCAGACGGGCGAGGAGCTGGCCCGGGGCAGGGTGCCCGACTGGTGCGTGGCGGTCGGCGGCACCCGGCAGAAGGAGTTCCCCGGCGGCACGTTCGGGCTGCCGTGCGTGCTGGTGATCAAGCGTCTGGAGCCCGAGCAGCGGCACGACAAGGCGGCACTCAACGAGGTGCTGCGCGAACATGGAGTGAACACCTGATGCTGGACCTGACACAGGACGTACGCGCGCTGACCGCCGCGATCGTGGACATCGAGTCGGTGAGCGGCGGCGAGAAAGCCCTGGCCGACGCGGTCGAGCAGGCGCTCACCGCGCTGCCGCACCTGACGGTCGACCGCTCCGGCGAGTCCGTCGTCGCCCGCACGAACCTGGGCCGGGCCGAGCGGGTGCTGATCGCGGGCCACCTCGACACGGTCCCGGTCGCGGCCAACCTGCCCAGCCGGGTGGAGGGCGACCTGCTCTACGGCTGCGGCACCTCCGACATGAAGGCGGGCGTGGCGGTCGCGCTGCGGCTGGCGGCCACCGTCCCGGCCCCCAACCGCGACGTGACGTACGTCTTCTACGACTGCGAGGAGATCGAGGCCGAGCGCAACGGCCTGACCAGGGTCGCCAGGGATCACCCCGAGTGGCTGGCGGCCGACTTCGCGGTGCTGATGGAGCCGACCGACGGCATGATCGAGGGCGGCTGCCAGGGCACCCTGCGCGCCGACGTCACCGTCACCGGCAAGCGCGCCCACAGCGCGCGGTCGTGGTTCGGCGTCAACGCCGTCCACGGCATCGAGCCGGTGCTGGCCAGGCTCAACGCCTACGAGGCGCGGCTGCCGACGGTCGACGGGCTGGAATACCACGAGGGGCTCAACGCGGTCGCGGTGCGCGGCGGCGTGGCGGGCAACGTCATCCCCGACGAGTGCGTGGTCACGGTCAACTACCGCTTCGCCCCCGACCTGACGATCGAGCAGGCCGAGCAGCACGTGCGCGAGGTGTTCGAGGGCTACCGGGTCAGCTTCCTCGACGCGGCGCCCGGGGCCAGGCCGGGCCTGACGCATCCCGTGGCCGCCGCCTTCACCGCCGCCGTCGGCGGCACGCCGCGCGCCAAACTGGGCTGGACGGACGTCTCCCGCTTCTCCGCGCTCGGCGTCCCGGCCGTGAACTACGGTCCCGGCGACCCCAACCTGGCGCACCAGCAGGGCGAGTACGTGTCGCTGCCGAAGATCGTCGAGAGCGAGCGGGCCCTGCTGAACTGGCTGACCAAATGAAAGTGGCTTTCCTCGCCGGCCATTTGGCGGGGAAAGCCACTTTCAGTCCCGAGCAGCACCCTCGGCAGTTAGACGCAGGGGGGTCGAAATTCGGTTCCCTGCTTTTCCCAAGTTTTTTTCGGCGCCTTCATCTGGCCTTCGACCTGGGCGTTCATCCTCGAAGTGCGCTCTTCGGGGGGCGCGGCCGGAGGCGAGAACGACGCCGCGGGCCGGTACGGAGAGGACTAGCGTGACCAGCATGGAACACAAGCAACGAGCCGAACGCCGTCAGGGGCAGGCGGTCGTGCGCGGGAGTCTCGTCCCCAGCTCCACCCACGACCAGCGGCTGCTCGACCGGCAGGGCCCGTCCGACTGGGTGCACATGGACCCGTGGCGGGTGCTGCGCATCCAGGCCGAGTTCGTGGAGGGGTTCGGCCAGCTCGCCGAGCTGCCCGCGGCGATCACGGTCTTCGGCTCGGCCCGCACCCCCGAGGGCACCCCCGAATACCAGATGGGCCGGCGGCTCGGCCGGGCGCTGGCCGAGTCCGGCTACGCGGTGATCACGGGCGGCGGGCCGGGCGTCATGGAGGCGGCCAACCGGGGCGCCTCCGAGGTCGAGGGCGCGGTCTCGGTCGGGCTCGGCATCGAGCTGCCGTTCGAGCAGAGCATGAACGACTACGTCGACCTCGGCATCGAGTTCCGCTACTTCTTCGTGCGCAAGACGATGTTCGTCAAGTACTCGCGCGGCTTCATCGCCCTGCCCGGCGGCTTCGGCACGCTCGACGAGCTCTTCGAGGCGCTGACGCTGGTCCAGACCCACAAGGTCACCTCGTTCCCGGTCGTGCTGATGGGCTCGGAGTTCTGGGGCGGCCTGCTCGACTGGATCAAGAGCACCCTGCTCGGCACCGGCAAGATCGCCGCCCAGGACCTCGACCTGATCTCCGTCACCGACGACCCCGACGAGGCCGTGCGGATCATCGCCGACTCCGACCGGGCCCGCTCCCGCCACCGGGAGGAGGAGCTGGAGGCCGCCGCCGCCCAGACCGCGGAGCCGCAATAGGCTGTCGGCCCGTGAACATCTGCGTCTTCTGCGCCTCCAGCCTCCGCATCGACAGGAAGTACGTCGACCTGGCCGCGGAGGTGGGCGCCGAGCTCGCCAGGCGTGGCCACACGCTGGTGAGCGGCGGCGCCACGGTCTCGTGCATGGGCGCGGTCACCTCCGCCGCCCGTGCCGCAGGCGGGGTCACGGTCGGCGTGATCCCGCAGGTGCTGGTGGACGTCGAGGTGGCCGACACCGACTCCGACGAGCTGATCGTCACCGCCGGGATGCGCGAGCGCAAGGGCGTCATGGACGCCCGCTCCGACGCCTTCCTCGTGCTGCCCGGCGGCATCGGCACCCTGGAGGAGCTGTTCGAGATCTGGACGGCGCGGGTGCTCGGCATCCACGACCGTCCCCTGGTCATCCTCGACCCCTGGGGCCTGTACGAGCCGCTGCGGCAGCTCGTCTCCGGCATGCACGCCGAGGGCTTCACCCGGGCCGACGTCTTCGACGCGATCTCCTGGACCACCACGGTCGAGGAGGCGTTCGCGCACCTCGAAGCGCGTCCCCAGCCGGTCCGTCCGAGCATCGCCGAGCTGGGGGAGGCCACCGGCTGACCAGCGTGCCCCGATTACCCACACTTGTGGTAGATCGCTGAACGCGCTCCACCATATGAGTACGATGCCAATGTGCTGGTCATACTCGCCATCGCCGCGATCGCCATCCTGGCCTGCGTGGTCCTGGTCTCCCTCGGCAGAGGCGGGGAGCTGACCGAGTTCCCGCCGGACGTCCCGCCGCTCGACCTGCCCGAGGCCGGACAGCTCACGGCGGTCGACTTCATGGCGCTCCAACTGCCGGTCAACCTGGTCGGCTACCACACGCAGAGCGTCGACGAGACCCTGCGCCGGGCCGCCCAGGCCATCAGCGCCCGCGACACCAGGATCGCCGTGCTGGAGCAGCGGGTGTCGGAGCTGCTGTCCAGTCGGCTGCACGCGCGCCAGGAGATCTACGCCGCGCCGGGGGCCGGGCTGCGCACCGACCACGAGCCGGAGGCGCCGACCATGCCCAGGGAGCTGCCGGAGTCCGGCGACCCGGTCACGTCGAGCGGCGCGTCGGTGGAGTGGGAGGGCGAGCCGGAGCTGCGCGACCCGTCCGAGGAGCCGGAGTGGCGCGTCCCGGAGAAGAAGGACGAGCCCGAGCACGACGAGCCCGAGAAGGACGAGTCCGAGAAGGACGAGTCCGAGCAGGACGACGACAAGTCCGTGCCCGCCACGCTGAGCAAGGACGAAGACAAGGACGAGCGCCCGTGACCGAGCTCATCCGCTGCACCTGGCCGGGCATGGCCGACCCGCTGTACATCACCTACCACGACGAGGAGTGGGGCCGCCCGGTCAAGGGCGACGACGAGGTCTTCGAGCGTGTGGCGCTGGAGGCGTTCCAGTCGGGCCTGTCGTGGCTGACGATCCTGCGCAAACGGGAGAACTTCCGCGCCGCCTTCGACGGCTTCTCCACCGTGAAGGTGGCCGCCTACACCGAGCACGACGTCGAACGGCTGCTCGGCGACCCCGGCATCGTCCGCAACCGGGCCAAGATCGAGGCCGTGATCGGCAACGCCAGGGCCGCGCTCGACCTGCCCGAGGGCCTGTCGGAGCTGGTGTGGCGCTTCGCCGACCCCGACTCGCCGGTGCCCCGGACGATGGCCGACGTGCCCGCGATCACCCCTGGCTCCAAGGCCCTGGCCAAGGAACTGCGCAGGCACGGGTTCAAGTTCGTCGGCCCGACCACCGCGTACGCGCTGATGCAGGCGATCGGGTTGGTCAACGACCACATCGAGGGCTGCCTGGCCCGCTGAGCAGCACCAGACCGTCCCATGACGCCCCGGCTGACCGGGCCGCCTGCCCGCGCGCCTCTCAGGGAGTCTCAGCGGCCCCTGAACACCGGCCGCTCCTTGGCCAGGAAGGCGCGGGTGGCGTCCTGGTGGTCCTGGGTGGCCACGCACGCGTCCTGGAGATCGGCCTCCAGCGCCAGGGAGTCGGCCAGCGCGTGCGTGGCGGAGTGGGCCAGCGCGCGCTTGGTGGCGGCGTAGGCCGCGGTCGGCCCGGCGGCCAGGCGTACGGCCAGCTCGTGGGCGGTCTTCGGCAGGTCGTCGGCGGGGACCACGCGGGTGACCAGGCCCAGGCCGAGCGCGGTGGCCGCGTCGATCGGCTCGCCGAGCAGCAGCAGCTCGGCCGCGCGGCCCCGGCCGACCAGGCGCTGCAACGTCCAGGACGCGCCGGAGTCGGGGGCCAGCCCGATGCCCGCGAACGCCAGCGCGAACTTGGCCTTGTCGGAGGCGATCCGCAGGTCGCAGGCGAAGGCCAGGGCCGCGCCCGCGCCTGCCGCGACGCCGTTGACCGCCGCCACGACCGGTTTGGGCATGGTCGCGATCAGCTCGACGATCGGGTTGTAGTGCTCGCGCACGGTGTCGGCCAGGCCGCGGCCGGCGGCCAGGTTGTCGGCGTGCTCGCGCAGGTCCTGGCCGGCGCAGAAGGCCCGGCCCGAGCCGGTGAGCAGCACCGCCCTGACCTCGGGGTCGGCCGCCGCCCTGCCCACCGCCTCCAGCAGCGCGGCCTTGGTCTCGGCCGTGAGCGAGTTCATCGACTCCGGCCGGTCGAGGGTGACGGTGGCGACGGCGTCGGCCATGTCGTAACGGATCACATGAGCTCCCTGTCGACGAACGCGGCGGCTGCGGGCAGCAGCCTGGTGGCCTCCTGCTCGAAGAACGTGCGGGCCTTCTCGCCCGGCCAGCCCGGAGGCAACAGCTCGGCCGGCAGCCCGGGGTCCTGGAACAGGAAGTTACGCCAACCGTGCACGAGTCTGCTCCTGGTGGCGAACACCCGGTCGGGAGGGGCGTCCCCGGGCAGCGCGCTGATCAGCGTGACAGCTTCGGCATGCCAGTGCTCGTACGCCTCGCCGATGGCCCGCAGATCCCAGGCCCGCGCCACCAGCTCGCGCGGGTCGCCCTCCAGCGCCGCGTCGAACCGGTCGGCCCGCACGCCCTCGCCCTCCAGCAGGTTGTCCAGCTCGATGGAGGAGCGCGGCCCGATCCACGTCGTCTCCGACAGGCAGGCGTAGCCGAGGAAGGTGAGGTCGGCCCTGATCCGCTCGCGGCGCTGGCGCTCCCTGACCGGCTCCAAGACGATCACGTGCCAGCGGCCGTGCCAGACGAGTGTCCCTGATCGGTAAATTCTCAGCGCTGCCTCGTCCAGGCGCCTGACACACTTCGGGGTGAGGCCGTACCCGGCTCCCTGAGGCAGCCGCAGAGGCCGCAGCCAGCCCTGCCGGACCATCCGCGAGACCGCCGTCCGGACGGCCGGAGCCGCTATTTCCAGGGGCTTCATGAGCCGTACGAGCGCGGCCACGGTCGCCTGTCCGCCGCGCGAGCGCAGGTGGTCTCCGTACAGGTCGAAGAGAGCGGCGCGAGCGTGCACGAAGTCCAGTTTGGACGCCATCGCCAGCCTCGACAACGCATTCTGGGAGGAGATCGTTACCCATGAGGGCTCTCGATGCGGGAGAATAGGACATCACAGAAGACGTGAATGCGCCGACCACCCCCTCGGGCGGTCGGAAATCGCGGGCCGCGGGAGCCCAAGGCAGGAAGGGATGCACGCATGGCGGCGATGAAGCCGCGGACCGGCGATGGTCCGCTCGAGGTCACCAAGGAAGGGCGCGGCATAGTCATGCGGGTCCCTCTCGAAGGTGGCGGCCGGCTCGTCGTGGAGATCTCCGCCGACGAGGCAAAGGCGCTCGGCGAGGCGTTGAAGAACGTCGTCGGCTGAGAGCTCCCGAGACAACCTGATCCTCCGACCCTGGCGTAAGTCCGGCGCCAGGGTCGCCGACGTTTGGAGGGTTCCGTGCCCATCGAGACCACCGCCGCCGCGGTCGCCGAGGTCCCTGAGGGTGCCGAGCTGCTGGCCGTGCCCTACGCCTCCGACCTGCGCCCCGCGGTCGAGCCCCACGCCGAGCTGCACCTGCCTGTCGCCGGCCTGCTGGCCCACTACGAGGCCAAGGGAGAGGCGGGCGAGATCGTCGAGGTGCCGGTGGCACGGGCCGGCGGGGTCGGGCGCGTCCTGCTCTACGGCGTGGGCGACGGCTCGCCACGGGCACTGCGCAGGGCGGGCGCCGCGCTGGCGCGCAAGGTCAAGGGCCGCGACACGCTGACCGTGGTGCCGCCCGAGGGCGACGTCGCGGCGTTCGCCGAAGCCGCGCTGCTGGCCGGGTACACCTTCAAGATCGGCAAAGAGGGCAGGAAGGGCGTGCGGGCGATCGAGCTCGCCGGCGCCGACGAGGAGCAGGTCCGGCGGGCCGGGGTCGTGGCGGAGGCCGTCGCGCTGGCCCGCGACCTGGCCAACATGCCCTCCTCGGTCAAGCATCCCGCCTGGCTCGCCGAGCGCGCCGCCGAGCAGGGCCTGCCGGTGCGGGTGTGGGACGAGGAGCAGCTCCAGGCCGAGGGGTTCGGCGGCATCCTGGCCGTCGGGCGCGGCTCGGTCCGGCCGCCCCGGCTCATCCAGCTCTCCTACGTCCCCGAGCAGCCAGCCGAGCGGCACGTCGTGCTGGTGGGCAAGGGCATCACGTTCGACTCGGGCGGCCTGTCGCTCAAGCCGACCGAGAACATGAAGACCCAGAAGACCGACATGGCGGGCGGCGCGGTGGTGATCGCCGTGCTCGCCGCGCTGGCCAGGCTGGGCGCCCCCGTACGCGTGACGGGCCTGATCGCCGCCGCCGAGAACATGCCGTCCGGCACCGCCCAGCGTCCCAGCGACGTCATCAGGCACTACGGCGGCCGCACGGTCGAGGTCCTGAACACCGACGCCGAGGGCCGGCTCGTGCTGGCCGACGCCCTGGCCTACGCCGACGCCGAGCTCGACCCCGACGCGGTCGTGGACATCGCCACCCTGACCGGGGCCATCTCGGTGGCCCTCGGCCGGAACGTCGGCGCCGTCTACGCCTCCGACGAAGACCTGGCCGCCCAGCTCGTGGCGGCCGGGCAGGCCAGCGACGACCGGCTCTGGCGCATGCCGCTGATCGACGACTACGCCCCGGCCCTCGACTCGTCGATCGCCGACCTGGCCAACGTCGAGAGCGGGTCCCGCTACGGCGCGGGTTCGATCACGGCGGCGCTGTTCCTGCGTGAGTTCGCGGGCAAGCGTCCGTGGGCGCACCTCGACATCGCCGGGGTCGGCCGCAGCACGGTCGACGAGGGCGTCCTGACCAAGGGCGCGACCGGGTTCGGCGTGCGCGTGTTGCTGGAGTGGCTGACCCGGGGCTACTGAGCGATCTTGACGGCGGCCAGCAGGCCGTCGCCCAGAGGCATCAGCACCGAGCGCAGCCGGTCGTCGCCCTGCACCAGCTTGCCGAGCTCGCGCAGCGAGACCGTGTCGGGGTCGCGCCGCGTGGGGTCGGCGACCCGGTCGTGCCACAGCGCGTTGTCGAAGGCCACCACGCCGCCCACGCGCAGCAGGCGGACCGCCTCGGCGAGGTAGTCGACGTACTCCTGCTTGGCGCCGTCGGCGAAGACCATGTCGTAGCCGCCGTCGGACAGCCGGGGCAGCACGTCGAGCGCCCGGCCCGAGATCAGCCGCACCCGCCCGCCGGAGAAGCCCGCCTCCGCGAACGCCTGCCGGGCCAGCCGCTGGTGCTCGGGCTCGACGTCGACGCTGGTCAGCGTGCCGTCGCCACGCATGCCGCGCAGCAGCCACAGCCCCGAGACGCCGCAGCCGGTGCCGATCTCGACGACCGACTTGGCGTTGACGACGGTGGCGAGGAAGCAGAGCGCGGCCCCGCCCCCGGGAAGGATGGGCACCGCACCCATCTCCAGCCCGCGCTGACGCGCCGCGTGCAGGAGCTCGTCCTCGTGATGGAACTGCTCCGCATAGGCCAGAGTGGCCTCCGCTGGACTGGTCATCGGCCTCCTCCCCCCGCTTTCGTGCGATTGGTCACCGATCGCAGCCTAGGGGAGTCACGCCGGGACGGGAACTCAGGACGGTCCGAAGGCGTTGCAGGTTTAAACGGGCTTTGCCGGTCCGGAAGGCAGGCAGTGCGCACGAAGGGACGAAACCAGGCACTATGACGGTAGCGGTGGTCCCAGAGAGAGGAGTGCTGGTGGACGAAAGCGACCACCAGGCGGATACTCCCGTGTCGTCTGATTGGACGCCTCCCACATGGGAGGAAGTGGTGCGGACTCACTCCGCACGTGTGTACCGGCTGGCGTACCGGCTTACCGGCAATGTCCACGATGCCGAGGACCTCACGCAGGAGGTCTTCGTCAGGGTCTTCAGGTCGCTGTCGAGCTACACCCCCGGCACGTTCGAGGGATGGCTGCACCGGATCACGACGAACCTGTTCCTCGACATGGCGCGGCGCAAGCAGCGCATCCGGTTCGAGGGGCTGGCCGACGACGCCGCCGAGCGGCTGCGCGGCCGTGAGCCGTCGCCGGCGCAGGCGTTCGACGACGCCCACCTGGAGCCCGATATCCAAGCCGCCCTCGACGCGCTCGCCCCCGAGTTCCGGGCCGCGATCGTGCTGTGTGACATCGAGGGTCTGTCCTACGAGGAGATCGCGGCCACGCTCGGCGTCAAGCTGGGGACGGTCCGAAGCCGTATTCACCGTGGCCGGGCGCAGTTGCGGGAGGCGCTCGACCATCGGGCCCCCCGTACTACCCAACTCCCCCCGACCGTGATCAGTGGGGAGGAAGTCTGATATGGCTCATCTTGGAGAGCGCGTTTCCGCGCTCGTGGACGGAGAGCTGAACCACACCGAGCGCGATCGCGCGCTCGCCCACCTGACCTTCTGTGCTGACTGCCGGCGCGAGGTCGAGTCGATGCGGGCGCTGAAGTCGCGCCTGCGGTCGCTCGACGGCCCGGCGATGCCGGCCGATCTGACCATGTCGCTGCTGCGCATGGCGGAGCCCGGTGGGCCGCTGCCGCCGAGGGAGCGCCCTTTCCCTACCCGTACGTTCGGGGGAGTGCCCATTCCTGGGCCCCACAGCATCGCGCCCCTGGACAACCGCCCGCGCAGGGACGCCACCGGTGGGGCCTCGGGCCCTGGTCGGGGCGGTAGGCGGCGCGGGGCCTACGTCGCGGTGGGCATGGTGTCCGCCGCCGTGGCGCTCGGCACGTTCTTCGCGGTCTCGGGCACGGGGAGCCACACCCCGTCGCCGCCGGTCGAGCTCTGGCGGGTCCAGCAGTCGCCGGCCACCAGCGCGCCGCCCACCGCCACGCCCTGAACCGGGGGCTCGCCTGGAATACTCGGGTGGCGTAGTCGACGATGCTTGGGGCATACGATCTGGGTTCGGGATTTGTCGCAAACAAAGCCTTTTATGACCCTCGTATGCCGCAAGAGCGAAGATTGCGGCGGCCGAGCAAGGAGTGGTGAGACGTAGATGACCGACGAGACGCGTTCGGGCGAAGGACGCACGACGTCGGACTTCCCCGAACCACAGGGGCGGCCGGAGTTCCTGCCCGCCGACGAGCCGGGCGAGCGGGCCGAGCAGGCCGAGCCGACCGAGCCGCGGTCGGACCCGCCCGCCTCGTTCGGCGCGTCCTGGGGCGACCCGTCGGGCCGCTCCGAGAGCGCGGGCGTGCCGCCGTACGAGCCGTCGGGTCGCTCCGAGGGTGTGCCGCCGTACCAGCCGTCGGGTCGCTCCGAGGGTGTGCCGCCCTATGAGGGGGGCACGCGGGTCTACGAGGGGCCGTCCTTCGAGAGTCCCGGCGGGCCGCGCGGGTTCGAGAGCCCCGGCGGCACGCGGGTCTACGAGAACCCGTCCTTCGGGCCGGCCGAAACCGGGCCGCGGCCGATGCAACCGCCACCCTTCATGGGCGCGTACGGCGGTCACCAGCCGCCGCCGCCTCGTCAGGCCCTGGGCATGGGCCCGGGATGGGCGCCGCCGCCGGCCGGGCCCGGCGCGGGCGCGCTGCCCAGGCGCGGGCTCAACCCCGGCGCGCTGATCGCGATCGCCGTGGCCATCGCCCTGGTCGCCTCCGTGCTCGGCAGCCTTGGAACGTACCTGCTGACCAGGTCGGGCAGCAGCGGCACCGACCCCTCCTACAGCCTCGGCCCCGCCCCGACGGGCGCGACCAACAGGGCGCCCGACTCGGTGGCCGGTGTGGCCGCGCGGGTGCTGCCGAGCGTCGTCTCGCTGGAGGTGGGCAACGGTGCCAACACCGAGGGCGCCTCCGGCTCCGGGTTCCTGATCAAGAACGGCTACGTGGTGACCAACAACCACGTGGTCGCCATGGCCGCCAAGGGCGGCGAGATCAAGATCATGTTCAATAACCGCAAGACCACCGCGGGCCGCATCGTCGGCCGCGACCCCGGCTCCGACCTGGCCGTGGTCAAGCCCGAGGAGACCTTTGGCACGCCGGAGATCACCCTCGGCAACTCCGACCAGGTCGTGGTGGGCGACCCGGTGATCGCCATCGGCTCGCCGCTCGGCCTCAGCGGCACGGTCACCACGGGCATCGTCAGCTCGCTCAACCGTCCGGTCATCGCCGGCGACGAGACGGGCGCCGCCACCGAGGAGCCCGCCTACATCAGCGCCATCCAGACCGACGCCGCCATCAACCCCGGCAACTCCGGCGGCCCGCTGGTGAACGGCCGGGGCGAGGTGGTCGGGGTGAACTCGGCCATCGCCACCCTCAGCCGTTCGGTGAACAGCCAGAGCGGCAGCATCGGCCTGGGCTTCGCGATCCCGGTGAACCAGACGCGGCGCGTGGCCGAGGAACTGATCACCACGGGCAAGGCCAAGCGTCCGAAGATCGGGATCGTGCTGGACAAGGACTACAAGGGCCAGGGCGTGCGCATCGCCTCCGAGCCCGCCGAGGGCCGCCAGCCGGTCGACGCCAACGGTCCCGCCGACAAGGCCGGGCTGAAGGCGGGCGACGTCATCCTGGAGGTCGACGGGCTGGCGTTGCAGGACGGCAACGAGCTGATCGCCCTGATCCGCAGCAAGGCGCCGGGCGCCAAGCTCACCGTCAAGTACCAGCGTGCCGGCCAGGAGCGCACCGCCACCCTCACCATCGTCGCCGACGACCTGCCGGCCCCCACCCCGTCCTGAGTGATATGACCCAGGGGGGACGGTCCGGCCACGGGCTGGAGCCCTTAGTCTGTGGAGAGGATTGTGGACTGCGGGTAGGAGCGTACGGTGTTCGGACTCGGGTGGATGGAGGTCGGAGCGCTGATCGTCATCGCGCTCCTGGTCTTCGGTCCTGACAAGTTGCCGCAGGCCGCCTCGCAGGCGGGCAAGACACTGCGCAACCTGCGGCGCATGGCCAACAACGCGCGCGACGACCTGAGGGCGGGTCTCGGGCCGGAGTTCCAGAACTTCGACCCCGCCGACCTCAACCCGAAGAACTTCGTCCGCAAGCACCTTCTCGACGACCTTGAGGACGACTGGAACGGCCGGTCCAAAGACCTGGAGCCGGCCGGTGTGGGGGCCTACGACGCGCCTGAGCCGCCGTCGGAGCTCGCCGTTGGCGAGTTGCCCCCCTACGACTCCGAGGCCACCTGACACACCCTGCAGACGCGGGACGGGCCCGTTCAGCTTTCGCTGAGCGGGCCCGCCGGCGTTCTGGGTCAGGAGCGGTTGGGCGAGAGGCCGAGCTGCATGCCCTTGATGCTGGAGGAGCGCTTGCTCAGACCGGCGGCGATCTTCCGCAGCTCCGCGGCGGCGGGCGAGTCGGGGTCGGTCAGCACCAGCGGCTTGCCCTCGTCGCCGCCCTCGCGCAGGCGCAGGTCGATCGGCACCTGGCCGAGCAGCGGGACGCGGGCGCCCAGCGTACGGGTCAGGGCGTCGGCGACGGTCTGGCCGCCGCCCTCGCCGAACACGGCCACCCGCTCGTCGCAGTGGGGGCAGGGCAGCCACGACATGTTCTCGATGACGCCGGCGATCTGCTGGTGGGTCTGGGCGGCGATCGAACCGGCCCGCTCGGCCACCTCGGCGGCGGCCTGCTGCGGCGTGGTCACCACCAGGATCTCCGCCGACGGCAGCCGCTGCGCCACCGAGATGGCGATGTCGCCGGTGCCCGGCGGCAGGTCGAGCAGCAGGACGTCGAGGTCGCCCCAGTAGACGTCGGCCAGAAACTGGTGGAGCGCCCGGTCGAGCATCGGCCCGCGCCACACGACCGGCGTGTTGCCCTCGGGCTTGAACATGCCGACCGAGATGACCTTGATGTCATGCGCCGACGGCGGCATGATCATGTCCTCGACCTTGGTGGGCCGCTCGGCGGCGCCCAGCATGCGAGGGATGCTGTGACCGTAGATGTCGGCGTCGACGATGCCGACCTTGAGGCCGCTGGAGGCCATCGCGGCGGCCAGGTTGACGGTGACCGACGACTTGCCCACGCCGCCCTTGCCGCTCGCGACGGCGAAGACGCGGGTCAGCGAGCCGGGCTGGTTGAAGGGGATCTCCTTCTCCGGCCCCCGGTCGCCCCTCAGCTTGGTCTGGAGGGTCTTGCGCTGCTCGGTGCTCATGACGTCGAGCTCGATCTGGACGTCCGTCACGCCGCCGACCTTGCCGACCGCCGTCTTCACGTCGCGGGTGATGGTGTCCTTCATCGGACAGCCTGACACGGTGAGGTAGACGCCCACCCGGACCGCGCCGTCGGGGGCGATCTCGATGTTCTTGACCATGTCGAGGTCCGTGATCGGGCGACGGATCTCGGGGTCGATGACGGTGGCGAGGGCGGCCGTCACCTGTTCCTGGGTTGGTGCCATCGAAGTCTCGGCACGAGGGAGTGCCGTCCCTCCTTAGTCGGTCTATGTGTGACAGGCGCTGGGAGCCAGCGGAAATGCCCCTCCATGGTATGAACCCGGGGAGCCGCTGAGTTAATCCGCGCTGTTTGGGTGGCTGTTAGATGTCTGTGCAACAACGTCTAAGGTTACTGCGTGACTCTTCTGCGCGACGAGGGGCTCACCGCCGAGGAACTGGCGGTCTGGCGGATGTTGCAGCGGGCCCAGGTGCGCATCGCCCGCCGCCTGGAGTCCGAGCTGCTCGTGGCCCACGGGCTGCCGCTGGCGTCGTACGAGGTGCTGGCGCAGCTGGCCGAGGCGCCGGGGCGGCGGCTGCGGATGAACGACCTGGCCGACCGCGTCCTGCTCACGCGCAGCGGGCTGACCAGGCTGATCGACCGGTTGCAGCGGCACGGGCTGGTCGGCCGGGAGGCGTGCTCCGACGACGCCCGCGGGCTGTTCGCGGTGCTGACCGAGCCGGGCGCCGCGCGGCTGGCCGAGGCCACGCCCACCTACCTGCGCGGGGTCAAGAGCCAGTTCCTCGACCTGCTGGGCGGGGGCGACGTCGGCGAGGTGCGGGCGCTGCTGGCCCGGCTCGACGTCACTGACGCTTGTTGAGCTCCTCCAGCAGCCGGCCGAGCTCGGCGCGCAGGTAGTCGCGGGTGGCGACCTCGTTCAGGGCCAGGCGCAGGCCGGCGATCTCGCGGGTGAGGTACTCGATCTCGGCCTGGTTGCGGTCGGCGGCCTCGCGGTCCTGCTCGTACTGGATGCGGTCGCGGTCGTCCTGGCGGTTCTGGGCGAGCAGGATGAGCGGCGCGGCGTAGCTGGCCTGGAGCGACAACATCAGCGTGAGGAAGATGAACGGGTACGGGTCCCACTTGAGCGCCGGAGGGGCGGCGACGTTCCAGATCACCCAGATCGCCACGAACACCGTCATGTAGACGATGAACCGGGCCGTGCCGAGGAAGCGGGCGATGCGCTCGGACAGGCGTCCGAACGCCTCGGGGTCGTAGTGCGGGCGCAGCGATCGGCGCAGCGCCCGCGGCTGGTCGAGCCGGTCAATGGTCACGGTGGTCCCCCTCGCGCCAGTCGTCGGGAAGCAGGTGGTCGAGGACGTCGTCGACGGTCACCGAGCCGACCAGCCTGCCCAGCTCGTCCACGACCGGGGCGGCGACCAGGTTGTAGTTGGCGAGGAAGGCGTGGACCTGGCGCAGGGTGAAGTCGGGCCTGATCGGGTCGAGCGAGGGGTCGAGCACGCGGCCGAGCAGCGTCGAGGGCGGCTCGCGCAGCAGCCGCTGGAAGTGCGAGACCCCCAGGTACGTGCCGGTCGGCGTCTCGGTGGGCGGCCTGGTCACGTAGACCTGGGCGGCGACGGCGGGCGGCAGGTCCTGCTGGCGGATGTGGGCCAGCGCCTCGGCCACCGTCGCGTTGGGCGGCAGGATGACCGGCTCGCTGGTCATCACGCCGCCCGCGGTGTCGTCGGCGTAGGTCAGCAGCCGCCGCACCGGGGCCGCCTCGCCGGGCTCCATGAGTGCCAGCAGCCTGGCCGCCTGGTCCTCGGGCAGGTCGTGCAGCAGGTCGGCGGCGTCGTCGGGGCTCATCTCCTCCAGGACGTCGGCGGCCCGCTCGGGTTCGAGGGTGCCGAGGATGCCGATCTGGTCGTCGGACGGCAGCTCCTCCAGCACGTCGGCCAGGCGGTCGTCGGCGAGCTCGCGGGCGATCTCGATGCGCCGCTTGCTGGGCAGCTCGTGCAGGGCGCTGGCCATGTCGGCGGCGCGCAGCGATTCGAACGCGGCGATCAGGCCGGCCGCGCCCTGGTCCTTCTGCAGGGTGTCGAAGCCGGACACCTCGTTCCAGTCGACCGTCCTGGGCTCGCGCCGGCGGCCCTTGAAGAGCGCGACCTTGGTGATCTCCCAGCGGGAGGGCAGGGGCTCCTCCATGGCGACGTCGTAGACGGTCATGGGCTCGTCGCCGACGCTCACGGACAGGTCGAGCATCTCGCCGATGACCAGGGTCTCGGTGGCGCGCTGCTCGAACCTGCGCATGTTCAGCCGTCCGGTGAAGACGACCGCGCCCGCCTCGATGCGGCGCACGCGAGTGATCGGCAGGAACACCCGGCGGCGCGGCTGCACCTCGACGACCATCCCGTGGACCTGGGGATTCCCGGTGAGGCGCAGGCCCACCACGACGTCGCGCACCCGGCCGATCTGATCGCCCGTGGGGTCGAAGACGGGGGTCCCCGCCAGCCGGGCCACGAAGATCTTCACGTGGGCCAGGCTAACAGTGAGACGCCGTTGCGCCCCGGTTGCCTGGCATGTCAGTATCAAACGCATTTAACGCTGATTACTGCACGTAGAGGTGAACCATGAGGCTGACGGGGCTCGCACTGGCATTCGTGTCGTCGTGTTGTTTCGCGTTCTCCGGGCCGATGGCCAAGTACCTCATCACCGCCGGGCTGGCGCCGGTCGAGGCCGTCTGGACGCGGATGGCGGGCGCCGGGCTGCTGCTGGTCGCGGTGCTCGTGGTGGTCAAGCCGCGGGCGCTGCGCATCCCGCGCGCCCGGCTGCCGTTCCTCGGGCTGTACATCGTGATGGCCGTGGCGGGCGTGCAGTCGCTCTACTTCGTCGCGATCACCCGGCTGCCGGTGGGGATCGCGCTGCTGCTGGAGTTCATGGCCCCGGTGATGGTGGTGGCCTGGGTCAGGCTCGTCCGCAAGGTCCGCCTGGCCAAGGCCGCGTACGTGGGCGCGGTGATCGCGTTCGCCGGCCTGGCGATCGTCGTCGAGGCGTGGCAGGGCATGCGGCTGGACGCGTTCGGCCTGCTCCTCGGGCTGCTGGCCGGGGCGTGCTGCGCCGGGTACTTCCTGATGGGCGACAGCATGGGCCCCGACATCGACCTGCTCGGCCTGGTCACCTGGGGCATGATCGGCTCGGCCGTCGTGCTGGTCCCGTTCGCGCAGCCCTGGAACATCCCCTGGGAGGCCTTCACCCTCTCCGTCGCCCCGCAGGGCGGCACGACGCTGCCGGTGCTGGGGGCGTACCTGTGGCTGGTGCTGGTGGCGACGGCGCTGGCGTACATCCTGAGCATGAACATGGTGAAGCGGCTGTCGGCGGCGGTGGGCGCGACGGTCGCCTCGCTGGAGGTCATCGGCGGCGCGGTGGTCGCGTGGGCGCTGGTCGGCGAGACGCTGGGGGTGTTCCAGATCGTCGGCGGGCTGATCGTGCTCAGTGGCGCGCTGCTGGCCCAGACGGCCACCGCGGGCGCCCAGCCCGACCCCGTCCCGGACCGGCCCGTCGAGGTCACCGCCCAGGTCTGAACCCGGCGTTCCCGGGTCAGCGTTCCGGGGTGAGGCGCAGGACGGTGGAGTCGCGGGCCCAGCGCTCGGGCAGGTGCTCGCTGTCGGGGGCGTTGAGCCGCTCCTTGGCCAGCACCGCCACGGCGTCGGCCGCCGCGGCCTGATCGACCACCGAGACCGCCGCGTCGAACTCCACCAGCCGCGCGCCGTTGTCCTTGCTGCGCAGCGTCACGCGCACCCGGTCCAGCGCGCCGAGCCCCGGCAGGTCCTGCTCGCCGCCGCCGGTCACGAGGTAGATGGCGCCGTCGTGCCAGGCGTGCCAGGCCAGGCGCGGGCGGTCGAGGGTGAGCCAGAGGATGCCGGACTTCTTGGCGCCCTCCTCAATGGCCGCGATGTCGTCGCTCACGCTCAGACTGTAACCCTCGCAGGCGTACGTGGCGGAAGTGCATGCGTTGACGGTCGGGACCGGCCCATCGTCAGCCCGCGACCTTGGGGTTTCGCGAGCCTGCTGGGCCGGACCCGAAACGTTCAGGCATTCACGGCTGGAACCGTCGGGCCGACACGCCCGTCATTCGGTGTCGATCTCGGCGTCGGCCGCGAACGCGGGCGGTGGCACGGCGCCGATGGAATCGATGAACGACCGTTCGCGACGGGCCAGCTCGGCCGCACGAAGGTCGATGAAGGCGTCGTCGTCGCCGGCCGACAGCCGTGCGTACGCCTCCTGCGACACGCCGAGGTCGCCGTGCTCGGACGATGACACATCGAGCATGCTCAGAAGATAGGCCCGTGCCGTGACACCGGAGTCGACCTCGAGGATCACACGGTTCGCCGGATTCGAGCCGTTGGCCAATCCGGTCTTGCCGGAGACCCTGCGAAATGCCGCCGTGTCGAGGCGACGGATCGTGTCCACAACTTGATAGGACTGCCCGTCCGTGGACTTCCGCAGAGGGAACTCCTTCAGCTCCCAGAGGAGATAGGCGCGCACTCGCGCACTGCGTAGGTCGAATCTCTCCGGAAACGGCCGGGCCCTTTGATCGGCGAAGTCGAACATGCCCTGCCCGCCCTCGAAGTCACGGAGCCTTTTTCGTCCGGTGGCGAACGCGCGCATGTCCTGGATGGACTGTCTGCTGGTCGTCGAGTTCACGCTCGCGAAGTGCCCCGCCCACGAGGTGATCCAGAACCACCTGATGAGCACCTCGATCTGTTCGTCGGACGGATCGGGGCGCAGATGGAAAAAGAGAGTGAGCAACATCAGCTGGTTGTTGTACGGAATCAGCCGAGCGAGCGGAACCCCGATGTCGCCGCGAAGAAATTCCACCGCCCGGGACAACGCCACGTCGGTGTCCTGGACCGCCTGCGAGACTTTTCCTTCCATGCGCCTCGCCAGGACATCCCAATGCGCGCCGGTCACCTCTTCCTCGCCGGCGACGGCCAGCAGCGCACGGAAGCCGATGGTCGAGTTGATCTCGCCGAAACCTTCGGCCGCGACGCCGTCGAGGATGGCTGCGATGCTGTTGGCCAGACTCTCCTCGCCTTGCCCCTTGTAGGTCAGAGCCGACACCATTTGGTCAGGGCTCATGGACTGGCCCTTGCTGTTGACCCGTGAGAAGACCTCGACTGCCTGAGCGAGGCTTCCACCCAGAAGCGTCACCACCGACACCTTGTACGACTTGATGCGCTGGGCGACCTGCTCGGCTTCCTCGATCAACTCGTCGAAATAGGCGCCGTCGCCGATGCTCTTGGCCAGGTCGCGAGCGTAGGCGAGAAAGTCAAGGGTTCTGAGCACCGAACGAACAGGGAGGTAGTTCGCCGGCGGCGGCCCCGGCTTCTTCCAATGCACGTACCGGTTGATCCGGCTGTCGCCCTGACCGAGCACCCGATAGACGTGCCAGATCCAGTCGCCCGAATCGCTCGAGTACGCCGTGTCATGCCTGTAAAGAGTCGCATACAGCGTGGACAGGCGCTGGTGGCCGTCGAGGATGTACGTGACGCTCCTGCCCGGTGACACATCAGGAATCATCAAGTCGCCGACTATGCTGAGGCTCTCCAGTTCCGCCGACGTTTCCCAGAGCAACATGCTGCCGATGGGATAGCCACGTTCGATGCTGTCGAACAGGTCGAGCATCTGGTCGGGCCGCCAGACGAAGGGGCGCTGGAATTTGGGAATGCGTAGTTCGCCCTTGCGGACGTGGTCGAGGAGGGTCTCCAGCAGATTGACGTCGGGGCGTACGCCGATCTCGTCGGTGGCCGCCGGGTACTCCGGGGGGCCGTCCAGTCCGTGTTCGTCTTGCCTGCCAACCATGTCTCGTTCCTAGATGATGTCCCGTACCAGTGCGAGCAGCGATTGCAGTTCCTCGCACACGTCGGGGCCGAGGGCGTCGAAATCAGACCTCTTGAGCTTGCCCGCCTTGGCCTCCTGCTCGAGGATCAGCGTAAGTCCTTCGCCGAAGCCGTGTCGCAGGCCCACCCGCACGCGGTCGGGCAGTGAGTGGAAGAGTTCCGCCTGAACCTCGGGCACGCGCGCACATTCCAGCCTCCGGTCCCAGAAGCCGTTCTTGAAGTCGAAGTATCCTCGCTGCTCGACGGACAGGGCCTTCAAACAGTCGATCTTGGCTGTGAGTTCCGGCTGGGAGGCGCGAACAGCGGCTAAGACTCCGTTGGGCAGGTAGTTCTCGGCCTCGCGGAAGCGCAGAATGTGCCCCGTCACCCCTAACTCGGCCAGCCTCGCCAGCGCGCCCTGATGCCTGGAAGGCTCTTCGGGCGTCAACCGGTCGCTGTCCAGCAGGAAAGCCACACGCTTGACGCGGCGAAAGGCTTCGCCTTCGGTCTTGACGACCTTGGGCACCTCGCCGCTGCCGCCCCCTTGGACGAACTCCAACCAGTTCTTCGTCCAAGCCTTGACGATCTCATCGGTGCCGAAGACGTAGGCGAGGGCCAGAATGAACGCCCTGTCACCCTCTTGGTTCTCCACGACGAACCGTGCCGGTCTACCGAGGTCCGAAACGTGATCGGAAAGACTCTCACCGCTGATGCGCACGGTTCGGGAGGGGCTGGCCGTACTGCCGGCCCAGGCCTGGCTGACCATGCCCTTCTCTGCCATGAGCGCGTATGCCTGGGCCTTCTTCGGCGCGTACTGCCGGAAATAGGCATTGACGTGGCCGAGCTGCTCCGGCGCGACCACCCAGTCATGGCGGCTCTCGATGAAATGCCGCATCAGCTCGATGATCAGCTCGAAGGCCTCGTCCGTGAACGCCTCGCTGGTCAGCTCAATCTTCATTGTTCCCGCGGGTGAATTGCGCCTCGGCCAGCTTCTTCGTCTCCTCGAAATCCTCGGAGAAGACTCCCGCAGGCCAATAGTCCAGATTGCCGAAGTCATCGATCTCAATGCGCCGCACCCTAGAGGACCCCGCCCCGTGGTGCACGAAGTACACCGCCACGTCGCGTGGCGATATCTGTCCTTCCGCGATGCGGCGACGCAGCCTGAGCAACATGGTCTCGCTGTGGGTCTCGATGAGAAGACCGCCCGTGCCCTGCCGGGCGCCCGCGATGAAAAGGTCCGCCAGGAGTGCGTGGAAGGCTGGGTGCAGGTGGAGTTCGGGCTCCTCGATCACATGAAGAGTCCGCCGCTGGCCTGCTTCCTTGTGGACCATCTCGTACGCCCGCTGTACGAGCAGCGGCAAGACCTGTGCGACCCCGGTGCCTGAGTCGAGAAGATTGACACTGAGATCCGGAGTGGCCAGGGAGCGGAGATTGATCGAGTAGAGGCGCCCCTGTGGCTCGATCTCCAGCCGCCAGCCCTCCAGGTTGTCCCCGATCAGACGATTGACCTGATCAAGGAGTACGCGGTCGCCGCGAACGTGGTCGTTCACCAGCATGCCGGCCGCGTGCTCACCCGCTGAGCCGACATCGTCGGCGTGTCGTGACGGCAGGCGCGTCAACCGGGAGGGACGCTGCCTGTAGGCGCTCAGATACCGGATGCCGTCGAAACACCGAGGAACGTCGTACCTGAGGTCGTTGAACCAGTGTCCTGAGGGACGGTTCGGGTCGGGGGCACTTGTCAGGACCGGGACGAGGCCACGCCATTCCACCGCCACCTCCACCGACGGCTCGTTGTCCAGGGTCATCACGTAGGACTGGCCAGGGTCGCTGGCGAGCCACTCCAACCGCAGGTGATGGCGTCCGTCGACGACGTCCAGTTCGCTGACGAACTGGATCTGCCGCTCCGCTATGTTCTGGATCTTCGCCTTCACCTCGACCGACCTCTTCGCCCGACCGGCCACGAACTCCAGACGTAGAGCGCGGTGCACGTTACGGCCATGGACCAGGTCCAGATAGTCGGGCGGATCGTCGCCGAGGGCGTCAAGGTCAAGAGGGAGAGACGAGGTGGTGTGAATTCCGGTCTGAAGCAGGAGTGGGAGACGTGTTATCGCGCTTTTGCCGGAATTGTTTTTGCCAAGTACCACCGTGATGGGAGCGAGGTCGATTTCCTGCCGCTCCTTGAAGCAACGATAGTTCTCGACCGCCATGCGCAGCAGGGCCATGGCGCAACCTTAGCCTGAACAGAGTTGCGGACGCGGCATTCTTCACGAGTCCGCCCTTCTGTGCTGACAGTGCGATCGGCGCCTTCCGTAGTCGACCCTTGGCATACTCGCTGCCTTTTCATGGTCTCCGGTGGACGCCGGGACGGGGAGAACCATATTCATGGGGATCGTCTCGCGCGGCTTCGCCGGAAAGCACTTCCGGCGGCCGCGGCCGGAGCTGGCCGGGCGGGTGCCGCCGGGGCAGTATCTGGCGGAGGGGTTCCCGGTGCTCACGGCGGGGGCGACGCAGCACATCCGGACCGAGCGGTGGTCGTTCACCGTCAGGGGCGGCGCGGGCGAGCCCACCTGGACGTGGACGGACCTGCTGTCGCTGCCCGCCGAGCAGTTCACCGTGGACATCCACTGCGTCACCCACTGGAGCAAGCTCGACACCACCTGGACGGGCGTGTCCCTCGACCGGCTGCTGACCGGGGCCGACCGGGCGGCGGGGTACGCGCTGGCCGTCAGCTACGGCGGCTACGCGACCAACCTGCCGGTCGAGGAGATCGTGGACGGCAAGGCGTGGCTGGTCTACGCCTACGAGGGCGCGCCGATCCCGCCCGAGCACGGCGGCCCGGTACGGATGCTGGTGCCCGCCCACTACCTGTGGAAGAGCGCCAAGTGGATCCACGAGCTGTGGCTCATGGACGAGGACCGCCCCGGCTTCTGGGAGCGGTCCGGCTATCACAACTTCGGGGACCCATGGCGGGAACAGCGGTACTACGACGACTGACCTGGCAGCCGGCCACGATCGCCGAGGTCGTCCCGGAGACCGACCAGACGCGTACGCTGCTGCTCGACGTGCCTGGCTGGCCGGGACACCGCGCCGGTCAGCACGTGGACGTGCGGCTGACGGCCGACGACGGCTACCAGGCGACCCGGGCGTACTCGCTGGCCGGCGCGCCCGGCGAGCGGCCCGCGCTCACCGTGGCCAGGGTGGCGGGCGGCGAGGTGTCGCCGTACCTGGTGGACGTGGCCGAGGCCGGTGACCAGGTGGAGGTGCGCGGCCCGATCGGCGGCTACTTCGTGTGGGAGCCGGCGCCGGACCGGCGGCCGCTGCTGCTGGTCGCGGGCGGGTCCGGCGTGGTGCCGCTGCGCTCGATGCTGCGTCACCGCGCCCGGCTGGGCGACGGCACCCCGGTACGGCTGATCTACTCCGTGCGCGACCCCGGCCAGGTGATCTACCGCGACGAGCTGGAGTCCGCCGACGGCGAGGTGAGCTTCGTCTACACCCGCTCGGCCCCGACGGACTGGCCCGAGCCCGTGGGCCGCGTGGACCGCTCGCAACTGGCCCGGCTGGCCTGGCCGCCCGCGCACGAGCCGCTGGCCTACGTCTGCGGCCCGACCGCGTTCGTCGAGCACGTCGCCGAGATCCTCACCACCCTGGGCTACCCGCCCACCGACGTCCGCACCGAGCGGTACGGCTAGGAGAGACACCATGCAACAACCCGTGGACGGCAACGCGGCGGCAGGCCCGCTGGCCCAGTTCTTCGGCCGGGACATGACGGCGGCCCAGGGCGTCTGCGCGCAGTGCGGCATGAACGGCCCGCTGGGGGAGGCCACCGTGTACGGCCCCGCCCCCGGCACCGTGCTGCGCTGCCCGAACTGCGACAACGTGCTCATGACCCTGGTGGAGGCGCCGGGCCGGATGATGGCCGCGATGCCGGGCCTGAGCATGCTGGAGACGTCCGTGCAGGGAGGGCGGTGACCGTGGCCGTCGTCTCCAAGGGCTTCAAGGGGCGTGGCGGGCACGACGACCGGCTGCCGCCCGGCCAGTACCTCACGACCGGCTTCCCCGTCCTGTCGGCGGGCCCGACGCCCCGCCTCGACACCGCGGACTGGACGTTCACCCTGGTCACCGAGGCCGGCCGGGAACGCACCTGGACCTGGGACGAGCTGCTGGACCTGCCCCAGAGCGCCCCGCACACCGACATCCACTGCGTCACCGGCTGGTCGAAGTTCGACACCGACTGGCAGGGCGTGTCGCTCGACGTCCTGCTCGACGACGTGGACACCGGGGCGGAGTTCGCGGAGGCGTACTGCCACGGCGGCTACACCACCAACCTGCCGCTGGCGGACCTGCGCGACGGAAAGGCGTGGATCGCCCACACCTTCGACGGCGACCCGCTGACCGCCGAGCACGGCGGCCCGGCCCGCCTGCTGGTCCCGCACCTGTACTTCTGGAAGTCCGCCAAGTGGGTGAAGGGCCTGCGCCTGCTCGACCGCGACCGGCCCGGCTTCTGGGAACGGGCCGGCTACCACAACTACGGCGACCCGTGGCGCGAGCAGCGCTACTGGAACAGCTGATCGTCCCCATAGACGGGGGACGCCTGCCGGAGGCGCCCCCGCAGCCGTTAGCGTGGGCGCATGCGCTCACGTCGTTCCGTGCTCTCCGTGCCGGGCAGCAACCCCCGCTTCCTGGAGAAGGCCCAGACCCTGCCCGCCGACGAGGTCTTCCTCGACCTTGAGGACTCCGTCGCGCCCCTGGCCAAGGACGAGGCCCGCAAGAACGTCGTGACCGCGCTGCGCGAGGGCGACTGGACCGGCAAGACCCGCGTGGTCAGGGTCAACGACCTCACCACGATGTGGACGTACCGGGACGTCATCGAGGTCGTGGAGGGCGCGGGGGAGTTCCTCGACTGCCTGATCCTGCCCAAGGTCCAGGACCCGACCGAGGTCGTCTGGCTCGACACCCTGCTGACCCAGATCGAGCGGTCGATGGGCTACGAGGTCGGCCGCATCGGCATCGAGGCCCAGATCGAGAACGCCCGCGGCCTGGTCAACGTCGACGCCATCGCCGGGTCGTCCAGAAGGCTGGAGGCCCTGGTGTTCGGGCCGGCCGACTTCATGGCCTCGATCAACATGCGCACCCTCGTGGTCGGCGAGCAGCCGCCCGGCTACGACGAGGGCGACGCCTACCACTACATCCTCATGCGCCTGCTGATGGCCGCCAGGATGCACGACCTCCAGGTGATCGACGGCCCCTACCTCCAGATCAAGGACGTCGAGGGCTACCGGAGGGTCGCCCGCCGGGCCGCCGCCCTCGGGTTCGACGGCAAGTGGGTGCTGCACCCCTTGCAGGTGGAGGCGGCCAACGAGGTGTTCTCACCCAGCCAGGAGGACTACGACCACGCCGAGCTGATCCTGGAGGCGTACGAGCACTACACCACCGTGGAGCGGCGCGGCGCGGTCATGCTGGGCGACGAGATGATCGACGAGGCGTCCCGCAAGATGGCGCTCGTCGTGGCCGCCAAGGGCCGGGCGGCCGGTCTGAGCAGGACGAAGTCGTTCACACCTTGACGCCGACCGCCGTGAAGAACCAGAACGACGAGGTCAGCCAGAGCCCGATCAGCGCCGTGAACGCCAGGCCGCCGAGCACGGGCAGCGTCCAGCCCGGTGCGCCGCGCCTGGGCAGCGCCAGCATCTTCGCCGTGAACAGGCCGTAGAAGAAGCAGCCGAGCAGCGAGTGGGCCAGCACGCGCGGCACGTCGTACTGGAGGCCCAGGGCGTACAGGCAGTGGAAGGCGACGGGGATCGTCAGGAGGAACGCGAGCCGCCCCGACCAGCGGTGGACGCCGGCCGGGATCTCGACGCCGAGCCTGCCCCACATCGACAGCGCCGAGACCACCTGGACGACCGCCAGCGCGAACGCCCCCGTCGTCAGCCACGCCTTCATCGGCAGCGCGCCGGAGAACCCGGCAGGGCCGACCGCGAACCCGGTGGGCGTGTGCGCCCGGCCGTAGACGCCGAGCGCCACCGCCACCAGGCCGCCGGCCAGCAGCGGGACCAGGAGCACGGCGGCCGTGCGGTGCGACGGCTGCTGGATGGCGGTCATTGCATCTCCTCGATGAAGTCGTCGACGTCCTGCGGACGGACCGTGGCGCCGGCGACGGTCACGGGGGTGGTCGGCCGCCCGGCGTCCAGCGGGGGGATCCGCACCTGGTCCTGGCCCACGAACGCGGCGCCGACCTGGTCGTAGCCGCCGCCCGGACGCGGGACGCGGATCCAGCCGGCCCGCAGCCTGGCACCTCTGACCTGCGCGGTCGCCCGGTACAGCCCGGACGGCCGGACCACCGCGGGCGCGCTGAAGCTCCACCTGGCGCCGCCGACGGTCAGGCTGCCCCTGGCCCGTCCGCCGCCGAGCGTGGCCGTCACGCGGGCCGTGCCCGGGCCCTTCAGCACGACCCTGCCGCCGGCCTCGCCACCCTTGAACCAGGCTTCGGCCTTGCCGTCGCAGAAGTAGCCGACGGCCGTGCCGTCGCGGACGGAGATCGCTATCAGGCCGCCGTTGCCCTTGACGTACCCGCCGTAGTCGGCCTTGGGGATCTTCTCGGCCTCCGTCCGCGCGGGCGACGGCGACGAAGTCGGGGACGAGCTGAGGGACGGGGGCGGGGTCGGCGCGGCGGCGGCTGCGGTGTCGGGCGCCGGTGTCGCGGTGATGCTGGCGACACTCAGCCCCGCGGCGAGGACTGCGCCCGCCGCCAGGGTGATGAAAGGTCCCAGCCTTGACATGGACTGCTCCCAGGGTCGGAATGCCGTACGAATCCGAGCATCCGCCCAGAGAGGTGAGCCGTCTGTGAACTAATGCTCACCCGGCAGACAGAATGTATGGATGCAGGAGAACCCTGGACCGAATTCGCCATATGGCAGTCAGCCGCCTGGGCCGCCCGTCTATCCTTATGCGCCGCCGCCCGTGCCGCACCAGCGGTCCTGGTTCCTGCCGACGCCGCAGGGTGCGCGTTACGACCATCTCGCCCGCACTCCGGCGAACGAGCCGTGGCGGGCCGTCGTCGGCACGATCGTCGTCGGCCTCGGGTTCTTCGTCATCGGCACCGGCGTGCTGCTCGTGGGCAAGGCGATCGAGTGGATCCTCGGCCTGCCCGTGCCGACCGACCCCGGGCAGATCTTCGGCGATCCGGTGTTCGGGCTGGTCATGGTGCTGCTGTCGATCGCGGCCGTGCTGCCCCTCGTCTTCGGTACGGCCGCGCTCGTCCAGCGCCGCCGGCCGGGCACGTTGTCGTCGGTCGCGGGACGGCTGCGCTGGTCGTGGCTGCTGCGCTGTCTCGGCCTGGCCGTGCTCGCCCTGATGCTGGGGCAGATCGCGCAGGTCACGGCCCTGTCGTTGTCCGGCGAGGAGTACTCCGACCTGTTCGGCTGGGTCGGCTGGGGGCGGTTCCTGCCCGCCCTCGTGGTGATCGTGCTGCTGGTGCCGTTCCAGGCGGCGACCGAGGAGTACATCTTCCGCGGCTGGTTCGTCCAGGCGGTCGGGGTGCACGTGCGGAATCCGGTGTGGGCGATCGTTCTCGGGTCGTTGTTGTTCGCGTCCCTGCACGGTTATTCGTGGGTGGGGCTGCTCGACGTGTTCGCCTTCGGGGCGGTGATGGGCTGGCTGGCCGTACGGACCGGGGGGCTGGAGGCGCCGATCGCCCTGCACGTGATCAACAACATGCTGGCCTTCGGGCTCAGCGCCGCCTCGGGCAGCCTCCAGGACGCGCTGGACCAGGGCAAGACGGCGATCCCGTGGCAGGCGTTGTCGGGAACGGTGGTGCAGCTCGGGGTGTATGCGATTGGTGTGTTGTATATATCCAAAAAGCGGTCAGTCGGTGCTATTTCTGGATAAATCAGGCGAGAGGTGCGGGAAATCTCGCTAGAGAGGTCTCGCCAATCCGGCTCAGGCATGCTGGTCTGGTTCCTGTGGGCCAGGCGAGGGTGTCACGGAGGTGATCGTTTTGGTGGGACTGGGTAGAAAATAGGCGCATAAGGTGGGACAGGATTTGTGGAACGGTCCGCCACAAACGGCCCGTCCACTCACCGTTTCTCCCGCGCAACCCGGTTGACCAGGTCCGATTAGACGGGTTCCACCTGTACGACGAGTTCGACTAGGAGGTGCGGCGCGTGGCCTCCGGCCCCAGCGATCCGCCACGGCGACCGCCGGACGACGACGACCCGCGTCCTGAGGACGCCTCGGAGCCCCCCTCTGCCGAGGAGCCCAGGATCCGCCACTCCCCGCCCGGTCCCACCGACGATCGGGCCCGGGGCTTACCCCTGACCTCCCCTTGGGGCATGCCGCCGTTCGCGTCCCCGATCCCGGAGGAATCCCCGCAGGAGCCGCCCAAGGGGCGCAGGCCCTACAGCTCGCCGACGGCCGAGCCCGAGGTCGAGCCGCGCCGCCGTCCTCGGCGCGTGGTCAACCGCCCGGACAAGCTCGTCGCCGGCGGTCCGCCGCGCCAGGAGCCGCCCGCCGAGCCGCCGTCCCCGCCCGCCGAGGAGCCGCCCGCCGAGGAGCCGGGGGAGAGCACCGCCCCCGTCAGACCCCACCGCGAGCCGCCGTACCACCTGCCGCTCCCCGCCGACGAGGCCCCCGAACCCGCTGCGGAAGAGCCAGCTCCGCAGTCCGAGGTCCCCGAACCCGCATCCGACGTGGCCGGGCAGGACGATCCCGAGGTCAGGCGGGTCGGCCGCCCTCCCGGCGGGCGTCCCACCAGACCCGACCTCCTGGTCGCCACCGGCCCGCCGCGTCCCGGCGGGGCAGGCGGCAGGCACCACAGGGGCCCTGCCCCCGCCGCCGTACGCAGGTCCAGCCCCGTGCACCGGGGCAGCAGAGCGGCCCCGATCGCCCTCACCATGGCCCTGGCGCTCCTGGTGGCCGCCGGGGTGCTCGTATGGCGCTGGAGCGACACCGACCCCACAGGGCTGCGCCTGGAGGCCGGCACCGGCCGTTCGGGGGACGACCTCTTCACCGTCCCCGCCGCCGGCGTCGGCACCGACCAGAAGCTCAACGACCTGGTCTCCGTCGGCCGCGCGGTGGTCGCGGTCGGCAGCGACACCACCAGCCCGACCCCGCGCCCGCTCTTCCTGTTCTCGCCCGACGCGGGCCGGCACTGGCAGCTCGGCCAGGTGAGCGGCGCCTCCACGCCCACCGTCCAGCGCGTGGTCGGCGGCGACGGACGGTGGCTGGCCAGCGGCGGCGACGGCCCGTCCGGCGAGCGCGGCCTGTGGACCAGCACCGACGGCTTCAGCTGGACGACCGTCGACCCGGCCGGCATGGCCGCGTTCCGGCCCGGCGACCAGGTCCACGACATCGCCAGGACGGCCTCGGGCTTCGTCGCCGTCGGCGCCACGGCGGGCGAGGGCGGCACCGGCCCGGCGGCCTGGCGCTCGTCCGACGGCCGGTCCTGGGAGCGTGTGGAGACCAGGGGGCTGGACGTCCAGGAGCTCAGGGCGGTCGTCGCCAAGGGCGACACGGTCGTGGCCGTCGGCCGCCCGGCCGACGGGGGCGGCTCGCGGGTGCTGCGCTCCTCCGACGGCGGCGGCCGGTGGCAGGCGACCGGCTTCCAGCTCCCCGAGGCCGAGCCGCGTACGGGCACGGTGGCCGTGCTGCCCGAACGGTTCGTCCTGGTGCCGACCAGGCAGCGTACGGTCGACGGCGACGTCCGCGTCTACTGCTCGCCCACCGGCGCCCAGTGGTCGCAGTGCGGTTCCATCGGCGGCCTGAGCGGCGAGAGCCCGGGGGTGGAGTCGCTGGTCTCCTACCGGTCCGGCGTGGCCGCGATCTACCAGGCCACCTTGGGCAAGTACTCGGTCCTGACCAGCGCCGACGGGCGCGGCTGGGCCAAGCGGGCCGACCTCGGCGACCTGTCGGGCGCCACGCTGCGCGGGTTCACGATCTCCGACGGCGGAACCCTGTTCGCCGGCGGCGACCAGGCCGCCTCCGACGTCGACAACCAGCTCGTGCTGATGACCGCGCCGCCGCGCGGCGCCGCCTCCCGCGTCCAGCTCGGCCAGGTGGAGGGGCTGACCAGGGTCTCGCGCGAGACCACCAGGCTGGCCGCCGCCGGCGGCCGGTACGTCGCGGTCGGCTCCGCCTCGGGCGACGCCGGCCTGTGGACGATCAGGAACTGGCAGCGCTGGAAGTCGATGAGCCTCGGCGGCCCCGGCAGGCAGATCCTGGAGGACGTCGCCCACGGCGGGCGCGGCTGGCTGGCGGCCGGCAGCACCCAGACGAACCTGGCCGTCACCGATCCCCTGCTCGTCACCTCCGAGGACGGCGAGACCTGGCGGCGCGTGCCGGTCTCCGGCGACCTGGCCCGCGACCGCGACCAGCCCTACCTGGACACCCACGCCGTCGCGGCGGGCAAGAAGGGCTACGTGCTGGCCGGCGAGTCCCACGACCAGGCGGGCTCGGCGGCCGCCGCCATGTGGTTCACGCCCGACCTGCGCAAGTTCACCCGGTCCAAGAAGCTGCCCCAGGGCGGCTCGGGCGTACGCGTCCACGACGTGATCGCGACCCAGGGCGGGTACGTCGCGGTCGGCGGGTCCGGATCCGGCGACCGGGAGAGCAGCGTGGTCTGGTTCTCCGACGACGGCGTGAACTGGACCGCCCGCAAGCGCCTCACCCCGCCGGACGCCACGTCGGCCGGGCTGCGGCAGGTCACGACGTACCACGACAAGCTCGTCGCCATCGGTACGGCCGTGACGAACGGCTCACGCCGCGCCTTCTCCGCCGTGTCCGACGACGACGGCGAGAGCTGGACGACGGCGTGGCTGCCCGCCGACCAGGCGGCGGCGGTGCACGACCTGGCCGCGGCCGACCAGGGCCTGGTGGCGGTCGGCTGGCACGGCACGCCTGGTGAGGGCGACAGCGCGGCCTGGGTGTCCCAGGACGGCCTGTCGTGGAACCGCATGTCCCTGACCAGGGACCGGCTCGCCGGCCCCGGCATGCAGGCCCTGACGGCGGTGGCGGTCAGCGGCACGGAGGTGGTGGCGCTCGGCAGGTCCACGACGTACGACACCGACCACCTGATCCTGTGGACCTCCAGCCTCACCGTGGACCGGTGAGCACGTCCCAGTCGGTCAGGCAGCCGAGCAGCCCTTCGGTGAGCGGGAGCAGCGCCAGCTCACCGGGGGCGCACCACCGCACGTCGGCGGCGTCGTCACCGGCGACGGGCACGCCGCCGTCCGAGGTGGCCAGGTAGTCGCGGATCACGTACGTGACGCCGCCCGGCCCGGGACGCTCCACCGCGCCCGCCAGGCGGCCCACCGCGACGCGCAGCCCGGTCTCCTCCATGACCTCGCGGCGCACGCCCTCCGCGTCGGTCTCGCCGGGCTCCAGCCGCCCGCCGGGCAGCGACCACAGGCCCTTGCCCGGCGGACGGCCGCGCCGGACGAGAAGAAGCCGGTCAGAGGCGTCGAAAATGATCGCGCCGACACAATTTACGCGCACATGGCCAAGATTACGACGGGATAACAGATGCCGGTCTTGACGCGGCCGTGCCGGAGGAAGCACCGTGGGTAGCTGTGAGAGCGGCTCCTACCTGTCCAAGGTGCTTCGGCCCGCTTCACGGGTCGAGCGGCCTGTCCGGTGTGTTCCATTGCGACACACACGGCGATGTCCTGCCGTACCAGCCTCCGAGAGCGCCTACCGGCGAATCGCTGGAGGTCATGCGGAAACGCTCGGTGGTGCCCGTGTGGCTGCCCTGGCCATTGCCGCCCGGCTGGACGGTGACCGGGTTCGGTGAGGCCGGCGACGAACGTACCGGCTCGCGGGCCAGCGTCGTCGCGCTCAGCGGGCCCTCGCCGATCGAGGGGCCGGCCGACCTGCTGGTCATCGCCGAGGAGCCGGGCGTGGGGCTCGGCGCGACGTTCGCGGGGCTCGACGGGCCCGACCCCGGTGAGGGGTTCGACTCCGGGCCGCCCAACGCCAAGATCGAGGTGATGGGGCATCCCACGGCGATGTGGTGCCTGGGCGGCATCGACGACCGCGCCGTCTACGCCGGTGAGGCGCTCGGCAACTGGTTGTGGACCATCGCCTGGCCCGCCGAGGCCGGCTGCATGATCGCGATGGCCGAGCTGTCCCTCCAGGACGCCCGCGACCGCGACTTCGAGGTGCCGTTCGGCGGCTTCTCGCCGCGGCTGGAGGACTGAGCGGGCGCAGTGCAGGGCTGAGCACGGTCTGGAGCACAGAGTCGAGCGCAGGGCTGAGTGCAGGGCTGAGCACAAGGATCGCCTCCCCCGGGCGGCCGGTTGGGGGAGCGGTGTCCGGGGTCAGGTTCTTCGTCGAGGCGTTCGTGACGATGTTCGTGATCATGGACCCGCCGGGCGTCATCCCGCTCTTCCTCGCCTACACCTTCGGCCGCACCCCGGCCGAGCGCAGGCGCATCGCCTGGCAGGCCGCGGTGACGGCGTTCTGCCTGGTGGTGGTGTTCGCGGTGTTCGGACGGGCCATCCTGTCGTACCTGCACGTCGAGGTGCCCGCCATGCAGATCGCGGGCGGGCTGCTGCTCCTGCTGGTGGCCCTGGAACTGCTGCGCGGCGCGGCCGAGCCGCGTACCGACACCGTGCGCTCGAACGTGAACGTGGCCCTGGTCCCGCTCGGCACGCCGCTGCTGGCCGGGCCAGGCGCGATCGTGGCGACCATCGTCTTCGCCCAGCAGGCCGAGGGACGCGCCGACGGGCTGGCCGCGCTGATGCTGGCCATCGCGGCCGTGCACATCCTGCTGTGGCTGTTCATGCGCTTCTCGGTCAGCATCATCCGGGTCATCAAGGAGAACGGCGTGGAGCTGGTCACCAGGATCGCCGGCCTGCTGCTCTCGGCGCTCGCGGTGCAACTCATCATCAACGCGATTCGCGCTCTCATGCAGACGGGCTAAAGTTCGGAAGCGTGACAGCGCGTATCGAGCGAGTGGTGACCGAGGGCGTCGTCGACATCGACGGCACCGAGCACAAGGTCGAGAACAACACCTGGATCATCGGTGACGACGACGAAGTCATCGTCATCGACGCGGCGCGTGACGCCGAGAAGATCCTCGAGCAGGTGGGCGAGCGTGAGGTGCTGGCCGTCATCTGCACCGCGGGCCTGCCCGACCACGTCGGCGCGGCCATCGAGGTGGCCAGCAGAGACGAGGCGGTCGTCGCCCTGCACCCCAAGGACAAGCCGCTGTGGCGGGAGACCTGGCGGGAGACCTGGCCCGACATCGACATGGAGGACGACGGCGTCTTCGGCGTCGCCGACGTCCAGCTCGACGTCATGGAGACGCCCGGGGTCTCGCCCGGCGGCATCTCGCTCTACTGCGAGGCGCTCGGGGCCGTCTTCACCGGCAAGGCCCTGCAGGCCGACGGGCCGGGCAAGCTCGGCGGCGAATACCCGGCGCTGGCCGACCAGCTCACCTCGATCGGCGGCCGGCTGTTCACGCTCCCGGCCGACACGCGGGTGCTGGCCAACCACGGCGACGAGGTCACCGTCGGCGACCTTGAGCCGCACTTCGACGACTGGGTGTCGGGTTCGCTGACCCGCGACCCGGCCGCCCCCCGCGACGACGAGGGCCCGCTGACCGACGGCACCAGGATCTCCGGCATCAAGCTCGGCCCCGGCGACGAATAGGTGTACGACCAGCTTCCGCTGGACGGGATGCCGCGGCGGCTCTACGCGTGCACGCCGTCGCGGTTGAACACCTGGCTCGACTGCCGCCGCCGCTACCGGTTCACCTACCTGGACCGGCCGCAGCCCTCCAAGGGGCCCGCCTGGGCGCACAACAGCGTCGGCGCCAGCGTGCACAACGCGCTGGCGGCGTGGTGGCGTGAGCCGTACGAGCGGCGCACGCCGCTGACGGCCGCCGTCCTGCTCACGAACGGGTGGATCACCGAGGGCTTCAGGGACGCCGAGCAGTCGGGGGAGTGGCTGAGCCGGGCCCGCGACCTCGTGTCCGGATATGTCACGACCTTAGATCCGGCCGACGATCCGGTCGGCGTCGAGCGCACGGTCGCCACCCGTACCAAGGTGATCGCGCTGTCCGGGCGCATCGACCGGCTCGACCGGCGCGGCGACGAGCTGGTCGTGGTCGACTACAAGACCGGCCGCCGCCCGCTGACCCAGGACGACGCCCGCTCGTCCCTCGCCCTGGCCACGTACGCGATCGCGGCCTCCACGATGATGCGCACGCCGTGCCGGGCGGTCGAGCTGCACCACCTGCCCACCGGCGAGGTCGTCGAGTGGCGCCACACCGACGAGTCGCTGGGCCGGCACCTGCGCCGCGCCGAGGAGATCGGGGTCGAGGCCGCCACCGCCGACGACCGCTACCGCGCCGTCATGGGCGCCCCCACCTCGGCCAAGCGGCCCGCCTCGGCGGCCGGGCGGGGGGCGGGAGAGCGTCCCGTCGTCGGCCCGGCCCGGGTTCCCGCCGAGCTCGACACGGTGTTCGCGCCCAGCCCTGGCCCGCTCTGCTCGTGGTGCGACTTCCGCCGCCACTGCCCCGAGGGTCAGACCGCCGGATCCGACCGCAATCCCTGGGACGGCCTCGCCGACTGACCCACGGGAACGTCCGTCCCCGTCGCCGGCCAGCGGCGGGGGTCGGTCAGGCCCTTGAGCCCCTTGCTCACGTCGTAGCCGGCCGCGCCGAGCCGGGCCCGCGCGCCGGCCAGCATCGCCCGCGTGGACGGCATGAACGCCCGGTCGTGCACCGGCTCGGGCAGCGCGTTCATGCCCAGCCGGAAGGCCCTCAGCGCCGCGCTGACCGCCGCCGGGGGCACCTCGGGCAGGACGCCGTACATGCGGCGGGCCCATTCGGGGAGCGTGTAGTAGCAGAGCGCGCCGAAGGGGAAGTAGGCCGGTTTGCCCGGCGACAACCTGCGCAGCTCCTTCGGCAGCCGGGGCCACAGCAGGAACCGCACGGTCGCCGACGCCTCCTCGGTGACCCGCAGGGCGGGCCGGACCTGCTTGAAGTAGGCGTCCATCTCGGCGCACGAGCCGGGGACGTCCTCCGGGTGCAGCCCGACGTAGGAGGCGCTCCTGCGCTGCTCGCGCAGGTAGCGGTCGGCCTGCCGCTCGTTCAGCCCGAGCCCGCCGCGCCTGGCCACCTCCAGGTACGACGACACCTCCGCGCAGTGGACCCACAGCAGCAGCTCGGGATCGTCGACCCGGTGCGTGCGCCCGGTAAGCGGATCGGTGATGCGCAGCGCCCTGTGGATGCCGCGCACCCGCCGGCCGATCTCGTCGGCCTCCGCCGGGCTGCCGAACGTCACCCGGCCCACGAAGTCGGCGGTGCGCCGCAGGCGGCCGAACGGGTCGTCCTGAAAGTTGGAGTTCTGCCAGACGCCGAGCATGGCCAGGGGATGCAACGCCTGCAACATGAGGCCGCGTACGCCGCCCACCCACATCGAGCGGTCGAGATGCACCTGCCAGGTCGCGCTCCGAGGCGCCTGGACGACGAGTTCGTCCGTCATAGCAGGTGCATGATTACATCACATTGGACCTTGTGTCCAAATAGTGCTTCTCGGCCGCGTTCCAGAACCTGACCAGCGCCGCGGCCGTCGTCTCCGGCGCCTCGACGGCGGGGGAGTGGACCGCGCCGGGTACGACCACGCACTCGGCGCCGAGCCGGGCGGCCGTCTCCGACTGGGTCTCGGGCGACCAGCCGTCGTCGTGCTCGCCGTAGAGGACCAGGGTGGGGATCTCGATCTGACGCAGCTCATCGGTGCGGTCGTGCATGTGCAGGACCTGCTCGGCCATCTGGGCCAGGCCGGTGGGGGAGTTGGTCAGCAGCCGCTTGCGCAGGAACGCCATGATCTCGTCGGAGACGTCGGCGGCCAGCGCCTCGGGCTCCATCCGGTGGTGCCAGAGGTGTTCGAGCCCCTGGGACGGGATCTCCTCCATGATCTCCCGGCCGTTGCGCGCCCGCCTGCCCTCGATGGCCGCGGGGCCGGAGCTCATCAGCGTGAACGAGGCGAACCGGGTGCGCCCGTCGATCACGGCCTCGCGCGCGACCAGGCCGCCGAAGGAGTGGCCCACCAGGTGGACGGGGTCGCCGCCGCCGATGGCCTGGGCGAGCAGGTCGACGTCGGCCCCCAGGGCGGCGCAGGTGTAGGCGGCGGGGTCGTCGGGGCCCGGGGTCTCGTACTGGCCGCGCAGGTCGACGGCCACCACCCGGCGGCCGGACTGCGCCAGGGTCATCAGGACCGCGATGAAGTCCTCCTTGCTGCCGGTCAGGCCGGGGACCAGGAGGGCGGGCCAGCGCTCGACCACTCCGCTGACCGGAAGCGCCTCCAGAGCCGCGAACGCACCCTGGGGCGTTTCGAGCTTCTGCGGCGTCACACCGGGCGGCAGGTCGAGGAATCGCGGCGTACTCACGTGGGGCAACAATACCCAGAGGTCAGCGCCTCGACACCGGCAAACGGACTACGCTGATGCGAGTTCTGGGGAGTTGTGAGCTATGCGTGATCTCGATGTCCGCCCGGCGACCTCGTGGGCGGACGTGCTCACCGTCTTCGGGCCGCGTGGTGCCTGCGCCGACTGCTGGTGCATGTGGTTCAGGGTGGGCGGGGCGCAATTCCGGGCCATGGAGGCCGCTGAGCGCCGTGACCGCCTCCAGGGGCTCGTGGAGGGCCCTGGGGCGGCTCCAGGGGTCCTGGCCTACCTGGAGGGCACACCTGTCGGCTGGTGCGCCGTGGGGCCGCGTGAGGAGCACGTACGGCTCGTCCGCTCGCCCGTCACCAAGCCCGCCGACCCGGAGGAGACCGGTGTGTGGTCGGTGACCTGCTTCTACGTGACCCGCGCCGGACGCGGCCAGGGGGTCACCGCCGCCCTGCTGGCCGGCGCGGTCTCGTACGCGGCCGAGCAGGGGGCGCGGGCGGTCGAGGGATACCCCACGGACTCCGGCAGGAGCCTCCAGGCCAGTGAGCTCTACCACGGCTGGCTCTCGCTCTTCGAGGACGCCGGCTTCAAGGAGACCGGACGCCGGTCGCCGACGCGTCCGGTCATGCGGCTGGGCCTGGCATAGGCCCGTACAAGCCATCCGTACAGACGAGAAGGCGCGCGCCCCGCGAACGGGACGCGCGGCGTGTGGAGGTTGTGGGCATGCCGGGCGGGGGGCGGTGGCGCCGCCCCCCCCGCCCCGGGGCAGGGGGGGCTGGGGCGTTCG
>NZ_JBFAOV010000031.1:0-73243 GCF_040675375.1 Nonomuraea sp. NPDC049607
CCCGACTGGCCCGCGTCTGTTTCGCCCTTGCGGTGTCCGTCACGCCCCCCCCACGACAGGAGATACTCAGACCTCGGACGTCAAGGTGGTGCGATGAGTGAACCCGAGGTGACGCTGCGGCTCCCGGACGCGATCGAGCTCTTCAGCGATCTGAACGAGTTCGTCGTGTCGCTCGACCGGATCCGCTCCAGGATCGCCTTCGCCGACGCGAGCCCGCAGATCCTGGTGGACTACATGGTCGACCGTGAGCTGTTCCAGCGTCTGGCCAAGTGGCGGGGGCTCCTGGGCGACGCCGTGGAAGCGGTGATCGGGGACGAGAGACTGGAGGAGATCGCCGAAGAAGGGTACGTGTACCCCGGCAATCCTTGATCCCTCGAAGGGGGACGGCACCTACGGCGAGCACACCACGGTCGAGGGCCTGACCGGGTACCGGCCATCACCAGGCGCAGGCGACAGGGCGTCGTCACGTCACTGCACCAGGGTTCCTCTGACGCCGGAGACGATCAAGTCGAGGCCGGCCTGGAAAGCGCGGTCCCGATGCTCTCTGGGCCAGCCGTCGGCTCCCGTCTTGCGGTTCTGTTCCTCGATCGTGTAGCCGTTGGCGTAGGCCAGGACGGTGTCCACGGCGACGGCGGCGACGTCAGCGGGGATCCCCGCGGCGACCAGTGCCGCGATGAGACGCTCGAAGGTGCTGACGGCCTCGTCGCCCGGGTGCTGGAAACCGGATATGAGACGGGCGCCGTCGCGGTGGGCCAGCATGATGTCGCGCACGCCGGACGCCACGCCGCGCAACAGCTCGTCCCAGGGCGCGTCGGCGAGCGGCGCGACGTCGTCCGCCACGCTGACCAGGTGCGCGACCATGGCGTCCAGCAGGGCCTGCTTGCTGGGGTAGTGCCGGTAGAGGGCGCTCGCCCGCACCCCGAGCCGGCTCGCCAGCAGCCGCATGGTGAGCGCGTCGAGGCCCACCTCGTCGAGCAGCCCGATCGCCGCCTGCAGCACCTCGGTGCGCCGCTGCCCCATCGTGTCCTCCTGAAATCGGGGTTGACAGTCCTGCCCGAGCTACGTGAACAATGTACACGTGAACGTTGTTCACCTGCGAACGGAGGACCAAGATGACACGTGTCCTGGTGATCGGCGCAGGGCTCGGCGGGCTGACGCTCGCGCACGCCCTCATGCGCGCCGGCCTCGACGTGAACGTGTACGAAGCCGACGACGGCACCGGCGAGCGGGCTCAGGGCTACCGGCAGGTGCTGCGGCAGGTCCTGCTCGGCGACCTGGACGGCCGGGTCGCCTTCGGCAAACGCCTGAAGGACCACACCGAACAGACGGACGGAACCGTCACCGCGCACTTCTCCGACGGCACGCGGGCCACGGGCGACGTGCTGGTCGGAGCCGACGGCGGCAACTCCGCGGTGCGGCGCCGGCTGGTGCCCGAGGTCCGGCTCATCGACGCCGACCTGTGCGGGGCGATGGGCCGTACCCCGGCCACCGACCGCTTCCTGGAGCTCGTGCCAGGACGCGGCACGATGGTCAAGGGGCCGGGGATCACGCTGATGCTGGGACGCATGCAGTTCGGCAGGGAGCCCGGCGAGGCCGCCGCCGAACTCGTACCCGACCTGCCCATGCCCCGCCGGGAAAGCTACGTGCGGTGGGTGCTGCTCCTGCCGCCGGACCATCCGGCGACCGCCACACCGGACCGGGGGGACGCTCGCGACCTGGTGCTGGAGCTCATCGAAGACTGGCATCCCGACTTGCGGGACCTGGTACGCGGCGCCGAGCTGAGCGGCGTGGGCCGCTCCAAGGTCCACGACCGTCCGATGCCGTCGTGGCCGGTGGGCCGGGTCACGCTGCTGGGCGACGCGGCCCACCTGACGCTGGCCAGCGGCGGCAACGGCGCCAACACCGCACTGCTGGACGCCGTACGGCTGAGCGCCCGCCTGACCGAAATCGATCAGGGCCGACGGGACCTGATCCCGGCTCTGACGGAATACCAGCGCGACCTGCTGGAACGCGGGAACGCGGCAGTGGAGGCCGGCAAGCAGGCGGCGCACAGGTTCGTCCCGGCCGGGGGCGAGGCGCGATGAGGAATGAGCCGCGCATCCTGCACGATCAGGTTCTTTCTGCCGACGGAACCACGATCGGCTACCGCCGCCGTGGCCGCGGACCCGGGCTGATCCTCGTCCACGGCGCGATGCAGGCGTCGCAGCACTTCACGAAGCTCGCCGCCGCCCTGTCGACAGACTTCACCGTCTATGTGCCCGACCGGCGCGGACGCGGGCTGAGCGGCCCGCACGGGGCCGACTTCAGCGTCATGCGGGAGGTCGAAGACCTGCAGGCGCTCGTCACGGCGACCGGCGCGTCGCAGATCTTCGGTCTGAGCTCGGGCGCGCTCGTCGTCCTGCGTACGGCCCTGACCACGCCCGCCCTTGACCGGCTCGCCCTGTATGAGCCCCCGCTGTCCATCGACGGCTCGGCGCCGATGGACTGGGTGCCGCGCTACGACCACGAGGTAGCCGCAGGAAAGAGCGCATCAGCGCTGGTCACCGCACTGAAGGGGCTGGACGCCGAACCGTCGCTGTTCAGCAGGATCCCCCGCTTCGCCCTCGTACCGCTCCTGGCGATCGGCGCGCGGTTGCAGGGCGATGGGCCCGCCGACGAGGTGCCGGTCAAAGCGCTCATCCCGACGCAGCACTACGACATGCAGGTGGTCAGGGAGATGGCCGACACGATCACGGACTACGCGACGCTCGATGCGCGGGTCCTGCTCCTCGGCGGCACGAAGAGCGCCGACTACCTGCGCCTGGCACTCCGGAAACTGTCCGAGACGCTGCCCCGCGCCCGACACATCGACCTGCCAGGAATCGGACACTCAGGCCCGGAGGACGACGGATCCCCACTCGTCGTAGCCCAGGCCCTACGAGACTTCTTCAGCGAACAGTGACGAGGTCACGAATGCCGCTGCTCGATGGTCGACCTCAACAAGCCACCTCCATTCGTCACGAGCCCATCACCATGCGTACGCATGGGGAAGCTCCTGGACGTGAAGATCCGATGTCCCATCGGACAAGGGAGCAAGGAGATGAACAGAATCCAATCCGGCTACGCCGTCATCGAATCCCTGGAGCCGTGATGTTGGAAGACCCTCTTCACCTGTCAGGACGCCTACGGCTGGGCAGGCAGGAAGACTGCCAGCGTCTCCTGACCATGCTCATCGTGGGCGGCCCCTATCCCCCGATTACGCCGTACTGTGGGCCGATCGTCTCTGGATGATCGAGTTGAAGACGGAGACGTCGAGCCACCGACGCGGTCAACTCACCTCGTACTTTGCTCTCGCCGGCCATCACCATCCCGGTCTGAGCGTGGATCTCACCTCCTTGACACCGCCCTTCACCTTCACGCCGCCAGCCGGCCAGGACGACATCAGGTTCGCGCACGTCACCTGGGCCCAGATCTTTCCGCTGTTGCGCGAGGTGTGGGGCAACGGCACGGACACGGAACGTCAGGTCCTCACCATGCTGCTTCAGGCACTGGAGAGCATCGGATCGAACTGGTCCGACTGGCGGGCTCAGCGAGTCGGTACGCAAAAGGACGAGCCGCCGGCGATCGAGGACATCGCCATGGCGTTGGCCGAGGCCACCGCCCACGACGGACGGCAGCGGGCCGTGAACCACCCGACGGCAGACCTGGACCTGCTCCAACGTCTCCGCATGACCCTACGAGAAGCCATCTGCGTCGAGCCGGAGCAGTCCCCTCTCCGGTACGTGAAGCCATGGCTCTGGAACGCCGCAACCAGCGGCGGGATCGCGCTCTCACCCTCCGGCCGAGACGTCGGCTTCGAACTCCGCCTCTCCCGATACCGCAAGCCGGTGTGCTGAGGTCAGGGTGGCGCGATGAGCGAACCCGAGGTCATGCTGCGGTTGCCGGACGCGATCGAGGCTTCCCTTCCTACGCCGACTCCTCGACGACAACGGCCTGTCGCGACTTCGCCGCCACCTCTACGAATTCAACGTGCGTATTCGAGCATGCAAATTGTCGATGCGCCGGTACAGCGCTTGGTGGTCGGGCGGTTGAGTGCTCTTCCACAACCGCACCTTCCTGTCGGCACCTGCAGTGGCGAGCAAATGGCCGTGGGGGTGGAAAGCGACGGCCCGGACCGGACCTGTATGGCCGCCGAGAGGCCGCCCCACTTGCTTCCCGGAATCGACATGCCACAACCGGACCAATCCATCATCGCCGGCGCTGGCCACCAAGTCCGCTCCCGGGTGGAAGGCCACCGACCGGACCGGGCCGATATGGCCGATGAACGGACCGGCCATGGCGCGCCCGGACAGGGGATCCCACAACCGCACCGTTTCGTCGTCGCCGCCGCTGGCCAGCAAGTGCCCGTCCGGATGAAAGGCCACCGTCACGACTGCGCCGTTGTGACCCGCCAAAGGCTCACTTGCCGGCTGCCCGGACGTCGCCTTCCACAAGCGCACCATGCCGTCGTCCCCGCCATTCGCCAGCAGGTGTCCGTCGACGTTGAAGGCGAGGGCCCAGCCGGCGCCGTCGAGGTTGATCAGAGGCCCCTTCAACGGCCTTCCAGTTTTGGTGTCCCACAACCGCACGGTCCCGTCTATGCCACCGCTGGCAAGGATGTGCCCGTTCGGGTGAAAGACCACCGACCAGACACTGCCGGTATGGCCGTACAGCGGTTCCCTCGCTGGTTTCAGGCCGTCAAGATGCCACAGGCGGATCGTCTTGTCGCTTCCACCACTGGCCACCAGATCCCCGTCGGGATGGAAGGCCACAGCCACGACGGCACCTGCATGGCCTGACAGAGGCTCCCGCCACGGCTTCCCCGTCACGGTGTCCCACAGCCGCACGGTTCCGTCGCCGCCGCCGCTTGCGAGGATGTGCCCGTTCGGATGGAAGGCCACCGACCAGACGGCGCCGGAGTGACCTTGTGCCGGCGATCCCTCCTCCGGCCGATACAAATCCTCCTGCTCATGCAGGAGGTCGAGGGCCGGCCCTTGAGCGTCTTCGTTCCGGACCGTGGGCTCGGCCCCGGAATCCGGAAGGCTATTGCTCTGGGCACGCATATTGTGGGCGGCGATCCACAGAGCTTTGAACTCGGTGACGTCGCCCTTCAACGCCTCGACCACGAGCTCCAGATTGCCCCATCGAGGCAGGTTGACGCAGCGGATCACACCGTGCGCGGTGGAGTGGCTCATCGCTCCCGTCTGCTTCGCCAGAGTCCGGCTGCTGGGCTCGCCTGCGTGCAGATGCAGGTCCCGCAGGCGCTCACGTAGAACGGCCAGGGGATCCTCCGGCAGAGGGGCTTGCGGAGACATGGTGATGTCAAGATTCCAGAATTCTCGAGAACGTAAACCACATGTGGCACATCTCCCCACAGCGTCACCTGGGCTGGGGTTGTCAGTTTCTGTCAGCCGACGTACGGGTTCATCGGATCGCGTAAGACCTTGGCACGGATCGTCAACGGCTATTCGGCACGCCGCATCCTGAAATCGCACCCTCGGCGTCGGCCGAGGTGATGCCGAACTCCAGAAGGGAAGCTCCATGATGATGCTGCCCCACCTCGTCGCACTGGTCGTGGCAAGCGCCGCGTTGCTGACACTCCCCGCCGTCATCTACATGTTCTCGGCCGACTCCGGACGCCGATCCCGTGCGCTGCGCCTGCTGCGCCTGCTGCTGCGCCGTTAGCATCCGCTTGCTCCGGCGAAGGCCGTGTCGCCTCGACCAGTTCTCTCGGGTCCTGGTCACCACCGGCGGGCCCGTCACCTCCCGTGTCGAACAATCTGCGGGCATGGATTCCGCAAGACGCGCTGTCACCACGGAAGTCCTGACCACGCCGACCTACGCTTCCCCCATGGCTTTTGTTATCCCAGAGATCAAGGTCGGCCTGGCCGAGCTCGGTGGCGGGCCTGACGCCTGGTGCTCAAGATGCGGCAAGCGTGCGAGCCTGTACTACGTTGATCCGGCGACCGGTAGACCCACGTACGTCTGCACGGCCGACGCCGGCGCCGAGGTGGAGGCAATGCTCTTGCGCTCCCCCGACTAGGCGGATCACCACCGCGATGCCGGCTCTTCGAGCCTCCGCACCGAAGAGCCGTCGGAACAAGGCGTTCGTCGACGCCATCCCCACATGAACAGGGCGTCACTCTGCGACACGAAAGCCGTCGCGCGCTACCTGACGCCGAAGCAGCTCCGCCTCCTTGAAGATGCTCCTCCACAGCGGCAGCCCAGGCACGCGACGCCATGACCTCGGCCGTCCCGAGCAGGCCCCCGCGTAGGCGAAGGAGGGTTCTGCACCCGCAATCCTTGAGCCCCACAGGTCGGACGCTTACGCTCACGCCATGCCCGTGATCGCCGCATTCGCCGCCCTCCTGGTCATTGTCGTGTTCCTGGCCAGGCGCCGGCTGGCAGTGGTGACGGTACGCGGGGAGAGCATGGTGCCGGCGTTGCGGCCCGGCGACCGGTTGCTGGTGCTGCGCGGCAAGGCGGTCAGACGTGGGCAGATCGTGGTGCTTGAGGCGATCGGGCCGGGGATGCGGTGGCGCGAGGGGCCGCTGCCCGAGGTCACGTCCGCCGAGTGGGTGGTCAAGCGGGTCGCGGCGCTGCCGGGTGAACCGGTGCCGCCGGAGTGCTCCGGGCTGCCCTCGACGGTCCCGCCCGGAAAGCTCGTGGTGCTGGGCGACGGGGAGGTCAGCGCGGATTCGAGATTATGGGGACTTGTACCAGCTGACCGCGTGCTGGGGGTCGTCCTACGCACCCTTGTTAGTACGTCCTAACAGTCTCATACTCCATTATGTCCGGACATTTCCTGACAACGGGGCTGGGATATGCGTCTGGTCTTTTCTGCCGCAGGACTGGCCACGACGACCTTCATCATCTCCCCCCTGCACCACACCCTGTTCGCCGCCCTGTGCCTGCATCATCCCGGTTTCGCCGTACCCGGATCACCGTGGCGGGACCTGGCGCGCAGGACGCCCGCCAGAGCCATGCCGTTCGTACGACGCGTCCACCACGCGCCGCACAGCGTGTCCGGCTTCCTCTGGGCCGACCTGCCACTGCCGTCCGGAGCAGGCACACTCAACGACGAACTCGACGTCCAACCCGGTCTCCGCGACGTCGCCGACGCGCTGCGCGCCTTCTACGTCAGCTGCGTGGCCCCGGAATGGGACGCGATACACCGCCGCCTGAGCGCGCACGTGAACCGATACTCCGAGCTGATCTGCGTACGAGGCTTCGGCCGTACGCTGCCCAGACTCACCCCCAGGCTGAGCTGGTACGGCTGCGCCCTGCAGATCGACACGTCGGACATGTGCCCGTCACCGGTGGAGCTCGGTGACGGGGGCGTGGCGTTCTCGCCGCTGATGTGCGCCAGCCGCTGCTTTCTCGCGCTGTCGCCGCCCCGCGGCGACAGCAGGGCCGTCATCGCCTATCCGGTCAGCGACGAGGGCACCCGGCCCCCCGTGTCGGTGGACGCCCTGGCCCAGGTCGTCGGGCAGGCCCGCGCCAGGGTCCTGCGCTCGATCGGCGGCGGGTCGGCGACCGGCGAGCTGGCCAGGTCGCTGGCGGTGAGCGCCTCGACGGTGTCCGAGCACGTGACGGCGTTGCGGCTGGCGGGGCTCGTGAACACCTACCGCGAGGGCCGGGCGGTGCGGCACGTGCTCACCTCGCTGGGGCACGAACTCCTCGAATACAGCGCCTGATTTGTCGCATTTCGGTGGCGGTCCGAAAGGATTGCCCCTCCCCTGACCCGATGGTGATGATCAGGCGAATACAGCCCCTCTCACCCAGGAGGTCGGATGACTCGCACACTCAAGGCGTTGGGCGACCGGATGCTCGGCGCCCTGCTGCCCGCCAGCACCGCGGACGCCAGGGGGTGCCCCTACGAGTGCTGGTGCTACCACTGGCTCGACCACACCGCGTGGACCTGCGTGCGGCCGGACTGCACGACCTACGTGTCCTGCTACGAGTGCTGCTGACCCTCCACACCCCGCCCACGACCCCTCCGCGAGGGGCGTGGGCGGACCCCACCTGCGCAGGAGTGCCATGCCGTACATAGAGCTGGGCTGCAGGGCCGTGCTCTGCCTCGTCTTCCTGGCCGCGCTGGCGGGCAAGGCCAGCGGCTGGCGCGCCTTCGTGTCCTCCGTCCCCGGTCTGGCTCCCGGACTGCCCGCCGCGCCGGTCGCGGTGGCCGTACTGGCCGGTGAGAGCGCCGCCGTGGCGCTGCTCGCCACGGGCGAGCGCGCGGGATTCGTGCTGGCCGCCGCGCTGTCGGCGGCCTTCGCCGCCGCGATCCTGCTGGCCCTGCGCCGCGGCTCCGCCGCCACCTGCCGGTGCTTCGGCGTCACCGCCGCCCCGCTGAGCCGGGCCCAGGTCGTGCGCAACCTGCTCCTGATCGCGGTCGCGGTCACCGGCTGGGCGATGCCGGGCGGGCGTGTCGAACTCGCCGGGGTCGCGCTGGCGCTGGTCGCCGCCGCGGTGCTCGCCGCCGTTCTGGTGCTCTTCGACGACCTCGCCGACCTTCTCCTGGAGAGGAACCTCTGATGCCGTACGTCATCGCAGCCCTGGTCATCGTGGGCGTCGTGAGCGCGCTCAACCTGGTGCTGACGCTCGCGGTGATCCGCAGGCTGCGCCACGCCGAGCAGCACGCCGCGCCCTCGGGGCCGCCGCTGCTGCCGGTGGGCTCGACCGTCCCCGACGTGCGCGGGATCGGACGGCCCGCGGTGATCGGCTTCTTCGACACCGAGTGTCAGGCCTGCCCCGGGCAACTGCCGCCGTTCCTCCAGCTCGTCGCCAACGCGGGCTACTCCCCCTCGCAAGTGCTCGCCGTCGTGTCCGGACCCGACGGGGAGAGCTACGCGGACGCGCTGCGCGGCAGCGCCACCGTGATCACCGAGCCCGCCAACGGTCCGGTCTGCCTGGCCTTCCCCAACTCCGCCTTCCCCGCCTTCTACCTGCTCGACGACTCCGGCCGGGTCAGGTCGCGCGCGGTCACCGTGGCCGGGCTCGGCGCCCCCGTCACCGCATGACCCACGACGTCTCGCCCGGCGTGCTGCGGCTGGCCGGGAGGGCCGTGACGGTGTGGGGGCTGGCCTGGCGGGCCGCTCCGCTCGCCGCCGTCTGCTCGGCGCTCGCCGTGATCGTCGGCGGCACGACGCCGGTGGCCGCCGCCTGGTGCACCAAGCTCATCCTGGACGGTCTGGCGGGCAACCGGGCCGTCCTGGTGCCCACGATCATGCTCGGTGTGGTGGGCCTGGTCGCCGCGCTGCTGCCGCACCTGACCGAATACACCGACGGACGGCTGCGCCGCGGCATGGACCTGCTGACCCGCGAGCGCCTGTTCACCTCGGTCAACGCCTTCGTCGGACTCGGCCCGTTCGAGAACCCCCGCTTCCGCGACCGCCTCAGGCTGGCCGAGCAGGCGGGGACGGGCGCCGCCAACCAGATCCTGGCTCCCAGCCTGGCGCTGGTGCGCGGGCTGGTCACGCTGGCCGGGTTCGTCGCCGCGCTCATGGCGCTGAGCCCGGTCATGACCGGGATCGTCCTGCTGTCCGCGCTGCCGTCGCTGGGGGTGCAGCTGTCGCTGAGCAGGCGCAAGGTACGTCTCGGCTGGACGCTCAGCCCGGCGATGCGCCGCCAGATCTTCTACGCCGACCTGCTCACCGAGGTCGAGCCGGCCAAGGAGGTGCGGCTGTTCGGGCTCGGCACGTTCCTGCGCGACCGTCTCCTCGGCGAGATCCGCGCGGTCAACCACCAGGAGCAGGCCCTGGAACGGCGAGCGCTGGCGGGACACGGGCTGCTGGCCCTGCTCGGCGCGGCGATCGGCGGCGCCGGACTGATCTGGGCGATCGCCGGCGGCCGGCTCGGCGTGGGCGACGTGGCCGTCTTCGCCGCCGCCGTCGCCGGGGTGCAGGGCGCGTTGTCCGGCGGGGTCACCCAGCTCGCCCGGCTGCACCAGGCGCTGCTGGTCTTCGGTCACTACCGCGCCGTCGTCTCCGCCGCCCCCGACCTTCCCGTACGCCTCCCGCCGCGCCCTCTGCCCGCGCTCCGCTCCGGGATCGAAGTACGGGACGTCTGGTTCCGCTACGGCGAGGAGCAACCATGGGTGCTGCGCGGAGTGGATCTCACCATCCCGCACGGCGCCAGCGTCGCGCTCGTGGGACTCAACGGCGCCGGAAAGTCGACGCTGGTCAAACTGCTGTGCCGGTTCTACGACCCGACCCGCGGGGCAGTGCGCTGGGACGGGACGGACCTGCGTGACGCCGACCCCGCCGAACTGCGCTCCCGGCTGACCGCGGTCTTCCAGGACTACGTCGCCTACGACTTCACGGCGGCGGAGAACATCTCACTCGGCTCACTGGGCGCCTCCCCCGACCAGGTCAGGGCGGCGGCACGCCTGGCGGGGGTGGACAAGGCGCTGGACAGCCTGCCGCACGGGTACGACACGTTGCTGAGCAACCGCTTCCTCGACGCCGCCGAGGCCAGCGGCGTCGTCCTGTCCGGCGGCCAGTGGCAGCGCCTCGCCGTGGCCAGAGCGTTGATCCGGGGCGAACGCGACCTGCTCATCCTGGACGAGCCGAGCGCCGGACTCGACGCGGAGGCCGAACACGCCATCCACCAGCGGTTGCGCGAGCACCGGGCCGGCCGCACCAGCCTGCTGATCTCCCACCGGCTGAGCGCCGTCAAGGACGCCGACCTCATCGTGGTGCTGACGGACGGCAGAATCGCCGAACAGGGCACCCACACCACCCTGATGGCCGCAGACGGCGAATACGCCCGCCTCTTCACCCTCCAGGCCAGCGGCTACACCGTCGACATCCACTGAAGACTGTCGCCACCACCTCGCAAGAACTGGTAGCCGGATGGCGCTTGGCACCAAAGCCGAGAATAGGCTCGTGGAGTACCTGCTGCCTGACGAGGGACTTCAGTGTCGGCAGCTTAGTGGGACGGGGTCGCTGGGCGCTGCATTCGTCCAGGGAATGGGATGGCATCGTGATCGTGACAAGAGAGGGGGAACGACTCATCGAGCTCTCCGTCCTCAGCGTTCCTGGAACTGAGAACTGGGTCGCCGAGATCTGGGATCTAGCGCCGGACGGTGGAGAGCTCATGCACGTCCACAAGTCGACAACCGGAGAGATCCACGTGGCCGTGCTCGAGGAAGGGCTGGATCCTGCATTCATTGCGCGGTGGTCACGACGCGCGGCGGAAGAACTGCGCGACTACTGCCCCACACGCACCGGCGAGCTGCGACCGCCACCGGGAATCATCCGGCATTCAGGTATCTCCTGACGGACCTACAAAGGGCCGACCGCCAGGCGCGCGTCCTGCTCCGAGAACGAGACGGGGAGTTCCAGCCGTCACGGACGGGAGCGTCACCGGCGCCGCAGTCAGGTGTCGAAAGACGCTCAGATCACAGGCAACGCTGCGGCAGCAGGTCGGACGGCCCAGCCGAACTTGGCAGACCCGGGCGTCCCAGGAACTTGCCAGGAGCCTGAGGATCTGATCATTCGCCTGGCGCGGAGGAACCCGGTGTTGGGCCATCAACGGGTGTACGGCGAGGTGATGCGGCTTGGCACCCGTCAGCGACGGCCACCGTGCGCCGTACTCTGCGCCCCTCCTCCGCGATCAAAGTGTCCAGGTTTGCCCCCACAGGTAGTAGTGACGGGCGTGCCCGGGCATCCTTTGGCCTTCCCGGCGCCCTGGCAAGCGGACGGGAATCCCATGGATCCGGACAGCGCGCTCCCCGGTTCGATCCGGACAAGGACACGAACTGCTTCGATCTGGTGAGAAAGCGAAAGCCCGGTGTCCCGAACGGAGGGAACTGCGGGGGGTCGGAGCCGGCGATGAGGGCGTCGGGGTGTGAATGGGCGGTCGTAGGGGTGACCGCCCGGCGCGTGCGATAAAGCCCGGCCGGAGTCGGGGAAGCCACGCTCAGGTGGCCTGGAAACGTCCGGCGGTGGTCCTGGTGCGGCGGTTCCGCATGTCTGCGATCTTACGGGGCGACTTTGTCCGGGCTCCTTTGTCTGCATGGAAACAGAAAGGGCCGTGGCATGAAAGTCACAGAACAACGTTGGCATGTCCTGATGGCGTACCGGCCGCGACTGCTGGCCTTGGCGAAACGTATGGGGGCCGGGGCGGACGCGGAGGACGTCGTCCAGGACGCGTTGCTGCGTACCGCCACTTTCGCAGGACTGGAGGAGGAGCGGGCGTGGCCGTTCCTCGCCACCGTCACGACGCGACTCGTCGTCGACCACCACCGCCGGACGGCCCGTGAACAGGCGTTATGCCGCCATGCGGCGCTGATGCCGCGCCCCCACGGCTTCGAGGACGCCGTGGCCGACGGGGACGAGGCCAGGCGCGCGGCCCCTCTGATCGCGCTGCTCGACCCCGAGATCCGCCATGTGGTCCACCTGCGGATGGAGGGCGCCACCTGGGGGCAGATCGGCGTCGCGCGCGGCGAATCGGCCGCCGCCGTCGAGATGCGGTATCGCCGTGCGACAGCCCCCGTGCGGCGGGCCGTGAACCGCCCGGCCGGAAAACGGCGATGAATTCCGTCGAGCTTCCCGCCCAGGAACGTATTACCGATGAAAGGCTCGTTCAGGCCGATGTGCGATTCTCGGGAATCGCGGAAAAGGACAGCAATGAGAAGCCTGCGAAGGCGTATTCCGCTCGTACGGCATGCGTTTGTCGTGCTGCTGGCGGCGGCGCTCACCTGCTTGATGCTCGCGCCCGCGGCGGGAGCGGAGAGCAGGACGTCCCAGAAGGTCTCGTCGTCTCTGACGGATCCCGACACCGAACTGGCCACCACGGAGAACGGCGAGGAACCGCTGGACTCCATCTCCAGCGAGGATTATCTCGCGAAGCTCGCCCAGAACGATGTCGTCGTCTCGGCGGAGGAACGGACCCAGATCATGGCGAGTTCCTGCTGGATCTACACCGGCTACCGAGGCGGCAAGAACCGCGTCGGCCAATGGCTCTGGAAGTATTTCCAGAGAATGGACTACTGCCGCGACGGCTCCCGGATCACCAGCGCCCACTTCTACACCAGGTGGGCCGAGGTCTACATGGTGGGCTGGTCGTTCAAGGCTCACGAGTCGCTCGTGAGCAACGGCGGCCGGGGAGCGGCCCAATGGCGCAAGCGGACCCAGGGCGTCTTCTGCCTTGTGCCGTACTTCTCCTGCATCCAGGAATCGCACCCCTGGGTGGACATGACCGTCTACGGTAACGGCGCGAGGTCCTTCAGCGCCGGAGGCTGACATACGAGAGCGCCGGTCCGGGAAGAACCCCGGGCCGGTGCTCTGTGCCGTCGGCGGCGAACGGGAGCGTCATGATCTCTCACGGTAACGCGACGGTGAGATCCCGGCCCACGCCACGAACGCCTGCCGTAAGGACTCGGCGGAGGCGAACCCGCACCGCCGGGCGATGGCCGCGACCGACTCGCGAGTGCCGGTGAGCAGCTGGGCGGCCGCTTCGAGCCGCGTCTCGCGGACCAGCCGCGAGGGGGTCCGGCCGACGCACTCGACGAACAGCCTGCTCAGATGCCGCTCGCTCACCCCGGCGAGCGCGGCCAGACGGGCGACGCCGAGATCCTCGTCCAGATGGCTGACCACATGGTCGACGACCCGCCGGACCAGGACCTGGTCGGCGTGCGCGATCCGGTTGAACATGCTCACCTGCGCCTGGTCCCCCGGCCTTTTCAGGTACGTGACCATGCCCATGGCGACGCGGCGGGCCAGCTCGGACCCGTGGTCCTCCTCGATGAACGACAGCGTGAGATCCAGAGAGGCGGTGACCCCGCCTGACGTCGCGACCGTGCCGTCCCGTACGAAGATCGGCGCGGGGTCGACCCGTACGTGCGGGTATCGGGTGGCCAGCCGTCCGGCCTCGTACCAGTGCGTGGTGGCCCGGCGGTTGTCGAGCAAACCGGCTGCGGCCAGCACCGTCGCCCCGGTGCACACGGACGCGACCCGCCGCGACAGCCCGGCCAGCCGTACGACCTGACTGACGAACCGAGGGTTGGCGGCGGCGGTCTCGTGCCCTTGACCACCCGAGACGATCAGCGTGTCGATCGGGCCGCCCATCGTGTCGATCCGCCCCTGCCCGGGCAGCTCCAGCCCGGAGTCGCACCGTACGGGCCGGCCCATCGGAGTCGCGAACACGACCCGGTACGCCGGGTCGGCGCCCTGCCGGTTGGCGTAGTCGAAACCGGTCGTCACGCACGCGACGTCAACGAGCTCGATGCCGTCGAAACCGATGACGACCACCAGCCGTCCAGTCATGACTACACGGTACGAGCGAGCGACGGAACACGCACTGCCGACTTTCTCACCGTGGGCTCCGGCAGCACGGCGGCTCCGACGGCTGCGGGGACACGAGCACCGCCGTCGAGCGAGAAGTGGGTTGCCCGACGATCACTTCACACCTCGTGTCGAGGCCGGCCTGCTCATGAAGCTCCCAGGTGTCCGCCTTGACCCACTTCGTACGCCTCGCGGATCCAGCCGGCGAACCCCTCGTCAAGCTCGGCGAGATCAGAGATCCGGAAGGTATGAACGTACAACCGCTTCGTGTACGGGGACACGCTGCTGATACGAGCGTCGTCGCCGATCGTGCGCTGGATGTCGAAGTACCCTCGGAGCCCCCGCGTGTCCGGCTTCGCTCCGGCGAATCCTCGACGTGTGCCCTTGACGGTGATCATGCTCTTGGACACCGCGTACGTGAAGGGCCCGCATGCCTCGACCAGGCTGACAAATTCGTGGTACAGGGCTACCGATGCGTCGGGCTTGCCCTCAAGGTGATCGTCGATCGTCCATGTCCGCTGGCTCATGGACCGAGAAACTAGCAAGCGGTGGCGACAGTTTTCGGACTGCGGAGCCGTACTGATCGGGACGCGGGCCATGCAGCCGACGCTCCAGCCACAGACATGCTGCGGCGCGGACGGTCCGGTCCGTACGGCGGTGCATGCGCGCAGAGCCCGGCCCGGAGCCCCGCACCGGCCGGGACCGGCCGGGGCGCGGCCGTCATGGGCCGAAGCCTTGCGCGGAGGGGTGGGGACGCGGGCCCCGGGCGGATCGCGAGGCCGCATGGCGTGACCGCTCGGTCCACGTGCCCTCCAAGGGCTCTCTTGCCAGCAGTCCCATCTTGGTGACCTTCACGGCCGCCTGGAATCGGGTCTCCACGCCCAGGCGGTCCAGCAGGGTCGAGATCACGCGGCTGAGCGTCCTGGGCGATACGTTGAGCCTTCGTGCGATCGCCTCGTCCTTGGCGCCGATGGCGAGCATCCGGATGATCACCCTTTCCTGGGTGGACAGGATTCTGTCCACGCATTCCGCGTGATCCAGCACGTTCGCTATCGGGACGGCCTCGGACCAGTGGTATGCGAACACCGCGTACATGGACCTGACCACCTCCATGCTGTGGATGGCCACGACGCCGAGAGAGGTGTCCTGCGGGTCGATGGGCAACAGGGCCAGGTCGTCGTCCATGAGGGTCATGCCGAGCGGCAGATAACCGCCGACCCGGATGTCCGCCCCGTGACGCATCACCTCCATGCAGTAGTCACGCATCACGGGGTGCGCCACCACATGATCGGAATAGAGGACCCGCATCTTGACGCCGCGGGACAGGGCCCGCACCGTCCTCGACAACATCTCGTTCGTGGCGTCGATCGCGGGCGCGCTGGGATGGATGGCCAGCTCCTGCTGCTTCACCTGGGAGGATCGATGATCGAGGAACTCGCTCAGCTCCGTCGAGGTTCGCAGCAACTCGACGTTCACGCCGTTCCCGTGCCGCTCGCCGGGCGAGAAGTCCCGCAGCAGCATGTGCAACGCCTCGCGGAAATGACCGAGCCGCCGGTGGTAGCTGGCCGCGAGACTCCGCTCCAGGTCGAGCAGCCGGGAGAGCGCCACGTCGGGATTTACGATGATGTATCCCGTTGTGGCCTGCGTGGAAGGGACGAGCAGTCCGAGCTGTTCCAGGCACATGATGGCTGCCTCGATATCGACTGTCTCGGCACCCACCTCCGCCGCCACGGAGGGCGCGTCCCATGTCGCCCGCGATCCCGCGGTCCGGTAGAGCAGCGAGGCCAGCCCGTTGCGCACGTCCGACATCGTTGAATCTTTCACCAGACCCTCACCTTTCCAGGAACGGGTGTAGCGCAGGGTGGCCCGACTCACCCCGCCGATTCCGCACCTCTCCTGAAGAGGCGCCCATCGCTCCAGTTGTTCTCGATGAACTCCAGGCATTCGGCACGTCCGCCGGGCCCGAACGTGACCGTCCAGCCATCGGGCACCTCGATGTCCACCGGCCACAGGGAATGTTGTCCGGCGGCGTTGACGAGAGCCTCGTACTCGCGGCCGTGGTCCTCGAAGGGATTGGTCATCACGCTTCCTCCGTTGTCGTGCCGATACCCTCACGCATCCGTCTCCTCGGCGGCGGACGCATGTGCGACGAGCCCCCGCAGCGCCTGGAACCAGCGCTCGGCCAGTGATCGGACGGCCTCTTCCGAGACCGCCTCCGCGGCCCAGGTCCAGATCGCCACCAGCCGCGGCCCGTCGGCCGAGTCCTGGGTGATGGCGTTCAGCTCGACCTGGTGGGGCAGGGGCAGGTCCGCGGCGCGCGTGCCCTGGATGGCCTGCGTGCCCGGAGCGAGGGCCCAGCTCTCCTCCTCGTCGCCGAGCGTGATCCGCCCGAGATAGTTGAAGCCGATCCGCGGCCGTGGACGGCCGGCCAGGCTCGATGAGGTCCGTTCGTTCAGATGGCGCAGCAGGCCGAACCCGATGCCGTTGTCGGGGATCGCCCGCAGTTGCTCCTTGACCCGCTCGAAGGCGGTTCCCACCGCGGCCGCGCCGGCGCGCACCGCCTCCCAGTCCACCTGGCCAGGGTCGAGCCGGACGGGGAACATGCTGGTGAACCAGCCGACCGTGCGTGACAGATCCACATCCGGGACGATCTCCTCGCGCCCGTGCCCCTCGACGTCGATCAGGACGGCCGAGCCGGCGGCGCCGCGTTCGGGCCAGTGTCCGACGGCGAGCGCGAGTGCTGTGAGCAGTGCCTCGTTGACCCTTCCCCCCAGGGCGGCGGGCACCTTGGCCAGCAGGTCGCGGGTGGCCGCCGGGGAAAGGGTCAGTGTCAGATGGCGCGCGGTGGCGACGGCCTCGGCGTCGTGACCGCCGCCGAGCGGCGGGTCGGCGGTCTCCAGGACGTCGCGCCAGAGCTCCAGCTCCCCTTCCCGCGCCGGACTCGCCGCCTCGGCGCGCAGCCTCTCGGCCCACTGCCGGAAGGAGGTGGCCACGGGTGGCAGGGTCACCGGCCGGCCGGCGCCGACCGCCTCGTACGCGGCCGCCAGGTCCGGGAGCAGGATGCGCCACGAGACCCCGTCCACCGCGAGGTGGTGGACCATGATCAACAACCGGCCGGGGCGGGACGGACCCGCGGCGAACCAGACGATCTCGACGACGGCACCGGCCCGGACGTCCAGGCGGCGGGCGGCTTCCGACCGGTGTGCCGTGATCGTCCGCGCGAGCTCGTCGTCCGGGAGTCCCGCCACGTCGACCCGCCGGACACAGGACTCGCCGGGAAGCCCGTCCGGCGGATTCACGCGGAGTGACCATGCGCCGCCGGCTTGCGAGAGTTGCAGTCGCAGCGCGTCGTGATGTCTACGGACATGCCCCACAGCGGTGCGCAGGTGATCGAGATCGAGATCGGCCGGCACGGTCACGACGACGCTCTGGCTGAACTCGTCGACGGATCCGCCGAGATCGCGAAGCCAGTGCATGATCGGTGTGAGCGTCACGGGGCCCGTCCCGTCGTCCGCGGAGGGCGTCGACGGTTCGCCGGCGTCCTCCACGAGGGAGACGAGCCCTCTCACCGTCTGCTGTTGCAGCAACTGCCGCGGACTGAACGTCAGCCCTTCCTTCTTGATCCTGGCCAGCAGCTGGATCGCGATGATGGAATCGCCGCCGAGGTCGAAGAAGTTGTCGTCGACGCCGACCCGCTCCAACCCGAGCACCTCGGCGAACAACCCACACAACAACTCCTCCCGCTCACTCCCCGGCCCACGCCCCGACACCCGATAATCCGGAACCGGCAACGCCCGCCGATCGACCTTCCCATTCACCGTCACCGGCAACCGATCCAAAACCACCACCGCCGACGGCACCATCGCCTTCGGCAACCCCTCAGCCGCCCCCCGACGCACCCACCCCCCATCCAGCCCCACCCCAGCACGCGGCACCACATACGCCACCAACCGCCGATCCCCCACCCGATCCTCACGCACCACCACCGCCACCTGCGCCACCCCCGGCAACCCAGCCACCACCGCCTCCACCTCACCAAGCTCGATCCGCACCCCACGAACCTTCACCTGGTCATCCACCCGACCAACAAACTCCAAATCCCCATCCACCCGCCACCGCACCACATCACCCGTGCGATACATCCGCTCACCCGAAACAAACGGACACGCCACAAACCGCTCCGCCGTCAACCCCGGCCGATTCACATACCCCAACGCCAAACCCACCCCAGCCACATACAACTCCCCCGCCACCCCCACCGGCACCGGCCGCAACCACTCATCCAACACAAACGCCCGCAAATTCTCCAAAGGCCGCCCCATCGGCGGCACACCCTCCACCACCCCCAAAACCCCACTCAACGTCGCCACCACCGACGTCTCCGTCGGCCCATACGCATTGAACAACGCACGACCCCCAACCCAACGCCGCAACAAATCACCACCCCACGCCTCACCACCCACCACCAACACCCGCAAATCCACCAACTCCATCTCCGGCACCGTCACCAACGCCGCCGGCGGAATCAACCCATGACTCACCCGCTGCTCCACCAAAAACCGCCCCAACTCCTCCCCACCAAACACACCCACCGGACACACCACCAACGCCCCACCCCCACCAAAAGCCCACAACAACTCAAACACCGACGCATCAAAACTCGGCGAAGCAAACTGCAACACCCGACACCCCGGCCCCACACCAAAACGCGCCACCTGCACCGCAGCCAAATTCACCGCACCCGCATGCGACACCACCACACCCTTAGGCCGCCCCGTCGACCCCGACGTATAAATCACATACGCCGGATCATCCACCCCCAAAACCCCCAACCGCTCCCCCACCACCAAATCAGCCGACGAACAACCCCCCACCGGAAAATCAGCCAAATCCCGAATAACCAACCCCGCCCCCGAATCCGCCACCATAAACTCCACCCGCTCCACCGGATACGACGGATCCACCGGCAAAAAAGCACCCCCCGCCTTCACCACCGCCAAAACCGCAACCACAAACTCCACCGACCGCGGCAACACCACCGCCACCACACACCCCGGCCCCACACCCCGACCCACCAAAACCCGAGCCAACCGATTAGCCCACCCATTCAACTCCCCATACGACAACTCCACCTCCCCCACCACCAACGCCACCTCACCACCAAAACGCCCAGCCACACCCTCGAACAAACCACCAAAGGTCTGCTCGGAAACGGCGAGCTCGTTCTCGTTCTGATCGGTCACGAGGCGGCGCCATTCGTCGGCGTCCAGCACGTCGAGCCGGCTCATCGGCGTGCCGGGGGCGTCCGCCACCTGCGCCAGGACCCGCAAGAACCGCGCGAGGAGCATGTCCGCCGCGGGCCTGCCGAACATGTCGGCGGCGTATTCCAGCGTGCCGTGCAGGCCCGCCGGCCGGCCGCCGTCGTCGAACCGTTCGGCCACCTCCATCGACAGGTCGAACTTGGTGGTGCCCGTGGGGAGGACTTCCGTCTCGACGGCGAGCCCGTCCAGGTTCGAACGGGGTGCGGCGTTGTTCTGGAAGGCCAGCATCACCTGGAAGAGCGGATGCCGTCCCAGCACGCGCGCGGGGTTGAGCATCTCCACCAGATACTCGAACGGAAGGTCCTGGTGGGCGTAGGCCTCCAGGTCCACCTCGCGCGTCCGGGCCACCAGCTCCCTGAAGCTGGGATCGCCGCCGGTGTCCACGCGCAGCACCAGGGTGTTGACGAAGAACCCGACCAGATCGTTCAGCGCTTCGTCGGTGCGGCCGGCGATCACCGTGCCCACCGGGACGTCGGTGCCCGCGCCCATCCGGGTGAGCAGCGCCGACAGGGCGGCGTGCACCACCATGAAGACCGTGGCGCGGCTCTGCCTGGCCAGGCGCAGCAGGCCGGCATGCACCGAGGCGTCGCACTCGAACCGGAGCACGTCGCCTCGGCCGCCGGAGCCTTCCGGCCGGAGCCGATCAGCGGGGAGCGTCAGCTCCTCGGGAAGGCCGGCCAGCTTGCCGGCCCAGTACTCCCGCTGCCTGCTGATCAGGCTGCCGGGGTCGTCCTCGCCGCCGAGCAGCTCGTGCTGCCACTGCGCGTAGTCGGCGTACTGCACGGGCAGGGGCGCCTGGGCGGGGTCGCCGCCGCGGCGGCGCGCGACGTAGGCGTGGGACAGGTCCTGGACGAGGGGAGCCACCGACCAGCCGTCGCAGGCGATGTGGTGAAGGACGAGCAACAGCACGTGATCGTCAGGGGACACCGTGAAGAGGGACGCGCGCAGCGGCGGCTCGGCCGACAGGTCGAACCCGCGCGTCGCCGCCCGCCTGAGCGCCTCGGCCAGCGACGCCTCCTCCACCGCGACCTCGGCCAGTCGCGGGCCGGCTTCGGCCGGGCTCAGGATCCGCTGGGCCGGGACGCCGTCGAGATCGGGGAAGATCGTCCGAAGGCTCTCGTGCCGGGCCACGACGTCACGCAACGCCGCATCCAGCGCGCCCACGTCCAGCCGCCCCTTCATCCGCAGCGCGATCGGCACGTTGTACGTCGCGGCGTCCGCCTCCAGACGGTGCAGGAACCAGAGCCGCTGCTGGGCGAACGACAGCGGCACGGCCCCGGCACGCGAGGTCGGGGCCAGCACGGGCCCCGAGGTCGCGTCAGGCGCGAGCCCTCGGGCCAGTTCGGCGGCGGTGGGCCGGTCGAAGACGGCTCTGACGGAAAGCGCCGTGCCCAGCTCGGCGCGTACGCGGCTGATCAGCCTCGTGGCCAGGAGTGAGTCTCCACCGAGGTCGAAGAAGTCGTCGTCGACGCCGACCCGCTCCAACCCGAGCACCTCGGCGAACAACCCACACAACAACTCCTCCCGCTCACTCCCCGGCCCACGCCCCGACACCCGATAATCCGGAACCGGCAACGCCCGCCGATCGACCTTCCCATTCACCGTCACCGGCAACCGATCCAAAACCACCACCGCCGACGGCACCATCGCCTTCGGCAACCCCTCAGCCGCCCCCCGACGCACCCACCCCCCATCCAGCCCCACCCCAGCACGCGGCACCACATACGCCACCAACCGCCGATCCCCCACCCGATCCTCACGCACCTCCACCGCCACCTGCGCCACCCCCGGCAACCCAGCCACCACCGCCTCCACCTCACCAAGCTCGATCCGCACCCCACGAACCTTCACCTGGTCATCCACCCGACCAACAAACTCCAAATCCCCATCCACCCGCCACCGCACCACATCACCCGTGCGATACATCCGCTCACCCGAAACAAACGGACACGCCACAAACCGCTCCGCCGTCAACCCCGGCCGATTCACATACCCCAACGCCAAACCCACCCCAGCCACATACAACTCCCCCGCCACCCCCACCGGCACCGGCCGCAACCACTCATCCAACACAAACGCCCGCAAATTCTCCAAAGGCCGCCCCATCGGCGGCACACCCTCCACCACCCCCAAAACCCCACTCAACGTCGCCACCACCGACGTCTCCGTCGGCCCATACGCATTGAACAACGCACGACCCCCAACCCAACGCCGCAACAAATCACCACCCCACGCCTCACCACCCACCACCAACACCCGCAAATCCACCAACTCCATCTCCGGCACCGTCACCAACGCCGCCGGCGGAATCAACCCATGACTCACCCGCTGCTCCACCAAAAACCGCCCCAACTCCTCCCCACCAAACACACCCACCGGACACACCACCAACGCCCCACCCCCACCAAAAGCCCACAACAACTCAAACACCGACGCATCAAAACTCGGCGAAGCAAACTGCAACACCCGACACCCCGGCCCCACACCAAAACGCGCCACCTGCACCGCAGCCAAATTCACCGCACCCGCATGCGACACCACCACACCCTTAGGCCGCCCCGTCGACCCCGACGTATAAATCACATACGCCGGATCATCCACCCCCAAAACCCCCAACCGCTCCCCCACCACCAAATCAGCCGACGAACAACCCCCCACCGGAAAATCAGCCAAATCCCGAATAACCAACCCCGCCCCCGAATCCGCCACCATAAACTCCACCCGCTCCACCGGATACGACGGATCCACCGGCAAAAAAGCACCCCCCGCCTTCACCACCGCCAAAACCGCAACCACAAACTCCACCGACCGCGGCAACACCACCGCCACCACACACCCCGGCCCCACACCCCGACCCACCAAAACCCGAGCCAACCGATTAGCCCACCCATTCAACTCCCCATACGACAACTCCACCTCCCCCACCACCAACGCCACCTCACCACCAAAACGCCCAGCCACACCCTCGAACAAACCACCAAAGGTCTGAATCGCGCCCTCGTTCATTTCCAGCTCCGTTCGTCAGAGTAAAAGGTGAATCGGACGAGAAAAGGCTGCTACGGGGCCCGCACGGCTCCGGTCTCGGGATCAGGCATCGGCACGGCGGAGGAAGATCTGAGAACGCTCATCGCCGAGATCATCGCGACCACGCAACAGGCGGCGCCGATCACCAGGGTGAGCGACATCCCGGACAGGAACGCGGACTTGGCCGCCGCGACCAGCGTGGCGTCGCCCGTGTCCAGGGCGCCGGCGATGGACTCCCTCGCCGCCGCCGGGGCACCCGCCGGCATCGAGGACGAGTATTTCCAGGCCAGCACGCTTCCCAGCACCGCCACGCTCAGGGCCATCCCCAGTTGCTGAACGGTGTCGTTGAGAGCCGATCCGACCCCGGCGTGCTCCTCCGGCACGACCCCCATCAGCAAGGTGTACGCGGCCGGGCTCGCCAGCCCCGCACCGACCCCCATGATCACCAGGCCGGCGGGGAGCAGGCCCCCGTCCGCGCCGCTGTCGATGAACGCCAGCAGGACGAATCCCGCCGCCGCCCCGGCGAACCCCGCGGCGATGAGGGACTGGTTGCTGATCCTCTTGCCCAGCGCCCCGCTCGCCACATTGCCGAGCACGGACGCGACGACGTAGGGCAGCAGGTCCAGCCCGGCGGCGACCGGGCTGATCCCCCGTACGAACTGCAGGTACTGCGCGAGGACGAGCAGCAGCGCGCCCGAGCCGAAGACCACCAGGACGATCGTGAGCGACGCGCCGCTGAAGCGCCGGTCGCGGAACAGCGACAGAGGGAGCATCGGATGATCCGTGCGCCGCTCCCACCAGATGAACGCCGACAGCGAGGCGACGGCGAGCAGCGCCGCCACGAGTGAGCGCGGCGCCGCCCATCCCTCGCGCGGCAGCGAGATGACCACGTAGATCAGGGCGGTCATCCCCAGGGCCGATGACAGCACGCCGACCGGGTCGAGCCGGCGGGCGGGCCCCTTGGACTCGGGTACGAGCCGGACCGCAACGGCGATGACCAGCCCGGCGACGGGCAGGTTGAGCAGGAAGATCATGCCCCAGGGCGCGTGTTCCAGCACGAATCCGCCGACCAGCGGCCCGACGATGAGCCCCATCATGGCCGCCGCGCTCCACGCCGCGAACGCCTTGCGGCGTTCCCCGGCGTCGAAGACGTTGACCAGGATGGACAGGGTGCTCGGCATCAGCATCGCACCGCCCAGCCCCATGAAGGCCCGCGCGGCGATCAGGTGCCAGGGCTCGGCCGACAGTGACGCGACCAGTGAGGCGCCGCCGAACACGACCAGGCCGAGGATGAGGAACCGCCTGCGCCCGTACCTGTCGGACAGGCTTCCGGAGGTGAGCAGCATTCCGGCGAAGGCCAGGGCGTAGGCGTTGATGATCCACTGGACGTCGTCCGGCCCCGCGCCGAGGTCGCCCATGAGGACGGGCACCGCCAGGTTGAGCACGGTGTTGTCCATGACGAGAATCCATACGCACAGGCACAGAACGCCGAGGATCCCCCAGCGTCGAGAATCGCGAGCCATCCTGCTCCTTCCTCCGGCGTCCGGATTACGGCAGCACTTCCATCTGCATGGTCGACGCGCTGTAGACCCCGTCGAAGAGCCGCACACACCAGCCCTCGTATTCGTGCGGCACGACCCCTGAGGCGGCCGTCACGGTCCAGGGGATGTCCTGGGACTCGCCGGGGTCGAGGTCGCACCGCGCCGACCAGCCCGCCGGCAGGTTCAGGAAATTCCCGGCCGAGATCGCGAAGCCCACCATGCCCGCGAGCCTCCTGCCCGTGTGGTTGGACACGGTGGCCGTCAGCTCACGGGGCCGGTCATGCCTGAGCCAGACGACGTGCTCGGCCTCCCAGGCGACGGTGGAGCCGGAGGTGGACCACCACAGGTCTCCGCACCGCCGGCACTGAACCGTGGAGATCCTCAGCTCGGGCTCGATGCGATGCGCGAACGTGGCCAGGAAGGCGCTGTCCAGCTTGCACTTCGGACAGCGCTGAGGCTCCTCGCTCACCTTGTCGAAAGCAGGCAGAGCGGTTTGCGTGAAATGCCACCAAGAGGACTGGATCTGCTGGATCAACGACGTCGCGACCTCGGCCTGAACCGCCGCCAGTTGCCCTGCCACCGCGACCAGCTCCGTCTCCGGAGGGGCGGTACGCCGACCACCGGCCGCGGCCTTGATCCCCCTGCGCAGCTCGGCGATCCTTCCCTCCGGCACCCCGACGTCGAGCCAGCGCAGCCGCAGCAGCCGGGGAATGACCTCTGTGTTGATGTAGGCCAGCTCAGCCAGCCCCCGGTTGTCGCGCTCGTCCGGAAGGGCCCGCCGCCGACGAGGCTCCGGCGCGGCGTCGGGGTTCAGCACGAGCGTAGGGTCGCCCAGCAGCCCGAACCGCGACATCTCCCCTCCCACGAGCATGGCCTGCTCGTTGACCTGCTCCAGAACGTGGCCGAGCGAGCCTCCGGCGGCCAGGCCGGCTCGCATCTCGTGCATGAAGCCGGCGTCGTCGAGGTGCTTGCCGATCGTGCCGATGACCGCGACCGCCGTGCCGGCCATGAAGCCCACGCCGAACCCGACATCGCCGGGGAAGACGTTGTTGCCGACCGCCACCGACATGCAGCTCTGCGCGAGGACCACGCTGGCGTCGAGGTCGGCGACGGGGAGGCGCTGCTCGTCCTTGAGGTCCTTGCGGTAACAACCGGCTCCTCTGAGGCATGACACGGCGCGGTGCTCCCCGTTCAACACGGGAAGGGGTTTCCCCAGGTAGTCGGATCTGCCGCACAGGATCGCGTCAGGCAGGTTCGCGCCGCACTCCATGCCATGGGTGCGCATCGCCAGAAGACGCACCGGCTCGTCCTTCAGCGAGAGGAGTTCGTCCCACGCGACCGCGTCGGCGCTGTCGGCCTCCTCGTCCTCCGGATGCAGGATCGTGAAGTCGCGCGCCTGGCCCAGGGCATGAAGGGTGAGCGTCCGGTACACCAGGCAACTCAGCGAGGAGGCGTCTCTGGCGGTCACGACACCGAGGCGCGGCGCCAGACAGCCGGGCCAGTCCCCCAGGGCGGCGAAGTCGTCGACGAGGCCGACCAGCGCGATCGGCTCGTCCGCGTGGCGGCCGATCGCCCCGGCGAGCTCACTCAGGCCAAGGTGGGCATGCGGCCTGTCCGTCGCCCTGGCCAGCAGGACCGCCGCCGCCTCGCTCTCCTCGCCGCCCACGGACAACACGACGCCGTCCCGCGGGCTGCCGTCGATCGCCGGCCACTCCGGGCGTCCGCGACGCAGGAGCACGCTCCGGTAGCGCTCCACACTCGGTCCGTCCAGCACCGGGAAGGGCCGGCCCGGAGCCCAGGACCGGGACCGGGAGACCAGGGCGTCCCCGGTCGACACGACGATCGCGGACTCCTCGCGACTGCTCATCCGAGCCACCTCCTGCCTTCCGTGCGTCAAGCGGCTGACGCGCCGTCGAATCGGGCCGCGTGCAGGGCGAAGTCCACGGCCGCCTCCGCGTGCAGGCGGGCGCTGGGGAACACCGGGATGCTGGTGTCCTTCTCGCTGATCAGCAGCTCGATCTCGGTGCAGCCGAGGATGACGCCCTCCGCGCCCCTCGCCGCGAGGTCGGCGACGATCTGCCCGAAGACCTCCCTGGAGGATTCCTTGAGCACCCCCCGGACCAGCTCGTCGAAGATCACACGTTCGACGACCAGCCGCTGCTCGTACTCCGGCACGACCACCTCGAAGCCGTTGGCGGCCAGGCGGTCCCGGTAGAACGACCCCTCCATGGTGAAGCGGGTGCCCAGGAGGCCGATCTTCCGCATTCCCCGGTTGCGGACCTCCGCGCCCACGGCGTCCGCGATGTGCAGCACCGGGACGGTCACCGACCGCGCGACCTGCCCGGCGACACGATGGAAGGTGTTGCTGCAGATGAGCAGCGTGTCGGCGCCCAGGCCCTCCAGCTTCCGCCCGGCGTCGCCGAGCAGGGCGCCGACCTCGTCCCAGCGTCCGGCGAAGATGAGCTCCTCGCAGCTGCTGAACTCGAAGGACCAGATGAGACTGCGCGCGGAGTGGGTTCCGCCCAGCCTGGCACGGACCTCCTGGTTGATGATCTGGTAGTAGATCGCAGTGGACTCCCAGCTCAGCCCACCAATAAGACCGATGGTACGCATATGACTCCATTCCGTTACATAGTCGGGGCGGCAGCCTGGAGGACGGTGTCGCGCGGACGAGAGGTCAGTGTTCGCCGTGCTGCCGCGTCGGGTGCAGGAGGCGCGGCTGAAGCTCCGTGACAAGGCGCTGCGCGGGGTCGTCGAAGCCGGTACGGGAGACGGTGACGGCGTGACGGCCGAGTGCCGCCGGGCGTGCGACCGGGTCGGCGTCCACGACCGCACGCGGCCCTTCGGCATCGTCCGGACGGCTCCGCCCCGGCTTCCCCCCACCTTCTTTCGCGGCCCGGTTGGACAGGAACGAACCGGCGAGCACGAGAAACATGCCGCACCACTGCACGAACGACAGCCGCTCGTCCAGCGCTATCAGTGCCACCACGGCCGCCACCAGGACCTCAAGGCTGGCGAGAACGCTGGCCAGCGGGGACGACAGGCGCCTGACCGCGCCCATGCCCGTGAGGTAGGCCGCGATCGTGCTCACCAGCACCAGCCACGCGAGCACGCCGACAACGGGTACCTGCCAGCCGCCGACCGGTACGTCCTCCAGGAATGCCGCCCAGCGGATGTTCCATGGCGCGGCCACGGGGGTCAGGACGAGGGCGCCGCCACCGAGCCCCCAGACCAGCAGGCCGAGCACGTCGACTCCGGCCAGCGATTCACTGAGCAGGAAATACGTGGCAAGACAGCAGGCGGCGGACAGAGCGAACAAGAGGCCGAGCGGGTCGAGTCCCGCACCCGCCCGCACCTGCACGACCGACGCCAGTCCCATCGTCACCAGAACGGCGCCGAGAACGGCGTGCGAGGAGATCCTCCGCCGCCACATGACGCGCACCCAGAGCAGTACGAGGACGGGCGCCAGATAGACGATCAGAAGGGCGATGCCCACCGGTATCCGGGAAAGCGCGGCGAAGAACATGCCCTGCGCGCCGGCCACCGCCAGCAGACCGTACGCGGCCATGGCCGGCAGCACCGACCGGGGGACGCGCAGAGCGTCCCGCCGCCGCAGGAGCACGAACGGCACGAGCAGGCAGGAACCTATGAGCAGCCGAATCCACACCGCCTGCAGCGATCCCAGGCCGACATGACCGAGGGCCTTCGCCGCGACCCCGGCGAAGCCGAAGCAACAGGCGGAGGTCAAGGCCATGATCAGGCCCACGGCCCGCACTCGATGATGCACTGGACAGCCCTTCGACTAGCTCGTCCGGGAAATCTGGCGACCCACCGCCGCGGCGGTCCGCTCCCATTCCCGGGGGCCGGGAGGCAGCACGCGCAGGGTGAACTCCGAGTCGGTCAGGCCGGCCCACAGGGAGAAGTCGGCGATCGTCGCTCTGGCCTGGTCACGTACGACGACGGAGATCGGTACGGTCAGCGGCGGGGCGGCGTGGTGACGGAAGCTCTCCGCGATGGCCAGATCCCCGCGGAGCGCCGGCTCCAGGATCTCCACCCAGTCCGGGTCGTCCAGCAACGCGGAATCGGTGTCGCCGGCCCGCTTCAGGTAGTCCACCAGCTCACCGGTGGCCGCGTCGGACGGCGGATATCCCATTTCCGTCTCCGCGAGTGTCTGGGGCGCGCCCACACCCTGCACGATCAACATGCGCGGGCCGGTCTTCCCGGCGGCCTGGAGCCGCTGTGCGAGCCGGAAGGCCACCAGCGCGCCGAGACAGTCGCCGAAGAAGACCGACGGAATGTCCATGGCAGGGCCGACCGCCTCGTGCAGCGCCGCGCACAGGTCCTCGATGTCGGTGAACGGCGCCCGGCCGAAACTCCGCTCCCTGCCGGGGAGCAGAGGCACGCACAGCTCGATCTCCGGCGGCAACGCCTCGGCCCAGCTCGCGAACATGGCCGGGCCGCCCGCGATGTGCGGAAAACAGAAGAGCCGAGTTTCAGGAGCGGGCGAACGCTCATGCTTGATGATCGATATACGCGTCATGTCGCGCTCCTATTCCGGATAACGTGTCATCGGGTCACCGGGCGCCACCCCGAATTCCACGTTCTGGTCGAGCCCGGCAATCGTCGGCCACCGGTAGAAGAGGCGGGCCGTCACTTTCCCGTCGAGTTCGTCACGCACCCGATTGACGATCTTCATGGCCATGATGGAGTTTCCGCCGAGGTCGAAGAAGTTGTCGTCCGCTCCGACCTCGGCCACCTCCAGCACGTCCGCGAATATCCTCGACAATGCCTGCTGCCGTTCGTTTTCCATGGGTCACTTCGTCCAAATGCGGGGCGGCTTCATCGATGAACACTTTAGGCAGCACCGGACGATTCGATGGGTAGTTCCATCGGCAGAACGAAGGCAACTCCCGCCCCCTCACGAAGAGGGGCGACGGCCTTACAACCGGCAGGCGGGGGTGCCGCCGGGCAGCCTGCTCCTGTTGCGCGCGATCCAGCGATAGACGAGAGCGGCCGGAGCGGCGATCGGCCGCAGCTCCATCAGCCGTCCGGCGATCGGCCACGGCCGACGTCCGTGCCGCAGGACTCTGGCGAACGCCCGCGCGCCCCCGGCGCGGGTCTCGGCCGGGTGCAGCCACCACACCTCGCGCGTCACCTGCTCGACCGTGAGCGCCAGCGCGTCGAGGTCCTCTCGCTGCCAGGGACGGTAGTCGACGCCAGGTGCGACGTGCCGCGACAGCAGCCGCACCACCGAGGTGCAGAAGCCGCAGTCGCCGTCGAAGATGAGCGTCCCCCGCGGGTCTTGGAGCCGGTCGTTCATGACACATCCCTCGGAATGCAGGTCGTGACCACCGCGGCCACGGCGCAGGCGGCGCAGGCGGCCAGCAGGGCGATCGTCAGGCCGGTACGCGACGGGTAGAGGTGCACGACGCCGCCCACCGGGACTCGGGCGTTGTAGTTGGCGAAGACGGCACTCGTCAACGCGCTGGAGAGCGCGGCGCCGAGCTGCCGGACGAGGGTGTTGAACCCGTTGGCCGCGGCTATCTCGGCAGCGGGGGCGGTCGCGGCGATGATGGCGGGCATGGCGAAGAATGCCAGGCCCAGCCCGACGCCGACGACGGCAGGGGCGAGAACGATCCAGGACGATCCCGACAGCGGGATGATCAGCGCGTAGCCGGTGCCGACGACTCCGCAACCGAGCAGGAGCACGCCCCTGCTCCGCAACCTGACGACGATCCGCGTGGACACCGGGGCGACGGCCACCATCGCGATCCCGGCCGGAGCGAGCGCGAGCCCCGCCTCGACCATGGACCACGCCGCGCCGTACCCCGTACCCGGCGGTGCCTGCAACATCTGGGGCACCACGAGGGACAGCACGAACATCGCGAAGCCGACCAGCAACGTGACCACGTTGGTCAGGAGCATCGGCAGAGCGCGCAGGGTGCGCAGGTTGACGAGCGGCTGGCCGACGCGTGACTCGTACCGCGCCCAGCAGGCGATGACGACCGTGCCCACGACGGCGGCGCCCAGGATGGCGGGGCTCGTCCACCCCCAGTCGTGGCCCTTCGACAGGGCCACGAGAACGCACACCAGCCCGGCCGACAACGAGGTGGCGCCGATCCAGTCGAAACGCCCGCCGTGCCGGATGCCGCTCTCGGGCACGAAGAACGCGACCAGCGACACCTGGACCACGCCCAAGGCGACCACCAGCCAGAACAGCGCATGCCAGTCCGCGTGCTCGGAGATGAACGCCGCCAGCGGGAACCCGACGGTCCCGCCGAGCCCGACCGAGGCGCTCATGGCGGCGAGTCCCCGCCCGAGCCGCCGCGCCGGAAGCTGGTCCCGCATGATGCTCAGCCCGAGAGGCAGCGCCCCCGCCGCGCAGCCCTGCAGGGCGCGTCCGCCGATCAGCGTCGCCGCGGAGCCGGCGCAGCCGCAGATCACCGAGCCGACGACCATCAGGCCCAGGCAGTACAGCAGCACCCGGCGTTTGCCCAGCATGTCGCCCAGGCGCCCGCAGATCGGCGTGGACACGGCGGCGACCAGCAGCGTCGCCGTCACCGTCCAGTACACGGACGCCGGCGTGGTGCCCAGCATCTCCGGCAGGCTCGGCAGCAGCGGCACCGGCAGGATGTTGATGAGCGAGACGGTGAAGCCCGACAGGGTGAGCGACGGTATGAACGCCCTGCTCCGCGCCTCACGAGGTGGGCTGTCAGTGGACGGCGGCGACGTCATTCGCCACCTCCAGGCGGCCGGCCACCGATCGGATGTCCGGCTCGGCCATGAAGTCGGCCAGCGGATACTGGTAGCCGAACCGCTCCCGCATCAACGTGATGACCCGCAGCGCCTTCAGCGAGTTGCCCCCGGCGTCGAAGAAGGACCGGGTCACCGGCATCGCGCGGAGTTCCAGCTCGGCGCACCAGATCTCGTGCAGCGCCTCCTCCACGGCGGTGACGGGCTTGTCCCCGTCGGCTGCCCCGTCCTCCTCCACAGGGTCGGGGAGGTCGGCGGGGGACAACTTCCTGTTGGCGTTCATCGGCAGCTCGTCCACGCGTATCCACTTGTCCGGCACGAGATACGACGGCAGCAGCGCGCGCAGGCTGTCGCGCAGCTCGACGTTCCACGGCCGCTCCTGCGAGAACGTCCCGGGCTCGATCACCACGTAGGCGACCAGCTGCGGATCGCCGGAGGCGTCGGGGCGTACGAGCACCGCGCAGTTCTGGACCTCGGCCAGCCGCCCGAGCGCCCATTCGGTCTCCCCGGGCTCGACCCGGTGGCCGCGGATCTTCACCTGCTGGTCCTGACGGCCGTGGAACTCCAGATCGCCGTCGGCACGCCACCGTACGAGGTCGCCCGTGCGGTAGACCGGCCCTTCGGCGCCGGGCAGGAAGCGCCTCTTCGTGAGGGCGAGATCGTCGAGGTACCCGTGGGCGACGGCCGCCCCGCCGACGTACAGCTCGCCGATCGCGCCGATCGGCACCTCCTGCCCGTTGCCGTCCATGACTTGGACGCGCACGTTGTCGATGGGCCGGCCGATCGGCACGAGCGGGCTGTCGAGGTCGGTGACCTCGTGACTGGTGACGATCACGGAGGTCTCGGTCGGGCCGTACTGGTTGAACAGCCGGACGCCCGGATGCGCGTCGAGGAACCGTCTCAGCGCGGCGGTGACGGTGAGCGGTTCGCCCGCGCTGAGGACCTCGCGCAGGGACGGCGCCTTCAGATCGCACTCGGCCAGGTGTTTCAGGGCCGTGCAGGGCAGGTGGAGCCGCTGCACGGCGTGCCGGTTCAGAGCGGCGCCCAGCGCCTGCGCGTCGCCGCGCACGCCTTCCGGCACGACGACCAGTGCCGCCCCGGAGGCGAGGGTCCCGAAGATCTCCTGCACGCTGACGTCGAAGGCGACGGAGGTCCATTGCAGGGTGCGCAGCGGCGAATGGTTGCGCAGTTGCCAGCGCGCCAGGTTCACCGGGCCGCGGTGCGGCACCTGCACCGCCTTCGGCCTGCCGGTGGAGCCGGAGGTGTAGACGCAGTAGGCGATGTCCTCCGGCGTGCTGGACACCCGCGGCGGTTCCGCGGCGAACGAGGTGCGGACGGTGTCGTCGACCACGAACGTCGGCTCCCATGGAGAACCGGCGAAGCCTTCGTCCACGACCAGCAGAGCCGCCTTGCTGTCCTCCAGGCAGAAGTCGATGCGGCTCTTCGGCAGTGAGACGTCCAGCGGGACGTACGCGGCGCCGGCCTTGAGCACGGCGAGAAGCGTGATGATCAGATTCGCGCCCGGAGCCATGCGGACGGCTGCCCGGTCCCCTCGGCCGAGGCCCCGCTCCGCCAGGGCGCCGGCCAGGGCGTTCGCGGCCTCGTCGAGCTCCCGATAGGTGAGCCGTCCCTCGTCGCCGACGATCGCCGTCGCCTCCGGGGTGCGCCGGGCCTGCTCCTCGACGAGGTGGTGCAGGCACAAGGGCGGCTCGGGCGCCTTCGCCGGAGCCTGGCGAGCCTCCAGGACGTCGCGGTCGGCCGCCGTGAGCCGGGTGAGCGCGGACAGCGGCGCCGCGCCGTCGGTCAGCGCCCGGTCGAGCACCTCACGGGTGTAGTCCAGGACGCGTGCCACCGTGGACGCGTCGAACAGCGCCGAGTCGTACTCGACCGCGCACCGCAGTCCGGTCTCGTGCCTGGTCAGGTAGAAGGTGAGGGCGAACGGCGCCCGGTCCGCCGGGGCGTCCACGATCTCGGCGCGCACGCGCGGCGGGTCGAAGTCGAGACCGGTCGCCCTCTCGTACTCGATCATCACGTCGAACAGGGGGTTGGCGCCGGCGACCCGCTCGGGGTTGAGCGCGGTCACCAGGTCGTCGAACGGGACGTTCTGGTGCTCGTAGGCGCGTGCGCACCGGTCGCGGACACGCCGTACCAGCTGGGGGAAGCTCGGGTCGCCCGTCACGTCCATGCGCAGCGCCAACGTGTTGATGAACATGCCCACCTGGTGCTCGGTGCCCTCCGGCCGGTCGGTCACCGCCGTGCCGAGCATGAAGTCGTCCTGGCCGGCCATCCGCGCGAAGACCGCGCCGAGCGCGCTCAGGATCACCATGAACGTCGTGGCCCCGTGATCGCGGGCATACGACTCGACGCCCGCGGCCAGCCGGTCACCGAACTCGCGGGTCAGACATGCGCCCTGAACCACGTGAGAGCCCGCGACGGCGCGATCGGTCGGAAGGGCGAGGACCTCGGCACCGGCCAGCTCCCCGGTCCAGAAGGCGAGATCGCCGGGGGTGTGCTCGGGACGGGCTGCCACCGAGGCGGCGAGCGCGGGAAGATCCGCGGGCCGACCGGGCCAGGCCCGGTAGAAGGCCGCGAGGTCCCGGGCGAACACTCCGGTGGAGAAGGAGTCGAAGACCATGTGGTGCGCCAGCAGGAACAACAAGTGGCGGCCCTCACCGAGCACGGCCAGGGTGGCGAGGACCAGCGGCCCCTCGGACAGATCCGGCCTCCGCCCGCGCAGCTCCCGCGCCAGCTCGGCGTGCGCCTGTTCCACGGTGCGGCCGGTCAGGTCCGCGACAGGGCACCGCACCGGACCCGGCGCGTGGAACGACTGCTGAATCCGGCCGTCGACCTCCCGGAACCGGGAGCGTAGCTGCGGATGGCGGGCGATCACCTGCCGCAGGGCGTCGAGCAGCACTTCGACGTCGAGCGCGCCCTCCAGCAGGATTCCCTTCGGCTCCCAGTAGTCGTGACGGCCGGGATACATCTGCTCGACGATCCACAGCCGCCGCTGCGCCGGGGAGGCCGGAGCGGGAGGTTGCGCCCGCTGCTCCACCTCTTTCCGCGCGGGTGGCGCGGCGGCCCGCGCCCGGAGGGTGGAAATCCCCGGCAGCCCCGCGAGCATCTGCTCGCCGGGCAGCCCGAAGTCGACGAAGCAGGCGATCTCATCCACGCCGGCGGCGATCAGCGAGTCGGCGATCGGGCGGCAGCTCTCCGGAGTGCCGATCAGCGCACGGTCGCGGCAGTAGCGCTCGTACGCCTCGTCGAGCAGGTATTCCACGTCCGCCTGGTCGGCCCGGGTGACGTCCCCTTCGATGCCCAGGCTGCCGGCGAGGTCGCCGAGCAGATGCAGCGAAGCCCGGAGATACTCGCGGAACGGCCCGGCCGCTTCCCGGCGGACCCGGTCCAGGTCGTCGCCGACATAGGTGTGCATCAGGACGACGACCCGGCCGGCGGCCGGATCGAGACCATGCTCGGCCCGCGCGTCCCGGTAGCGGGCGATGTTCGCCGCGAGCTGGTCGACGCTCTGTGACATGAGGTTGGTGACGATGCCCAGATCGTTCTCGGCCGCCCGGCGGTAACTGTCCGGGTTGCCGACCACGGCGACGTAGAGCGGAGGCCGCTGCTGAACCGGACGCGGGAACAGCCCCACCTCGATGCTCTCACCCGTGCCGGAGGTGACGGAGATCTTCTCGCCCGCCCAGAGCCGCCGCACGGTGCCGAGCCGCTCGACCATCAGGTCACGGCGGTCGGCGTAACTCGCCGGCGCCAGCGCGAAGTCGTTCGCGTGCCACCCCGAGGCCACGCAGAGGCCGGCGCGCCCCTGCGAGAGGTTGTCGACCATGGACCACTCCTCGGCGACCCGGATCGGGTCGTGGAGCGGCAGGACGACGGAGCCGGCGTGGAGCCGGACCTTTGACGTGCGGGTCGCCAGCGCGGCTGCCAGCACCGACGGGTTGGGGAACAGGCCGCCGAAGGAGTGGAAATGGCGCTCGGGGATCCACAGGGCGTGGAAGTCGTGGCGGTCGGCGTACTCCGCGGCGCTCACGATGTGGGCATATCTGGCGTTCGCGTCCTGATCTGGATAGTTGCCGAAGAAGTAGAGGCTGAAGTCGCACGCTTCCGTCGCGGCGGCGTCCGGCCGCGACCGTGCGGGAGCGGTCGTGACGGGGACGGCCGCGGCGGGCGGTGGAGCCACGGCCCGAGCCTCCGGGGGCACGACCTGAGCCGGTGGCTGCGGCGCCGGTCGTGCGGCCAGCACGTCGAGTTGCCGTGCGATCAGCCCGGTCACCTTGTCCACCATGCCCTCGGCCAGCCTGAGCTGCGCCGCGTACACATCGGTGAGCTCGGTCGCCGCGACGTCGGGCCCGTTCCCGGGGGCGGGCGGCGGCGGGACGTCCACATCGACGCCTCCGGTCACGGAGTCGGCGAGCTTGCGTGGCGTGTCGGCCTCGTCGAACAGGGCGCGCAGCGGCACGCGTACCCCGAACTCCCTGGCGACCTGCCTGGTCAGCGAGACCATCGACAACGAGTCGCCGCCCAGCGCCACGAAGGTGGCGTCCACATCGACGTCGCCGGGGGCGAGGCCGAGCCGCTCCGCCGTCAACGACCGGATGATGGTGAGAGGACCGTTCACAGCTACCTTCTCCTCGTGCCCGGTGTAGGGGATGTCCGTGCGCTGAAAGGGATGGCCCGGCAGGGCGGCACGCCGGCCTTCCGCGGCGACCCGGCTCCACGCCACCGGGCGTCCCGCCACGTGCAGCTCGCCCACGGCGAGCGCGAGCGCCTTGAGTGGTTCCGTCCCACGTCGCTGCGCCGACGACCAGTCCAGGTCCGGCGTCAGCCGGCGCCCGAGAGCGGCGAGCTCGTCTCTCGGGCCGATCTCCAGGAATGACCGGCATCCGGAGTCCCGCAGCGAGGACACGGCCCGGTCGTAGCGCACCGCGTTCCGCGCCTGTCGTACGAGGTAGCGGGGATCGGGTGCGTCACCGGCGGGCAGCACCGCGCCGTCGACCGACGAGACCAGCGGCACCCTGAGCGGCGACAGTGTGCGGGCGGAGACGGCACGCTCCCACTCCTCCAGCATGGGGTCGAGCAGGGCCGAGTGAAACGCCCGGTTCACCTCCAGGCGGCGCCAGTCCAGTTCCGCCTCCGTCAGGAGCCGTTCGCAGCGCCGGACCGCCGTGACGGTGCCGGAGAGCACGAACTCACGAGCTCCGTTGTGCGCCGCGATCTCCAGCCCGCTGTCGCGGGCGAGACGCTCGATCAGCGCCGCGTCCCCGCGTACGGCCAGCATGCCGCCTTCCGCGACGGACGATTCCATCAGCCGGCCGCGCCGCGCGGTCAGCAGCACGCCCTCGCGGACGGAAAGGGCGCCGCCCACGCACAGCGCGGAGATCTCGCCGAGGCTGTGCCCGCACACGTACTCCGGCTCCACGCCCCAGTCGCGAAGCTGGGCGGCGAGCGCGACCTGGAAGGCGAACGACGCCGGTTGCGCGAGGTCGTTGGGAAGCGGGCCGGTTCCCCGCCGGCCGAGCAGCGCGTCCGAGAGGCTGACGCCTGTGTGTTCCAGGTGGGCCTGCTCGCACTCGTCGAGCACGCTCCGGAACACCGGCAACGACGCGTGGAGGTCACGCGCCATGCCGTGGTGGGCGTTGCCCTGTCCCGAGAAGACGAAGGCCAGCGAGCCGTCCCGCGGCGGCGCGGAACCGGCTGCCGGGACCTGGCAGGCGCGTAGGGAAGGCACGAGTTCCGCCACGGACGCGGCGACCACGGCGGCGCGTACCTCGAAGGCGGGACGGCGCGCCAGCGAGGCCACCACGTCGGGCACGGTCACGTCCGGATGCCGGACCAGCCAGTCCGCGATCCGGGCCGCCGTCCGGCGGACCGCCTCCTCGGTACGCCCTGACAGCGGCACCGGGTAGGAGCGCTCACCTGACGTGGAGAGGACGCGCGCGGGCGGCTCCTCCACGACCACGAAGGCGTTGGTGCCGCCCACGCCGAGCGAGTTCACCCCGGCACGCAGCGGCTGCGAGCCTTCGGGCGTCCAGGGCACCGGCCGGGGCGAGGCGGCCAGGGTCAAGGGGCTGCTTCCCAGGCTCAGCGCCGGATGGGGCGTCGAGAGGTTGGGTGTGGGCACCAGTTCGCGGTGCCCGAGCATCAGCACGACCTTGATCAGGCCGGCGATGCCCGAGCACGTGTCGAGATGGCCGACGCTCGATTTGACCGATCCGAGCGCGCAGAAGCCCACGCGTCCCGAGTCCGAGCGCAGTGCCCGGCTGAGAGCCTCGAACTCGATGGGGTCGCCGACCGGGGTGCCCGTGCCGTGCGCCTCGACATAGCCGAGGTCGTCGCCGCGGAGGCCGGCACGTCGCAGCGCGGTGCGGACGACGTCCACCTGGCCCTGCACGCTCGGGGCGGTGAAACCCGCCTTGCGCCGGCCGTCGTTGTTGACGGCCGTGCCGGAGATCACCGCGAGTACGGGATCTCCGTCCTCGATCGCCGCCGCGAGGGGCTTGAGCAGGACGACGCCGACCCCGTTTCCCGGGACGGTGCCGTCCGCCCCGGCGTCGAACGGCCGGCACATCCCGGTCGGGGAGAGCACGGACTCGGGGTGGTGGACGTACCGCGAGTCCTGCGGCAGGTTGATCGCCGCCGCGCCGGCCAGCGCCATGTCGGCATCGCCGGCGCGTAACGCCTGGATCGCGAGGTGCACGGCGGTGAGAGACGTCGAGCAGGCCGTCTGGACGCCGATCGCCGGCCCGGTGAGGCCGAGCCGGAACGAGACGGTCGAGGCCAGGAAGTCGCTCTGCCTGCCGATCGCGGCCTGCATGGCGTCCGTGAGCCCTCCGGCCGGCCGGCCGCCCGAGGCGGGCGACTGGTACCCGAGCAGGGTCATCCCCTCACCGGCGAACACTCCGACGCGGGCGTCCGCGCCATCGGCGGCGTATCCCGCCCCCTCCAGCGCCTCGTAGGCGCATTCCAGGAACAGCCGGTGCCCGGGATGGGTGAGGGTGGCCTCCTTCGGGCTCATGCCGAAGAACCGGGGCTCGAACGCGAAGACGTCGTCGAGCATTCCACGGCGCGTCAGTCCGGGAGAGGCCGTCGTGCAGTCCTTTCCCCGGCGCAGGTTCTCCCAGTACTCCCCGGCCGTGCGGGCTCCCGGGAACCTGAGCCCGATCCCGATGACGGCCATCCGCGGGTCCGGGGCGGACGGCCGCCTCGTGCCGCGGTCCGGCTCGCTCGTGCGCCGGTCGAGGAACGCCGCCAGTTCGGCGATCGACGGGTGCTCGAAGAGGGCGTGGACGGGCAGCTCGCGCCCGAGCACCTCGTCGAGGCGCGCGTGCAGGCGCACGATCGAGACCGAGGTCAGGCCGAACTCGTGGAAGGGCCGGTGGTCGTCGGCGCCCCCCGGATCCACGGCCACGCCGAGCGAGGCGACCTCCGAGCGCAGCAGGCGGAGCAGCTCCGGGGACGCGGTGGCGTCCTGCGGAGGTCTTTCCGAGGGCCGTCCCCGGGGCACCATCGCGGCCAGGTCGGCGCGTCGCAGCTTGCCGCCCGGTGTGCGCGGGAAGTCCTCGGGCGCCAGGGGCACGAGGTGGTGGGCGAACAGGCCCAGCCGGCGGACGACGGTCCGTCCCACGTCGCCGGCGATCTCGTCGGCCGTGCGGTCGCCGGGCGAGCAGGCGAAGAAGATCGCTAGCCGTTCGCTGCCCAGCGCCTCGTCGGGTACCCCGCAGGCCGCGACGGCTCCCCGCGCGACGCCGTCGACGGTCTCGACGACCGCCTCGATCGCCGTGCACGAGTGGTTCTCGCCGTTGATGACGATGACGTCCTTGTGCCGGCCGACCATCACGAGCCGACCGTCCAGGACGTACGCCAGATCCCCCGTGGCCAGCCAGCTCTCCGGCCCGCCTCGGCCTTCGGGGAACGCCCGCGCGTTCGCCTCGTCGTCGTGGAGATAGCCGGGCGTCACCCGTGGGGAGCGCACCTGCAGATGGCCGATCTCGCCCTCCGTGAGCAGCCGCTGCCGGTCGTCCACGATGCGGATGGCCGAGCCCGGCGCGGGCCGTCCGAGTGCGACGTAGGAGGCGCACTCCTCGTGCGGCACGTCGGGCCCGGCCGGCGCGACCCTGCCGTGCAGGCTCGATGAACGCAGCCGATGCACGCCGCCCGGCTCGCCGTACCGGCCGAACGTGATGCCCGTGCAGGTCTCGGTCATGCCCCAGGCCGGGACGAAACAGTCGCGCGGCAGGCCGTACGGGGCCAGCGCGTCGAGCAGGTCGTCGACGGCGCGTACCGTGATCTGCTCACCGCCGCTCACGATCGTCCGTACGTGCCTCAGATCCCAGCGGGGCCGCTCCCCGCCGCCCGCGAGCGCGGAGCACAGCAGCCGGAAGGCGAACGTGGGCGCCCACGCGTGGTGCGCCCCATGCGCGCAGATCAGGTCGAACCAGCGCACCGGGCGGGCGAGGACGACCTCCGGCGGCACGTGGACGTTGGTCATCCGCAGGAACACCGGCAGCACGTGGTAGAGCAGCAGGCTCGCGCTGAGGTCGAGGGGCAGCCAGTTGAGCGTCTTCTCCTGCTGCTCCCAGCCCACCATGTGCCGATTTCCGGCGGCGAAGTCGACGAGGCCCGCGTGCGTCAGGGGAATGAGCTTCGGCTTTCCCGTGCTGCCGGACGACAGCATGAGCAACGCCGTGTCCGCCCCGCCGGGCGCGGGCGGCGGCGTCAGGTCCGTCACGGCCGCCGCCCGGCACTCGGCGACGTCGATCGGGCGCAGATCGTCCTCGCCCGCCAGCGTCCGGACGCCGGCCGCGTCGGTCAGGACGCGAGGACGGCCGAGGACGTCACACGCACCGCGTAGCCGTTCGACCGATCGGGTGCGGGAGGCCGTGTCACGGCGCGCGTCCACGGGCAGCGGCACGAGCCCGCCCAGCAGGCAGGCCCACAGAGCGGGGAAGTAGTCCGCCAGGTCCAGACCGTACAGGACGATCGTGTCCCCGGGCGCGCAGCCGGCCCGCAGCAGCCCGGCCAGCACGGAACGCGCGGCTTCGAGCAGCTCCGGATAGGTGAGGACGGTGCTGGACAGGCCGTCGGGCGCGACGATCACCACGCCGTGGTCCGGCGCCTCGCTCGCGGCGCGCAGGAGGGCGCCCGCCAACGTGTCCGCGAGGGCGGCGCCGTCGTCGGCCACCGGCGGACCTTCCACCTGGGCGGCCGCGGTCGTCGTCATGGGCAAGTCGCCGGACATATCGGGGCCTCCCTCAGTTCTCTCGGCGCCAGTAGGCGCCATAGCCGTCGATGTCTCGGATCTCGTCCTCGATCCCGTGCCTGTCGCGGAAGTCGTAGACGGCGTCGCGGCAGGGTTTGAGGAAGTAGTCGTCGACGATGACGAAGCCGCCGCGGGAGAGCTTGGGGTACAGGTGCTCCAGCGCGTCCATCGTCGAGTCGTACAGGTCGCCGTCCAGCCGCAGCAGGGCGAGCCGGTTCATCGGAGCGGACGGAAGGGTGTCCTTGAACCAGCCCGGGAGGAAGCGGACCTGATCGTCCAGCAGTCCATAGGCGCGGAAATTCTGTTGCACCGTCTCCAGCGGCACGCCGATGAAGTGGTTGAACTCGTGGGTGGCGAGCCGTGTGTCGTCGGGGTGCGCGTCCGGCGTGGGTTCGGGCATCCCCTGGAAGGAATCGGCCACCCACACGAGCCGGTCCTCTATCCCCCATGCGGCCAGTACGGCTCGCATCATGATGGTGGTGCCCCCGCGCCAGACGCCGGTCTCGATGAGATCGCCCGGGACGCCGTCGCGGAGCACCCGCTCGACGCATTCCTGGACGTTGTCGAGCCGGCGTAGCCCGACCATGGTGTGGGCCTTGCTCGGCCAGTCCAGACCCGCGCTGCGATTGACCCGGTCATAGGTGGAGCCCGGGCTCCAGTCGCTGGGCACGGGCGGGTCCTCGTAGATGACGTTGGTCAGCGTCTTCTTCATGAGATCCAGGTACAGCCGGGCGGCCCGCTCCTCGGGCGCCGCGGTCCAGCCGAGTTCGGTGAGCACCAGAGCGGCGCACTCCGCGGGGTTCTCCATCGTGAAGAAATGTCCTCGCCCGTTCACGCGGCACATGCGCACCGGCCGGCCGACCGCCAGTTCCCAGTCGGCGGGATCGGTGTCCGTCGTGATGGGATCCGCCGAACCCGTCAGCACGGTGACGGGGCAGTCGAGCGGGCCGGTCGGCGGTGTGTAGCGATACTCCGACAGAAGCAGACCGTCGCGGCGGACGAGCTCCGCGAAGTACTCGGCCGCCTCCCCGTCTCGGGCGATCTCGGGCGGCAGGCCGTCGAGCCGCTCAAGGAAACCGAGGGCCCCCGCGCCTTCGAGCGGCTCGTCCGGGCGCGTGCCCGGCCGCTGCCGCGGGGCGGGACATCCCGAGACGATCAACCGCTGAGCCGGGGGATGCCCACGTCCCGACAGCACGCGTACGGCTTCGTAGGCGATGAGCGCGCCCATGCTGTGGCCGAGCACCGCCCAGGTCCTGCCGGCCGACTCCTTCTCGATGACGCCGGCGACGTCCTCCGCGGCCTCCTGGATCGACGCGTACGGCGTCTCGCCCGCCCTTGCGCCCTTCCCGGCCAGTTCTATCGGCCGTACCTCCGCGCTGTGCCCGAACGGGCCGTGCCAGCCCGCGAAGGAGCTGGCAGATCCGCCGGCATGGGGAATGCAGAACAGAATGGAATGGAGATGCGTCAATGTCGTTAACCGTTCTCACGGGACGGGCGATGGATCGAGGGCACTCAGCGCAGGCGTACGCCCTGGTCGGCGAATCGCTCCGTCACCTTCTCGATGAAGCTCTCGAGCATGGCGTTGACCTCGTCGGCCGGCCGTACGGGCTCGCTGTTGCAGGTGATGACGTACGTGACCGAGCGCTCGCCCGGAGCGGCCCCGTGCGGCAGGAAGACGTCGCCGACTCTGATGCTGCGCACCCAGGGAGGACCGGCGGCGGTCATCACGTCCAGGACGTCCTGGCTGAGCACCGGGCGGGGCATGACGAAGTCGACCATGCGCTCCACGCCGGGGTCCTCACGGAACGGCGGGCGCCCGGCCGGCTCCTTGCGCAGCTTCCACGCGTCCAGGCGCAGCTCCAGGTAGCAGGGACGGTTGCCGCCGAGGCCGGCGCGGCGGCGCACGTCCGGATGCACTTCCGCGACGAGCCCCGCGTGCCGGCCGTCGAGGAGGATCTCGGCGCCGCGGTGGGGGTGGAGGACTCCGGCCAGCGGATGCGCCGGCGGGACGGGGCGGAAGGCGACGTCGGCACCACAACGCAGCGCGATCTCCTCCACCGCGCCGCGCAGGAAGAAGACATCCGTCTCGCCCGGCTTGCCCGACCACTGGTCGGCGGCGCGGCTGCCCAGTGCCACGGCCCAGATGACCTCGTGTTCGCGGCAGAGGCCGTTGTCCGCCGTGGCGTCGGGCTCGAAGACCCGAGTCACCTCGAACAGGCGCACGTCGCCCTGCTTGAACCGCAGATTGGCGCTCACCGCCGCCACGGCCTGCGCCAGGCAGTTGTTCTTCAGCATGGAGTAGCGGCGGTCCTCGGCGTTCAGTATCCGCACGTGCCGGGCCAGCGGCTCGGACCCGGCCGGTGAGAGCAGGCGCAACGTCTCCTTGCCGTAGAAGCCCTCGGTGAACGTCTCGTAGAAGCCGAGGCCGGCGAGGGTGTCGCCGATCGCCTGGACCAGCTCTTCCTTCGGCGTGAGCGGGGCGCCGGGGCTGGCCGGCAGTGGCCGGGCGGGCAGCGTGTCGTAGCCGATATGGCGAGCGAGCTCCTCGTAGAGGTCTTCCGGCTCTTTCACGTCCCAGATGCGCGAGCCCGGCACGGAGAACTCCCCGTCGCCCTCGTGGCGGAAACCGTACTCGCCGAGCCTGCCGGCCATGTCCGTCAGGCCGAGCTCGACGCCGAGGAAGTCGGAGCAGGTCAGCGGGTCGAGCGCGATGCGCGGCGGTGGGGCCGTCCACCGTACGGGCACGGTGGACGGCCCGTCCCGCTCGGCGGCGCCGGCCTCCTCCAGCAGGCGGATCACCCGGCCGGCGCCCCGAAGGACGGCGGTGGGGTCGCTGCCACGCTCGTATCGCTGCGACGCCATGGTGGAGACCCCGATCGCGGCCGCGGCCTTCCTGACCGCCACGGGATCGTAGGCCGCGGACTCCAGGAGCAGCCGCCGCGTCTCCTCCCGCACGCGGGACTCCTCGCAGCCCAGCACGCCCGCCACCGCGAGGATCTTCTCGTCGTCGGCCACCACGGGCAGGCCGGCGGGCAGCGGTCGGGGCTTCCGCTCCCCGATCAGATGGGCCTGCTCACCGGAGCGGCTCGCACGGATGCGGACAGTGCCGCTCACCCGGTCGGCGTCGAAGACGTGAGTCGGCTGGCCGAGTTCCAAGGCCGCGGCGTTGGCCGCGTCCACCGGCGCCGATCCGGTCAGGAGGTCGCCGGCGGCCAGTCTGGCGGTCACAGGGGCGCCCAGCTCGGCCTTCGCATCGAGAACGGTGAGCGGGGTCAGCGAGTACGCCAGGCACGCCGCCGACTCCACGGCCACCTCGATCGTGCCGTCGCCGATCTCCGGCTCTTCGACCGGCGGAAGCGCCACCGGGAGGCGCAGCCGGGCGCCGAGTTCGGTGGCCACCCCCGCGTAACAGCGGTGGTCGCCACGATTGGCCAGGAACTCCAGCGTCACGTACGAGTCCGAGCCGTCGGATTCGACGCCCTTGACCTCAAGACCGGACTCGTCCAGCGCCGCCCGCACCCGGGCGAGGTCATGGGGCAGCTCCGGCAGGAACGCGCGCAGGCCGGCGAGGGAGAATTTCATGAGACGCCTCGATGCAGGTAGGCCAGCTGACGGTGGTCGGCGGAGTACAGCGACCTCACCTTGGAGATGCCGAGCCATTGCGCGGCCATTCTGGTCGTGCCCCAGCCGAACGCGATCCCGCGCATCCCGTCGCCGTCGAAGCCGAATTCGCGAAGCACCGCCGGATGAATCATCCCGGCGCCGATGATGGTCACCCAGCCGACGCGGTGACAGGCCTCGCACCCGTCGCCGCCGCAGGCCGTGCACGCGATGTCCAGCCCGAGCGATGGTTCGGTGTAGGGGTAGTACTTGGGTTTGAACCGCATCCGCACGCGGTCTCCGTACAGAGCCCGTACCACGAAGACGAGAACTTCCTTCAGATGCCCCAGGGCGAGCCCGCGCTCCAGCCAGAAGCCCTCAAGCTGGTGGAACATCGCCATGTGCGTGGCGTCCACCGCCTCGTTGCGGTAGACCCGTCCCGCCGCGACGATCTTGACCGGCGTCCGCGGCCGGCCGCCCAGCACTCGGGCCTGGATGGTGGTCGTGTGCGAGCGCAGGAGCAGCCCGGCGTCGAGCCAGAAGGTGTCCTGCAGGTCCCTCGCCGGATGGTGTTGCGGGATGTTCAGCGCGTCGAAGTTGTGGTAGGCGTCCTCGACCTCCGGACCGTCCGCGCGCTCGAATCCGAGCCGGCGCAGCACGTCCAGGCAGTGGCGCTCCACCTCCGTGAGCGGGTGCCAGGCGCCACGCCGGGGCACCTGACCGGGCAGGGACAGGTCGAGCCATTCGTGCTCGATCTGCCGGGCGGTCTCCTCCGCCCGCACGCGGCCGGTCTTCTCCTCCACTTCCACGCGCATGCGCAGTTCCAGGCCGTTGAGCATGACCGCGCGTTCCTTGCGCTCGTGCTCAGGCAGCTTCGCCAGCTCGCGGAACTCCTCTTTCACCCGGCTGCGCCGGCCCGTGTGCCGGGCCTGGACCGCCGCCAGCTCTTCTCCGGTGACAGCCTCCGCGAGGTCGGCCGAGAACCGGTCATATATCTCTGCTGCAAGGTCCACTTTCACTCCACAGAACGCACGTCGCCGGCATCGCGGGCCGCGGCCTATACCGTGCCGCGCAATGTCGCGCCGAAATTCCCGGCCAGTTCCTGGGTCACGGTCCGCAACGCCTCCTTGATCTGCTGCGGAGTCAACGGGTGGCGGGTCAGGAGGCTCAACGAGATCGTCACGGAGTGCTCGTCCTCGTCCAGCGAAGGCCCGCACCACACGTCCGAGACGGACGAGTCGATCCTGAGCACGTCGGGAAGCGCGACCCCCTCGGCGGCTGCGCAGAGCATCTCCGGCGACACGTCCCGGCGGCACCGCAACGACAGGTCGAACGAACGCACCGCTTCGGGCAGCATGCGCAGCTGTGCGAGGTCTCGCCGGAAGGGGCGCACCAGGTCCAGATCAGGAGTCTGCACGGCCGTGATCGCGCCCATCCTGGCCAGCAGCTCGTCCTCGGGCACCCGCAGCTCGGACGCCAGGGCGTCCAGCGTCACCAGGGCCTTGCGCATGATGTAGCCCTGGGCGCGGCCGGACATCTCGATGTCGTGGGCGTACAGCCGGGCGAGCAGCCCCAGCAGGTCCGCGAGCTTGGCCTGCTGCTCCGTCTCCACGGGCGGGAGCACCCCGGGCGGCATCACGTCGATCACCCACCTGCTGCGGGCCAGGCACGCGGCGAGCGTCTCGACGCCGATCCCGAACCCGTAGCCGACGGTCCGGCCGTCCCATTCGAAGGCGATGAGATTTCCCAGGTCGCGCCATTTGCCGCCGGACTGCTCGATGGCGAAGGTGGCGCCCCGCCCGGTCATCCGGTCCTCGCCGAAGCCCCAGCGGTAGTAGCGACGCGGCTCCTCGTCGTAGGCCAACGGCGTCGTCCAGGCGTCCTGCCAGGCGGTGTGCAGGTCATGGTCGTCGGCCGCCACCTTCAGCAGCACCTGCGAGCCCTTCAGCCCGTGCAGGTCGCTGAAGAACCGCCTGATGGTCTCGGCCAGCGAGTCGAGGGCGGCCACGGGCGCGAGCACCGCGAGCATGTTGAACTGCAGGACGAAGTCGGCCGAGAACGCCTCGCTGAAGGTGGTCTTCAGATTGTGCGCCCTGACGCACGGCTGGGTGACCACGAGCGTGCGATCGCCCAGGACGACGTCACCGCGTAGGTAGGGCTTGAACGCGACCACGGCGGAGTTGGTGAACAGAACGGTCGGGTCGTCGCGCGGTACGGCCGGCTCGGCGGACAGACGCTCGGCCCCGGCTCGGAGGAAGTGATCGGTGAAGCCGGCGGTCAGATCCACAAGGGTCTGTTGTGAACGACTCGCCCGCCGTACATCGCTGTGACTGACTTGGCCTGGCATGGCTGGATCTCCTGGCTTCGGGCCCGTCTCTACACGAGCAGTGCGATTCCCTACGAGCGGTCGGTCTTCGGCGACGGGGCGATGAACAGCGCCGGGTACAGCGCCCACAGATGCCAGAAGGAGATGCCCAGGAAACGTTTGGTCGCCAGATGGAAGGCGACGGCGCCGAGCGCGATCAGACGTCGGTTCTTCCATCGGGCCACCAACAGCGGCAGGAAGGCCGCCTCACCGACGACGGTCGCCACGCTCAGCACCCGCATCAGCGGGTCGTTGGCGCTGAGGCGGTGTCCCTCGGCCGTTCCCAGCACGGCCAGCGAGCCCTTGAGGGTGCCGCCCTCCACCATCCATTTGAGCTTGCCGTGAATGAGCTTCGACAGCCCCGCCTGGCTGTAGATCGAGGCGGCCCCCAATTGCATGGCGGCGAGCGCGAGCGACTGAAGCTGCGACTCCTCCTTCGACAGAGGGCCGGGCGGCCGCTTGTCGACGCTCAGCCACTTCGAGGTGTCGACCGCGGTCGCCGCGCACAGGAACAGGTTCAGGTGACTGTTGTAGTTCCACAAACGCGGATGGAACTGGGCGACATAGCAGTTGAGCGCGGCGAAGCCGGCCGCCGCGGAGACCCGCACGAGGGCATGGCGCACGCCGATCGTCCACAACCCCACGGCGGCCAGCGACAGCAGACGCAGCGCGTTGAACTGGAAGGCGCTCAGCCGGACGCCGCGACGGTCCTCCGGTTGGCACGCCTGAAGGGTGTCCTGGTGCTCCTCGAAGAACGACCCGGCGGGCATCTGCACGATCGTGCGGATGACCGCGAGCCCCAGACTCACGCGCGCGAGCGGCAACCGGTCGGCGGCGTCCTCCTGCCCGAAGAGGATCGCCGAGAGCCTGCGCACCATCACCCCACCTCACAGCGGTAGAGCACCTGGTGGTCGTAGAGAGGCCCGTCGTCGGTCATCGAGTAGTCTCCGACGTCGATACTGACCATGATCACCTCTAGTCCGGTGAAACCGCGTGGATGCGTGGGCCGTTCCGATCGCCGCACCTCGTCGTAGTTCGGCCAGGGCCGCGTGTTGAGCCGGTCCAATATCGTCCGGCAGAACCGCTCCTTCACCTCGTCGTCCGTGTTCTCCAGCAGGACGGTGGCGAAGATGTCCACAACCCGGAAGAACTCCAGCGGCATCAGGCCGTAGACCTGGCGGAGGCCGGTCCATTCGTCGCCGTCCCTCAGCCGGATCCGTAACTGGGGGAACCGTCGGGGCAGCGCGCGGTTGAACATGTTGTTGGAGCAGAAGGGCCATCGATTGCGGTCGACGACCGTGTGGAAGAACTGGCCCGCCAGCACCGCGAGCAGGAAGGCCGCCGCCATCGCCGGCTTTCTCCCGACCGGCGCCGACCGTTTCGTCGCCTTGTTCATGGCATGCAGCCGTCCTCTCTGACCGCCGGGTCCAGCACCGTCAGACGCTGCCGCTCGCCGGCGTGCAACACGGCCCGCGCCCCGAAGGGCACGCACATCACGGGGTCGGTGTGGCCCAGCGGAAGCCCGCTCAGAACCGGGCCGCGGAAGCCCCGTGCCGCCCGGTCCACGACGGCCGCCAGTTCGGGGAGCCGGTCCATCGCGGGATCGGTGAACCGGCCGAGCCCCAGCGCGACGATCTGGTCGAAGACCCCGAGGTGACGCAGGTGGGTCAGCTGCGCCTCCACTTCGCCGACGTCGCTGCCCGCGGTCTCCACCAGCAACATCGCGCCCCGCAGGTCCGGCCAGAAGTCCGTACCGGCCAGCCTCAGGAGGGTGTCGAGATTCGCGCCGATCAGGAAGCCCTCCGCCTCGCCTTCCCGCAGGACCCGTACCGGAGCGGCCCGATCCTGGCGTCTCGGCCGTTCGTCGTCGCAGTCCCAGGCGAGGAACTCCAGAACCTGCTCCTCGGGGAACGGGATGTCACCGATCGGGCGGGAGTCCGCCACGGTGCGCTCCAGCATCGCCTCGGTGTAGGACAGGCACCCGCCGGACTCCCCCCACTGGGGAAGAAGCTGGGGGCCCATCACGACCCCCACCCGAGCGCGTTTCCAGATCGCCAGCAGGAGCGCCGTGGCGTCGCTGTAGCCGATCAGCAGCTTCGGGTGGCGCCGGATCAGGTCGTAGTCGAGCAGTTCCAGCAGTTGGTTGGCGTTGTAGCCGCCGATGGAGGTCATGATGGCGCGGACCTCGCCGTCGGCGAACAGCTCGTGCAGGTCCTGGACCCGCTCCTCGGGGGTGCCGGCCGTGTGACCGGTGTCCTTGAGCCAGTTCCGCCCCTCACGCACGCGGTAGCCCGCCGCCTCCAGCGCGCCGATCGCCCGGGTTCGGCGCCGGGGGAATCTGGCGGCGTGCGGCATCGAGGGGGAGCAGAGTCCGATCACGTCTCCGCGGCGCAGGGCGTGCGGAAGCAGGGGTGCGGGCGGGCTCGGGTCCGGCTCGTCCACCAGAGCCCGCCTCGTCGAGAAGTGCATCGCCTACGACGCGGGACCTTGGCGGGCGACGAAGAACAGGTTGTTCCCGCGTTCGGCCAGGTCCGGCTCGCTGAGCATGCGACGCTCCAGCTTCAGGATGCGTTCGTAGCTCTGGGGGTCGGACAAGCTCCGGGAGACGCCGGCGCTGGTGCCTTCGAGCTGGGTCTCCTGGTAGCCCGGATAGATGAGCGTCGGGAACCCCGTCCTGACCGGGACGGTCAGTCCGAGCCCGACCAGCGTCTCGTGCAGCAGTCCGGGCGTGAACAAGTGCATGGCCGGCATGTCCGGAGTGAACCGCCCGCGAGCGTCGGACACCGCCGACTCCGCGTCCTCCAGCATGCCGACGTGCAGGTTGAAGAAGGCCGCGTGATAGCGGTTGGGCAGCACCAGGGCCAGCTGGGCGTCGGGCGCCATCAGCGTGGCGAGCTGCCTGAGCACCTCATCGGGATCGGCCACGAAACCGAGCACGTTGTGGAAGCTGATGATCAGGTCGAACCGGTCGCCCGCCAGGTGCCGTTCCACGTCCATCAGATCGCCGTTCACCACGGTGAGACGGTCGAGATAGCCGTCTTCCTCCGCCTTGGCCGTGGCGTGCCGTGTCATGTCGGGGCTGAGGTCGAAGTGCACACAGGTCAGGTCCGGGCGCTCCCGCAGAATCCGCTGGGTCCACCGGCCCGTGCCGCCGCCCGCGTCCAGGAGCCGCCCGCCCACCGGGACGTTGGGAAGCACGTACTCCTGCAGCGCCTCCCAGAGAAGCTGGTCCGACAGCCGCCAGTAGACCTGCTCGTCCACCTGGTCGTAGCCGTCGGCTTTCTTGCGGAAATAGTCGAGCACTTCGTGCTGCGTGGAATCGTGCGCGGGGACGTCGATCAGTGCCATGAGAACTCCGTGTCGGTATTGATGCTTCAGGGCAGGATCTGCTGACCGTTGAATCGCAGCAGCAGCGCCAGGTCCCGGATGTCGTCGTGTTTCATCACCCAGAGGAGGAAGCGTTCGACCCCGAGCCCGAAACCCGATGTACGCAGCGGATGGCGGTCCTTCATGGTCATGTACCAGTGATATTCGTCGGCCGACACCTCGTGCAGGTCGAGCGCCCGTTCAAGTTCGGCGGCGTTGGCGTGCCGCTCTCCCGAGCCGACCGTTTCGCCGATGCCGAAAAGCAGATCGGCGCTCAGCGCCTTGGTGGGATCGTCGGGGTCGAACGCCTGATAGAACGGCACGCTGAGGTGGTCCATATGGGTGACCCATACGTATCCCCCGAATTGCTCCATCAGTTCCCGTTCTCCCGCACGGGTGAGAGTGCGGCACTGCGGTCCCATTTCCCGCACGAACGCCGGATCGTGGCGAAGCCGGGCCACCGCCTCCTCGAACGCCACGCGAGGCAGGGCGGCCGAGCCCGCGAGCTCCTCCAGGTGCTCGACGCCGCCCGCGACGTCCAGAACGGCCTGACGGCCGTGCTCGAGCAGGCCGGCGGCAAGATGGCGCAGGTAGTCCTCCACCACCCGGATGACGTCGTCCAGACCTCCGGCGATCTCGGCCTCGCTGTGGAAGAACTGGCACAGGTGCGTCTGGTCGGCCTGCTCGCCCCTGAAGGAAGGCATGAGGTAGTACGCCCCGCCGGGCGAGAGCCGGCAGCCGAATTCGAGCATGAACTGCATCGAGTCCGCGAGATAGGTCGAAACGCCTTCCAGCTCGACCTTCACCGGCGTGCTGTCGCTGCCGCGGCCCATCGGGCTGGAAATGGAACCCGTCGTGATCGGCACGTTGAGATAACGGGCGCCATTGGCTGTCCAGAAGTCGGTCGTCCGATGGGCGACGATATCCTGGAACAGCGTGAGATGCTGGTACCAGGAATTCTCCAGGACGGCGAGATAATGCTTTGCCGGCTCTGCCCAGGAACGGGGCGCGAGAACAGTCGGTTGTGACATGGCAACCTTTCATGAGGCCGGGACGGCGCTTTTCGGGGGAATGGCGGCTTCCGCGCATTCATCGTGTGTCACCGAAACAGCGGGCGTCCAGCGTCTGCCAAGGCGTGTAGCAGCCATGGCGAGAGATTGCCAGCAGAGCCGGCGTACGGCAGTGGGCGGCAGCGGGCTCGACTTTTCCCAGCTCACGACAGAAAAAGGCCGCCAGCCGGCCCGTCGCTCGATGACCGAGAACGGACCGGCCGGCGGCGGACATCACCCGGCCCCGGCTCGCCGGGCGCGGCCTCAAGTCAGATCAGGGATTCTCCACCCTGACGCGTCGTCCGTCCGGAACCATTGAGGCATCTCAGATCCACGCCACATCCAGATCTCCATGAAGATGTGACGGGGCTCGCCGCCGTCCAGGCGGATCATGGAAACCTGCCGGACGGCCCCCTCCGGAGGGCAGGGCCGCGCCTCCACCTGGCCTGGCACGGTGCTCATGAGCGCGTTCTCAATGACGTGCGCGATCGTGGCCCCCAAGTCGTCTTCCGGCATGAAGGCGTCGTTGTCGGCGCCGGCGTTGTGGTCGTCGGCGTTGTCGGCGTCGGCGGCGGCTTCGGTCGCCGCCGCGATGAACAGCGAGCGGGTGCCGCCTTCGAGAGCGAGACCGTCGGCCAGCAGGCGAACGGTCTCCAAACGGGGCCGATGCACCCGTCCACTTTCCAGATCACGAATCGCACGCACACTCAACGTGGACAGATCAGCCAGTTGTTGTTGAGTGAGCCCGGCCCGAATCCGAAGCTTGCGGAGCAGCGAGCGGAGCGACTCTTGGTGCGGCGAACGCCCGACTGAGAGTTTCATTCCATCCTTCCATGCTCGAAGCCAGGGGTTTGACACCGGAGCGAGGGCCATCCGATCAGGTTTCGGTCAACGGATCGGCCCTGAGCAACGTGTCCATCGCCAGCGAGATCACGTCGGCCCCGCAGTGCGCGACCACCCATCCGGCCGGATCGTCATCGTCGGCCAGCACCGCCTCCAGCAGGGCGCGGGAGCCGCTTTCCACCTGCGGAAGGTCGGCGCCGTTCAGGTACAGGACCAGCGATATCCCGCCGGCGTCACTTCGGAGGTAGGCGTGGCAGACGCTGATCGGGCCTCTGAACGCGGTCAGGGAAGAGCGCAGCCGCTCGGTGTCGAGCGGCGGGCTCCCCGGGATCGTCGGAGCCAAGCGAGCTGTAATCACATACATGACGAAACATCGGCAACGATTATCCGGGACTCAGCCCCAGATGTTTCCGTTTACACCGTCGGCCACGTTCATGACTGCATTGCCGGCGGGCGCGTGACCGGCCAGGGCCACCACCGCGCCGCCCGTTCCGAGCACGGCCACGGAAACGAGGAGGGCAGCGATCTTCGCGGTGAACTTCGTGGGAAGCTGCATTTTCGATCCTTTTCTGGTGAGGAACTGCCGTGTGGTGCGATCAGTATGCTCAGCGGAATGGACCGTGTTGAAGTGCCGGCGCGTGACCTAAAGGTGTCTGACCTGATTAGGTCTGACCGCCGCACGGGGCCGGCAGCGGGCGACGCCAGGGGCGGATCTCCATGTCGCCGAGGCGGGGTCCGCGACAATGCGATCGGGCTGATGGCGGATCCCGGCCCGGGCGAGAAGAACGCGTCCATGAGGTCGGCCGCCCGCTTCCGCGGTGGGGGCCCAATTGGCGTCTACAACTTCCCCGGCGACGGCGGCCCGCACCTGCCGGTGGCGCGTCCAGGCCGCGTCGCGGCCGCCCCGAAGGCTGAGGCGGCGGGTCAGAGCCAGCCTTGTCGCGCCGCGCGCAACCCCGCTTCGAAACGGCTACGGGCGCCGAGCCGCTCCATGATCGCCGCCATCATGCGCCGCACCGTGCGCTGAGACAGGCCGAGGTGATGACCGGCCGCCTCGTCCGTCATTCCTTCGGCCAGCAGCTTGAGCAGGTGCCGTTCCTGCGGCAGCAGCCCGGCCTCGTCCTTGTGCGGTTGCGACCCGATGGGCGTCGCCGCGTTCCAGATCTGGTCGAACAACGCGAGGACGGCGACCACGGTCCCGCTTTCCGACACCTGCACGGCCCCGACCTGGGTATTCGACGCATCCACCGGGAGAAAGGCGACCCGGCGATCGTAGATCAACATCCGGATGGGCAGGGTCGGCACCGTGCGGACCTGCGCGCCCATCTCGACCAGCCATTCCGCGTACGCCAGCGTGGGGCCGTCGTTTCGCATGCTGTCCAGCCCGATCGTGCGAATGTCCACCCCCCGGTCACGGACCTGCCTGTCCAGGCACTTGGCCGCCTCGATCAGCTGAGGGTCCTGCGCCCCGCCGGGCATCATGCTGGCCACTTCACAGACGGCCTCGGCCGACAGTCTCTCGATGCGGGCCTGGATGGCATCCATCCCGAGCAGCCAATCGGCTCCAGGACGTTGCCCGTCCTGTTGGGCGTCGGAGTATTCGCTGACGATGGCCGCGATGGCGGACTCGGCCTCGGCGATCTGGTTCTGCTGACGCGCCAGCTCGGCCTGGCGTTGCTGGAGGAGCACCTGCAACCCCACCTGCGGGCTGACCGGCCGAAAGCTGCCGGGAGATTCCCAGGAGGGCAGGAGTAATGCCAGCTCGGCCAGATGATCGAGCGCGGTTCGGACCTGATCATTAGTTGTGGAAAGCTCACTCGCCATCGCCTCGACGTCTAAGTCCTGACGCAGAAGGAGCAACCGGTAAACCTTTTCCGCCAGTGGATACAGCCCGAGTGACACCAGCATTCAGCACAACTTTCGACGACGATTCTCGCAGGGATCACATCATTCTATTGATCGAACAAGCACGAACAACCCCCAAGATTTCCCCGGCAATTGGCTATAATGTGCGCCAGAAGGACGACGGTCCGTGATCGCCCGGACACGAGATATGACGCCGCCCTCATGATTGTCGTAAAGATCGGCCCCTGGTACGACGCCCTGAGCACAGCCGGCCACCCCGCGCCGTAAAAGCACCGGCGCCGGGCGGCCGGCCGGCCCGCCAACAGTTCCGCCTCGTCACTCCTACGTGGAGACGAACGAGGTCTGGCAACCCGGTACGGTCCAGGTCATGCAGCAGACGGTTCTCTCCTGCGCTTCGGCGTTCTCCGCGGCGGGAAGCTCCTGAAGAGCGGCCACATCGGTGGACACGGTCTCACCTCCCTTCTGCGTGCGGGGGACGCAGGGCGAACTCATCGGGCATGAACCACCGGCGGCCACCATGGCGCAGCCGTAGCAGGAACCCGATGATCCCGCCCAGGCCCAGGTTGTAGCTGAAGGGCAGGTCCCGCCCGTCCGCGGCGCGGATGACTTTCCGTCCGTTCGCGCGGACGTGCCCGCTGTGGATACGGGCCGCGTGCTCGGCGGCCCAGGTGAGATAGCGTTCCTCACCCAGCAGGCCGGCCAGGTCGAGCAGCAGCTCGCCGTTCCCCGCGTTGCCGTGACAGTGATCGGGGCCGAGCACCCATCGCTCGTTCCGCACCGCTGTCGCGGCCATCTCCGCCATGCTGAGAAAACGAGCGTCGCCGGTCGTCCGCCACAATCTGGCGAAGAAGGCGCCGATGCCGCCGGAGCCGTTGCACCACCATGCGGTGTCCGGCTCCGGCGCCCCCGCCCGGGTGGCGTCTTTGGGGCCGACCGGCCACCGGACGGCCTCGCCGACCCGCTCGGCCCGGGCGTACAGCGCCGTGCCGCAGGTCTCGGCCATCTCGACGTAGTCGGCCCGGCCGAGGGCATGGCCGGCCGAGAGCAGGAACGTCGCGATGCCCGCGACGCCATGCGCGAAACCGTAGTGCGTGAGACCGGCCAGCTTGGACGCGAAGCCTTCGGGGATCGGCCACACAACTTCGTCCGCCCGGCGTTCGCAGGTCTCCATCAGCCGATCGCCGCACAATTGTGCTCGCGCCCGGAATTCGGGGTCGCCCGTGGCCTGCCAGAGCGCGAGTTGCGCGACTCCGGCACCCGCCGTGCCATGCGTGTAGTCCGGTATGTACCACCGCAGCGGAATGCGCCTGGCATAGGCGAGGGCACGTTCGGCGAGGCCGTCGTCACCGAGGACGCGGGCCGCCTCGTACAACGCCCAGGCGCTGCCCGAGCGGCCGAAGAACAACCCGGGAAGAACGCGCGGCTCGCGCTCCAGCTCCGCGCACAGCCATGCGGACGCCGTGGCCAGAGCGTGCCGGTGTCTCTGGTCGTCGAAGACGCGCACCGCGCCCGCCAGCACCATGATCACGCCACCGGCGCCGGCGTGCACACCGGCGGCGTCCCCCGTACGGTTCTCGTGCCGCACGGGCGGCCAGAGAGGTCCGCCGCCGGGCGTCATCCGCTCCGCCGTGTGGTCCAGCAGGTCACGCAGGAGACCGTCCTGCTCGTCCGGGGTGAGGGCCGCGATGGGCTCGGGCGCGGCGCCGCGGTCGCCGCGCAGAGCGGCTCGCACCCGGTCGAGACCCCACCGCGCCCCCGGCTCCGCCGCCGTCAGGCCGAGGATCACAGGTGCCAGGCGACGGAGGGGGTCGTTGCCGTGCATGGCGGTTCGTACCAGCAGCTCCATGCGCTCGTCCGCCACCCGGACGGGGTCGTCGTCAGCCGTGAGCACCAGGTCGACCCGGGCGCACAGGTACAGCAGGCACGCGCCGAGGCTGTAGAGATCGGCCGTCCGCGAGGCGACCGCCGAGGAGCCGCGTGCCGCGATCTGCTCCGGCGCCGTGTAGCCGGGCGTCATCACCGGCGTGGCCGGGCTCCCCGGCCGGGTCACGAACTCCACGTCCACCAGGCGCAACGTGCCGTCCGGAGTGACCACGACATTGCCCGGGCTGAGATCTCGGAGCACCAGGCCGCTTCGGTGGACCAGCGCCACCAGGTCCACCAGCCGCGCGGCCACGGCCCGCACGTCCGCCGGTCGCGGGCGGCGGATCTCCGTCCCCTGTGACTCCTGTTCCACCCATTTCCGCAGGGACCGCCCGGGGATCTCCTCCTCCGCCAGGAACAGGTGGTGCTGGTACTCGAACAGCGTCACCTTGCGGGGCGTGACGCCGAGTGGCTCCATGAGGTCGAGCATGTCCGCCTCGTGCCGCAACCGGGCGTGCGCGTCCGAGATGTGCGGACGAGCCTCCTTGAGGATCACCCGGTGCCCGCTCCGCCGATCCGTGGCCCGGTAGACGCCGCCTCGGTTGGAGTGCCGGATCGCTTCGTCCACCTGGAACCGGTCGGCGATGAACACCGGCCCGCCGTCTCGCGCCGGCGGCGACGTCATCCCGGGAAACGGCGGCGGCGCCCACGGCGGAGGCGTGAACCGGGCCTCACGCCGGTCCTCCGCCCAGGTGCCGTCGGGGGCCACGAGCGCCGGCACGTACGACCCGTCGTCGTCGAGCCTGGACAGGGCGTCCGTGAATCCCCCGTATCGGTAGTGGACCAGGCTTCCCGGGCAGTAGGGCCGGTCGGACAAGATGGCCGGCCCGGCCTGCCCCGCGACGGCCCCGTGCAACTCCTCCACGAGTACGCGGAAATGTTCGTCGTCATCGGGATAGACGGTGATGAATTTTCCTCCGCCGGACCGGGGAAAACGCATGGACGTCAGTTCTGCGACCTGTTCCAAGCCTTTGGCGAATTTGAAACAGGCCCGTCGGCGCAGCAGCACCTCGGCCGCATTCTCCAGCACCGTCGGCGCCGATTCCGTGGTCGCCGAGACGTGTATCTTCCACCCCTGGAGCCGGCGACTGAACCCCGGCGGTTCCACATAACACCAGAATGACTCCGCGCGTATCTTCCAGCGCTCCGGCGCGGTGATCTCAGCCAGCGGGCCGGACAACCGGCCGGTCAGGTCGCCACCGTTCGCGCTGTTCAGCATCGCCTCGCCACTCCCTTTGTCCAGGGTCGGCCGCCAAGGAATGCCCAGCATAGGCACTGGCCGCGGCGGGCCGTCAAGCTGCCCATGGCGGCAGTTCATCGGCAAACAACGGTCCGGCCTTCAGCAATGTCGCCGGGGTGCGATACAAATGTTCACATGCAGCAGGAGCGCCATTTTCTGGAGAATGAGCAGGGTGTTCCGGAAATCAGCTACGTGCACGGCGAACGGGACGGCCGGCCGTGGGCGCACAAGGTCGAGATCATCGGCCCGCGACCGGCCGCGACGGTCGCCGCGAAAATGCGCGGCTGGTACGTCACGGTCTCCGAAGATTTCGGCGCGGAATTGACGGCCCGCGGTGCCCGCCTGATCCGGCACGCGCACGTGATCTCCTGCGATCTCGGCGCAGCGGCGGCCTGGCCCCCCGCGACGGCGCCGGAGGGATTCCGGTTCACGCCCTGCGATCGCGCGCCGGAGGAGGTGCTGCCTGCCTGGCGGAACGCGTTCCCGCCCGGACATCCGGATCATTCTCCGCGTACCGACGAAGAGGTGCTGCGAGAGGAGTTGGCTCCCCTTCTCCGGGGCGAGCTGATCGGCCCGCTCCTGCCCTGCAGCTCACTCGCCGTGGACCTGACGGATCGGGTGGTGGCGGGGGTGGTGGTCAATGACTGGGACGGCCTCTCGTGGGTCGCCAACGCCTTCCGCCACCCTGCCGGCACGCCCCGAGGTCTGGGTCTGACCCTCTTCCGTCACGTCATACAGAAGGCGGCGGCCGACGGCCTGGAATCCCTCACCGCCGTGGTCAGCCAGGCGAACCCGGCGCGGCACATCTGGCCGCGGATCGGCTTCCGTACCACCGAGACGTCCATGACGGTCCTTCTCTGAACCCACCCGTTCGCGGGAAGAGAGCCGAGGCGACCATCTGCCTTGGCGTGACGTCGCCACTCCTGACCGTGGACTTCGCCTCCACGCGGATCCAAGATGACACTGGGCAGCTCGTAAAGATCTCCGGACATCCCGCCACGCTTCCGGCGGGGCCCATCCACCAGAGCGTCAGGTCATGAGAGCTTGGAGGGCGATATGACTCGCCTGACCCCCTTCCGCGAGGGCGCGAACGTACATCCGATCAGCCGGCGGTCCGAAACGGCGGACGTGCCGTGACGATCAGGGCCGCCGTCGTCGGCGGCAGTCCCCTCCATCAGCAGGCCGTGGACGACCTGCTGCGCGACGAGGGCTTCCAGCTCGTCCACGCGCTGAGCCGGGACCCGGTCGTGGACGCGGACGGTGCCCCCACCGACGCGACATGGGAGAGCCTGCTGCTCGACCCGGACATCCGGCTCATCGTCCTGTGCACCCACACGGAGGCGAGAGTCGCCCTGGTCCGGCAGGCGGCCGAGGCGGGCAAGGCGGTACTCCTGCAGGAACCCGCCCCCTCCCCCCAGGAACTGGCGCAGCTCCGGCAGCTGACCCGGCGTGACACAGCGCTGATCGGCGTCATGATGCCGTTCCGCATGGCGGTGCCGGCCGAGGTACGAGCCTGGACCTGGACGGCGACGACCTGCGCGACACTCGAGGTCTCGCGGTCACACCCCTTCGAGGAGTTCCGCAACCCGTTGTGGTTCCGCTGGGGGCCGACGCGGCAGAAACGGGCACTCGCCCGGATTCTCACGCCGTACCTGGATCTGGCCTGTCAGCTTCTCGGCGAGCCGGCCGACACGAGGATCCAGGTCGACGACGATCCGGGAGGGCGGGCCATCGGCCTGGTGAGCTTCCACAACGGCTCGCGGCTCGCCTTCGCCGGCACGACCTGTTCCGCGGTTCCGTCTGAGCGGCTCAGCCTGTTCGACACCGATGCGCGCCTCACGGTCAGCGGCAGCACGCTGGTCTTCGAACGCATGGGATCGAGGGCCATGCGGGAGATCCCGCCCGTCCGGGTCCTGCGCGGGCTCGTGTACCAGGAGATCGCCCGTTCCATCGAATCCGGCACGCCGCTGCGGCACTCCACCGTGAACGCGTCCGACGGCCTCGCCGCCGTTCTCGCCTCCTTCGTCACCCTCCACCGCACGCAGGTCCACTCGTGAGAGCAGATCGACGTGTCGCGTTCGGGAGGTCCCGCGCGACGTCACGTCGCCTGCGGTGACGTCGATCTGAGCACCAGGCCGACAGGGCCGCCCGCGGCAGGTTGGCCCAACTGCGTGACCACGAATTGGCTCTGTGCCGATGGTGACGTCCTTCCTAAGATCATTTTTCATGAATCCTCTATCGATGCGCCTCATCGCCGTGGGCGCCTTCGTGGCGATGGCCGCGGCGGCGACTCCCGCGTACGCCGCCGCGCCCGCCGGCGACGCCGTGGTGAACGGCTCCCTGGACAACGGGGTCAAGGGCTGGTGGGCGTCCAAGAACACCCCGATCAAGGTGACCGACGGGCGGTTGTGCGCCCAGGTCCCCGCGGGTGGTGACAACGTGTGGGCCGCGATGATCGGGCAGAGCGGCATCGCGGTCCAGGCCGGACAGACCTACCAGTTGAGCTTCGAGGCGACCGCCACGAGGACGACGAGGATCAGGTCGGTGGTCCAGGGCGGCGGCGAGAAGCGCGCCGCGATCGTGGACGGCTACCCCGAGGTCGGCGGCAGCCCGAAGAAGTTCAGCTACGCGGCCACGGCCAAGGGGCCGGACACGGAGGCCCAGGTGTTGTTCCAGGTGGGCGGCGCTGACGCGCCGTACACGTTGTGCCTGGACAATGTCTCTCTCGTGCCCGTGCACCAGAGCGTCGTGAACGGCTCGCTGGACAACGGGGTCAAGGGTTGGTGGGCGTCCAAGAACACCCCGATCGAGGCGACGGGCGGGCGGTTGTGCGCCCACGTTCCCGCGGGTGGTGACAACGTGTGGGCCGCGATGATCGGGCAGAGCGGCATCGGTGTGGAGGCCGGGAAGACGTACCGGCTGAGCTTCAAGGCGTCGGCGACGCGGACGGTGAAGATCAGGTCACTGGTCCAGGGCAGCGGCGAGACGCACACCGCGATCGTGGACGGCTACCCCGAGGTCGGCACCGGCTCCCGGACCTACACCTACCAGAACACCGCCAAGGTCTCCGACCGGGAGGCCCAGGTGTTGTTCCAGGTGGGCGGCGCTGACGTGCCGTACACGCTGTGCCTGGACGACATCCTGCTCACCGACTAGAACGTCGGGCGCAACGGTGCTGCCGCCGGCGAGCTCGGTGGTGGCAGACCCGCCGGCGCCGCCGTTGGAGTCAGCGCGGACCTCGAACTGCGGAAGGAGAACGGCGGCCGGGGCGTCTCAAGTGTCAGGGTGGTGGGCTCCGCGTCGGCCATCATCCGGCACCCCTGTTCGAGGGGGGCCAGCACCACCGTCAAGTGGGAAAGCAGCACCATCGTTCGCCGGGGCCGCGAGTTCCTACCTTTGAGGCATGAAGAAGATCCTCGCAGCCACCGCCCTGCTGGCTGCTGCCGCGATCGCCGGGGGCGCGATGCTGATCCACAGCAACAGCCGTGAGCCGATGGTGCCCGCTTCGGAGACCACCCGCGGCACGTACCGACTGACCGGAGACGAGCTGGAGGTCGACTCCAGCGGCCCGGTGACGATCACCGTGGTCACCGGGCCGGCGGGCGAGGTCGTGGTCGACCGCAGGCTGCGCTGGACCGGCCCCAAGCGCCACACCGAGTCGTGGAGCGAGCACCGCATGACCATCGACTACGAATGCGGGGGCGGCGACTGCGGCGCCGACTACCGGCTGAGCGTGCCTGGCGGTACCCGGGTCAGGTTCGGCGGCGCGAAGGTCAGCTGCCCGCCCGAGATCGCATGCGAGGAGGCCTAACCGGGTCTGGAGCCGGCCCCAGAGCCAGGAACGGGCACTGACCAGGCATCTGGCGACCCCGTTCCGCCGGGAACGGCTGCCTTCCGGGCGGCGGCCGGGACCGGCCGAATGGCCGCCTCACGTGCACTCCATCGCTTCCTACGGCCCTGACCCAGCATTCGTGTCCGGGGGATGCCATCGCGAAGGTCAGCCCCGGACGTCCACCCCGGGGGGGTAGGTCGCCGTGTTCAGCGGTGCTCGGGCTCCACCGGGAGCCACAGTTCGGCGTCGGCCTCCGTCTTGTCCGGCGACAGCTGGATGCGGAGGATCTCGGGGCCGGTGCGGGTGCGGTACGGGTTCGACGGGAACCACTCGGTGAACACGTCCCGCCACAGCTCCTGGATGGCCCGTGGGGCGGGCCCGGAGGTGGTGAAGACCGCCCAGGTGCCGGCGGGGACGGCCAGTGTGGTCGTGCCTTCCGGAGCGGCGGCGGAGGTGATCACGCCGTGGTGGTAGTCGAGCTCATCACCCTCGGCGCGGCCGGGTTCCATGTCGTCGCACACCGCGACGATGCCGTACGGTTCCTGGTCCGACAGCTTCTCCAGGCGTTCCAGAGCCTGCGGATCGATCCTACGGACGAAGTCGATGATTGCCTGGTTCGGGCCCGCGTGCACCAGCGGGACCCGGGCCTTGAACCCGACGACGGTGAAGTCCGCCCTGTCCACGACGCGGTACCGCATGCTGCTGCTCCCTTCGATGGTGAGGCGGAAGGCCATTCGGGACTGGGAGGTGAGCGCGGCGCCGGTACGCCGGGCCTCGCCTGGCCCGATGCCGTGCATGGCACGAAACGCCCGCGCGAACGCCTCACCGGAGCCGTAGCCGTAGCGCACCGCGATATCCAGCAGCGTTTCACGCCCCGCGAGTACTTCGGCGCCCGCCAGGGTGAGCCGGCGGCGCCGGACGTACTCCGCGAGCGGCATGCCCGCCAGCGCGGAGAACATCCGGCGCAGGTGCTGCTCCGAGGTGGCCGCGACGCGTGCCAGCTCCTCCACGTCGAGGGCCTGGTCGAGATGGCCCTCGATGTGCTCCATGGCCTGGTTCAGCCGCTCCAGCATGCGTGCCCTCCTTCCACAGCCTCTGCACGGCCGCCCTGCCGACGATAGCCGTCAGGCACCTCTATCCAGCGCCGCCCCCGTCCCGTCCCAGCCCCTGGCGGATCGCAATCTCCACCAGTGAGTACGCGCCGTCGGCCCGATCCAGTTCGTACCGCGCGGCCGGTAGGAGCGGCGGCTGGGCCATGAAGCGCGGCCGCACCCCATGGTGCGGTTGTGCGGCGTGCACCAGGAACGGATGGCACAGGAAGACGTCGCCCGGGGACCCGGTGGCGAGGGCGAGCGGCCGGTGGTCGGACGCCGCCACCAGATCGGGTGCGAGGGTCAGCCCGCTCGCCCCGTCCTCCCCGTACTTCTCCAGCACCTTCGGCACGTCGAGGTGTGAGCCGACCCGGATCCGGGTCGGGGCGTCCTCCTCACCGACTTCGCTGAACAGGAAGAGCATCAACAGCGCCCGCCCCTGGGAGCGCAGATTCGTGAAGTACCAGCTCTCGCCCTCCGGCAGATAGCTCCCCTCGATGTGCCAGCCCGCGTCGTTCGGCTCCTCCTCGTGGGGGAAGCGCAGTGGGAAGGTGCCCAGTGAGTAGCGCGGCTCCCAGCGTCCCGCGCCGACGAGCAGGTCGTACGCATGATGCAGGGCCGGGGAATTGGGTGCGGCCGCGAACGGTCCTTGCGCCATACCGGCCACCCAGTGCACGGGCTGCGTCCACGTGGACGGGTCGTCCGGGTCGCAGCCCGTCTCCCGCCACAGCAGCCGCGCACAGTCTGCGGCCACGCGCGGCGCGACGGCACCCTCCAGCTTCACGAAGCCGTCGCGGAGGAAACGGGATGTCAAGGTCGTGTCGTCCATGCCCCCATCGTGCGACGTCACCGGCCCGGATCTCCCGACATTCCCGCTACCGCTTTTGTCGGGTCCGAGGGTGACCAGCACTGGGTTAGGTTGGCCGGATGAGGACATATGAGGATCTACCGGCGGAGCTGATGACTGAGCGGCTGCGGTTGCGACGGTGGGTGCCGTCGGACGCAGAGCAGTTCCGCGGGTTGTGGTTCGAGCGGGACCCGCGAGTGCCGGCGGCCCGCCGGATCGACGCCGAGGGACGGCCGACGGTCGAGGACGTCCGCAGCTGGCTCGTTGACAATCCGCTGACGGCGGCTCCCGGGCTCGGGTTGCTGGCCATAGAGCTGCGCGACACCGGTGAGTTCATCGGGTATTGCGGATTGACCGTCGGCCAGGGATCGTTCGACGAACCTGAGATCGCGTACGAGCTGGCACAACGAGCTCACGGCCATGGTTATGCGACAGAAGCCGCCCGTGCGGTCTTGGAAGCCGCGATTCGAACAGGGCGTCACCGCCTCTGGGCCACCGTACGGGAGTGGAACACACCCTCGTTCCGCGTCCTTGAGAAACTCGGCTTCCACCGAAGCGACCGCATCGACGAGGACGCCGAACACGGTGACTCGATCTGGATGACACGCGTACTCGACCCGCGGTAGAGACGCGGGCATCAGCCACCAGCTCACACGGGTGGCGACCGCCGAAGGCCTCGACCGGACGCGACGGGTGGGAGTTGCCAGGCACTTTGCTCCAGCATGGCGCGGTGCCGGGCGAGGAGGCTGTCCGCCTGAGGTCGGGCACTGCCCCGGACGCGGATGATCACGTCAGGGAGTTGCGAAGCGCGCGGCGATCGTTCGGGCTGCTTCGTCGACCGCTCGCGACTGCTCTTCCTTGGTGATCGACCACGTACCGTGCGTGAGGCGCGGCCAGAAGATCGCGGACGCGATCATGCCGAGGAACTGTGCGGATGCCAGATCCGGATCATCGATGTCGGCGCTGCCTGCGGAGTGCGCCTCCCGCAGATAGCGCCCCAGCGCCTGCAGCACAGGCAGCGTGCCGAAGTCGAAGGTCCGCTCGCGCAGTTCGGGGAAGTGGTGCGATTCGGCGATCACGGTTCGCATCAGGGCGACCATGCGAGGACGAGTCAACAGTTCCGAATACGCGCGACCTAGCACCACCAAGCCCGCATAGAGGTCGCCGGTCGGGATCTCGACCGGTTCCGGCGCCGGCGATCCGCCTGCCGCGAGCACCGTTGCCTCGAAGAGCTCGGCCTTGGTCGGGAACTGCTTGAAGAGCGTCGCCTTGGACACCCCTGCCTGCTCGGCGACACGTGCCAGTGGCGTGCGGTCGTACCCGAACTCCAGGAAGAGCTGCGCGGCGGCGCCGAGGATCGCCTCGCGGTTGGTCGCGGCCACCGCACGGTGGTACGAGGAGCGTCCACGTGTCATCCGTTCAGTATCTCATCGAGGCGAGTTCCTTGACTCACCATGACGAGCACGATTACGGTCATAGAGGCGAGTCGATCGACTCACCTCTCGGAGATAGGAGCGGCTCATGGCCACCGTGATCGTCCACGCGACCATCACTCTTGACGGGTTCATGGCAAGGGAGGACGGCGGGGTCGACTGGATGTTCGGCCGACCCTCCGCTCCCGAGGACGACGCCGTCGTGGGGACGGTGATGAGCCGGATCGGCGCGGTGGTCGGCGGCGCGAACAAGACCCAGACCATCGAGGACGGCGAGATCCCGTACGGCGGCATGCTGAAGGTCCCGGTCTACCTGATGACCCACAGCGCCCATGAGCCGATCGAGCGCGACGGCATCACGTACAACTTCGTCGTCGACGACATCAACGAGGCCGTCAGACTGGCCACGCAAGCGGCCGGGGACGGCTGGGTCAGCCTGCTCGGAGGAACCATCTCACGACAGTGCCTGCGGCTCGGTCTCGTCGACGAGCTCCACCTGGACGTTGCGCCGGTCCTGCTCGGCGACGGCATCTCGCTGTTCGCAGGCCTTGGGCGGCACATCGAGCTTGAGCGCCTCGACACATCAGCCTTCGCGAGCGAGGCTCATCTTCGCTACCGAGTCCTCCGTTAGCCCGAGTTGCAGGTCCTCCGAGCCATCGGGTCCGCCACGAGCCCTCGCCACTTGTCCGAGCCCTCCCGCCCCGGAGCCCGTTCAAATCCCATGCGGGTTTCGCCATCATCTTGGCTGAACCCCGACCTCACCAAGCTGCCGAGCGGCCCGACCGGCGGTTTGCGGCCCAAGCCGGACGGGCGCCTGGCCGTCGGGATCTGGGCCGCCGGAGACTGCTGCGAGACCCGGCATCGGCTCACCGGCGGGTGACGGGGCCCGCCACCAGCTGTTTGTAATGACTTTGTAGCGACTGTGTAGGGGATCTCTGGCAGCGGCTCGCACTCTTGATCGCAGAGGGCGCGATCGGTGCGCCCCCTGAAGAACTGGGAGTTCGTCATGGTCAAGACCGCCCGTCGTTACGCGAAGTACGCCGTCAGCACCCTGTCCAGCGCCATCTTCGGGCTGCAGGTCTGACGAACAGCGAGTGATCCCCCGGGAGCCCTCTCCCGGGGGACACCACGACGGGAGGAAAGCGGCGTGTTCGGCACCGCGGTACGCCAGCTCGGCTACGCCTGGTCGATGATGTCGGGGCGCAGGTTCCGGCTGCGGGACGTCTACACGCTGGTCGACGACATGCGCGAGACGCTGGAGACGTTCGGCTCGCCCGGCGAGGGCGCCGACGACCTGATCGCGGGCAACGACCCCGAGCTCCAGGAGGACCTCACCCGGCGGCGGCTGCGGCGCACGGTGGCCCACGCGGCGGCGGAGAGCCCTTACTACCGGCGGTGGTTCGCGGAGCACGGCGTGGACCCGGCCTCCATCACCCCGCAAACCCTGTCCTCGATCGCCCCCACCTCCAAGGCCGACCTGCGCGGCAGGCCGGCGGCCTTCGTCTCCGACCTGGCCAGGCCATCCGTGCTCGCGCACACGACGGGCACGACGGGCACGCCCACGCTCGTGTGGTTCTCCGCCTACGAGATCGAGCTGCTGTCGTGCCTGTCGGCGCTCTCGCTCATGATGTCCGGGAACGTGCGCACGGACGACGTGTGGGCCAACGCGAGCAGTTCGCGGTCCGTCGCGCAGATCCTCACCGAACGGGCCGTCACCCGCACCGGGGCCGTGTTCGCCCACCTGGGCACCATCGACCCGGCCGCCACGCTCGACCGGCTGGCCACTCCGCTGCACGTTCCGGGCAAGCGCGCGCAGATGTCTCACCTCAACGTGCCGGCCTCCCACCTCGCGGCGCTCGTGCAGGAGGCCGAGCGGGGCGGCTGGCGGGCCGCCGACTTCGCGCTGACCACCATCTGGTCCGGCGGCGAGGTCCTCACCGACGCGTTGCGCGAGCGGGCGGAGCACGCGTTCGGGGCCGAGGTCCGCGACGGGTACGGCATGACCGAGATCGCCCCGGTGTCCGGCCGCGTCTGCCCCGACGGTCATCTGCACCTGTCCGCCGACCAGGGCCTGGTCGAGATACTCGACCCCGAGACCCTGGCCCCCGCCGCTCCCGGCGAGGTCGGCACGATCGTCGTGACGCCGTACTCCACGTTCCGCGACACCACGCTTCTGCTCAGGTACGTCACCGGCGACCTCGTCCAGGTTCTGGCCGAGCCCCCGACGTGCGCCCTCGCCGCCCTGCCCGCCACCTCGCGGGTGCTCGGCCGCAGGTCGCCCGGCGGGCTGACCACGCGTGACGTGCTGGACCTGCTGCAGGCCGAGCACGCGCTGCCGCTGCCCACCCGGTACGCCCTTGAGGGCACCATCCTGTACGTCGTCGCGGGCAAGGCCGAGCAGGGCCTGCTCGGCCGCCTGGAGGAGCGCGCCCACGGGCTGCCTCTGACCGGCATCGTCCTGGTCGAGACCGCCGAGGACCTGCCCACGCCCTGCCGGCTGCGCACCGACCTGCTGGAGATCAGCTTCGAGCGAGGACTGTGATGACCCCGTACGTGCTCGCCCTGTACGCCCTCGTCGCTCTGGCCGTCGCGCTCACCGCCGCGTACCTGCGCCGTTACGTCATGCCCAGACCGCCGGTCGGCCGGATGGTGGGCGCGGACATCGCGGTCATGGTGGTGACGCTGGTCGTGATGCCGTTCGCGTACCTCCACCTGCCCACGGGCGTCGTCGTGTCGATCTTCGGGCTCGTGGTCCTGACGTTGACCCAGCTCACCCTCGCCCCCGTGCTGGGCGGCCGGTGGGGCATGATCGCCGCCCTGCTCCTGTGCGCCGCCGACGTCACCGCCTTCGCGCTGGGACGGCCGGCCGCGCTCCTTGTGATCAACGACGCCCTGCTGATCCTGCTCGTCGTCGGCGTGGTGAACATGTGGGTGCAGGCGGCGATCACGCCCGCGCAGGTGGCCGCCCTGGCCGCCGCCCTCACCCTGTACGACACGCTGGCCACCGGGCTGACGTCGCTCACCGCCGACTTCGTCCAGCGGATGCAGGGGCTGCCGTTCGCGCCTGTGCTGGCCTCCTCCTATGGCGACGATCCCGCCCTCATCGGGCTCGGCGACTGCCTGATGTTGTCGATCTGGCCGGTGGTGGCGCTACGGGCGTACGGGAAGGCGGCCGCTTGGTGTGCCGCCGGCCTGGAGGCCGTCCTGCTGGCTCTGTCCATCGCCTTCGTCCTGTCCCATGGCCGGCTGCTGCCGTTGCTGACCGTGCTCGGGCCGCTGATCGTCGTGCAGTGGCTGTACTGGCGGCGGTGGCAGGCCCGCCGGACGCCCGCCCCGGCCCGGCCGGAGGTGAACCGGGCGCTGGAGGTGGCCGACGCGCCCGCCGGGATGTGGGCCGCCCTGTCGCCCGAGGGCGTGCTGGTCGCCGAGGGCGCCACGCCGGGGCTGGCGCGCAAGGAGGCCAGGCTGGCGGGAACGCAGGGCGTGCCGGTCGTGTGGCGGCTCGGCGAATAGCGTCGGTCAGGGCGCCAGGAACGCGGCCACCTCCCGTCCCTCCGCCGCGTCGCCGAACAGGGCGAGGGAGCCGCGCCACGCCGCCGCCGACTCCTCGTGCCGCCCCAGCAGGGCGTAGGCCCGGCCCAGCTCTCTGAGAGCGCGGGCCCGCCACACCGGAGGCCCGTCGCCGCCGAGCCGTTCCAGCGCGGCCCGCAGGTCCGCCACCGCCCGGCGGGGCTCGCCCTGGCGCAGGTGCACGACGCCGAGCGCGTGCCCGGCCAGCGCCTCGCCCAGGGTGTCGCCGCTTTCCACGAACAGCCGCAGGCTCGCCGCCAGTGTCTCGGCCGCCTCGTCGAAGCGGCCCAGCGCACCCAGTGCCTCCCCCAGCCGGCGCAGCGCCTTGCTCGTCTCGGCGCGATCGCCGAGCGCCTGCGCCGCCAGCAGGCCCTCCCGGTAGCGGACGACGGCCTCCGCCGTCTCGCCCCGCTGGTAGAGGGCGGTGCCGAGGCCGCGCAGCAGGTTGCCGCGGATGGCGTAGTCGTCCTTCTCGGTCACCTCCAGCCGCGCTCTGGCGATCTCCACGGCCCGCCCGTGCTCACCGCGCTCGACGTGGATCCAGACAGGCCAGGTCCACGCGTACGCCAGCCCGGCGGCGTCGCCGTGAGCCGCCATCAGGTCGAGGCAGGCGTACGCGTCGGCCAGCGCCTCGTCCAGATGGCCCATGCCGTGCCGCGCGGCGGCCCTGACGATCAGCGCGTACGCCGCTCCATGCCTGTCACCGGCGCGGCCGAACTCCGCCAGAAGCGCGCCGCACATGGTCTCGGCCGAAAGGAACCGACCCCATTCGATCTCCACCGTGGCCAGCAGCAGCCGGGCCCGCAGCGCGGCGCGCCCATCGCCCAGCCCGATCACGATCTGCTGGACCCGCTCGGCGTCGGCCAGGAACCGATCCATGATCAAATAGCTGGTGAGGTGGTGCCCCAGCTCGGCCGCCGCGTCGTTCAGGCCCAGCTCGGCGGCGGTGCTGAGGGCGAGCATCAGCGTACGCCGCTCGGCCGCCAGCCACATCTCGCTCACCCGCACGTCGGGCGCCGGTCCCTCCTCCGGCTCGCGCTCGTACGGCGGGGCCAGCAGGATCGGCAGGCGGCGCGTGGCGGCCCGGGTACGCCGCAGGCATTCCAGCACGTGCCAGGTGAGCACCGCACGCCGCCCCTCGGGGGTCTCCTCCGCCTGCGCCCGTTCCCGCGCGTACACCCGCAGCAGGTCGTGCAGCCGGTAGCGGGGCTGTCCGGCCCCGTCCACCTCGGTCGAGGTGAGCATGCCCCGCGCGACCAGCGTCTCCAGCGCCGCATCCGCCTCCAGCGCGGCCGCCCCCAGCTTGTCCGCATCCCCGTCCGAGCCAGGCGGTCTGGCGGGCGCCGCGTCCGTCTCCGCGGCGGGTCGTCTGAGGAGGGCCGCGACCGACCACTCCGCCACGCTGTCCAGCCCGGCCAGGCCCAGCAGCCGGAACGCGCGCCTGGCCGGGGCCGGCAGCGCCGCGTAGCTCGGCTCGAACGTCGCGCGCACGTCCAGCCCGCCGACGACCAGCTCGTCCAGGCCCCGTCCGGCCAGCCGGGTGGCGAACTCGCTGACCGGCCAGACCGGCCGGGTGGCCAGGCGGGCTCCCGCGACCCGGATGGCCAGCGGCAACCGGCCGCAGGAACGCAGGATCTGCTCGGCCGCGCCGGGCGCCGAACCGATGCGGTCCCGGCCCGCCACGCGTTCCAGCAGGAGCCTGGCGTCTCTCTCGTCGGGGAGGTCGAGCGGGAGCCGTACGGCACCTTCCAGGGCGGGCAGCGGAGAGCGGGAGGTCACCAGGACGGCGCCGCGTGCGGTGCCCGGCAGCAGGTGGCGGAGCTGGTCCTCCTCGACGGCGTCGTCCAGCACGAGGAGCACCGCCCGGTCGGCCAGCCGCTGACGCAGCAGTCCCGCGCGTTCCTCGACCGGGACGGGGATGAGCGCGCCGTCGAGGCCGAGCGAGCGCAGCAGCACGTCCAGCAGCTCGCCGGGCTCCCGGGGGCCGCGCGCGTCCCGTCCGAGCCGGACGAAGAGCTGCCCGTCGGGATAGTCGGCTCGCAACAGGTGCGCCAGTCGTACGGCGAGCGTGGTCTTGCCCACGCCGGGCAGACCGGACACGACCACGATGGGCGGACCGAGCCGATCCGCGGCCGCCCGCAGCAGCCTCAGCAGCTCGGCGACCTCTCCCTCACGCCCGACGAAGTCCGCGGTGTCGCCGGGTAACTGGCACAGCCCCCGGAACGCCATCGGCCGCGCGCCCGCTTCGACGTCCGCGGAAGGCGGCATGCCGTGCCGGTCGGCGTCCGCGGCCGGCGGCGGCGAATGACGACCGCCCTCTCCTGCCGGTGGCGGCGAGTGGCGCCCGGCCTCTCCGGCCGGTGGCGAGTGATGATCGGTCTCGCCGGGGAGCAGCGGCGAACGGCGGTCGGCGTCGCCGGAGAGCAGCGCGGCGTGCAGGCGGCGCAGTTCCGGGCCCGGCTCGATGCCCAGCTCGGCCACCAGCAGCTCACGCGCCTCGCGGAAGGCGTCGAGGGCCTCGTCCCGCCGCCCGCTGCGGTGCAGGGCGACCACGAGCTGCTCTCGCAAACGCTCACGCAGCGGGTGGGCGGCGACGAGGGTACGCAGTTCGGCGGCGAGGCCGTCGTGGCCGAGCGCGAGCCGTACGTCGATCCACTCCGATCTGGCCACCGCCAGCTGCTCCTCCAGCTCGGTGATCCGCGGCGCCACGGCCCCGCTGAGCGGTACGTCCTCGGCCGGGGTTCCGCGCCACAACGCGACGGCGGCCGCGTACTCGCGCTCGGCCGCCACCAGGTCGCCGTTCGCCCGTTCCCTGCGCGCCCGGCGTACGCCCTCCTCGAACACCAGCAGGTCCAGACGCTCCGGCGGGACCTCGCAGGCGTACCCCGACCCCTCGGTCCCCAGCCACAGGCCGCTGCCCTCCAGGGAGCGGCGGAGCTGATGGACGTAGGTCTGGACGTTGGACAGTGCCGAGCGGGGCGGGTCGTCCCAGAGGGCGCCGATCAGGCGTTCGGTGGAAACGGTCGCGTTCGGGTGGAGCAGCAGGACCCCGATCACGGCCCGCTGCTTGCGGCTGAGACGGATCCGGCCGCCGGGACCATTGAGGCGAATGGTGCCGAGGATCGCGAAGTCCACCGGTCCTCCCTCGTGCGTGATCGGATGATCAGCTTTCCGGAAGGCAGTACACCTCTGGTGACGCCCATTTGACAAACGCGGCAAGCCGGACAGTCAGCGATGGCCGGTGTCGGGCGCCGACAGCCGTGATCGGCCCCGGGGAACGGGTTCTGGGGTGCCGGTGCCCGGTGCGGAGCCCGGGTCGCGCAGGCCGATCAGCGGTCTCCGCGCAGGGCGCCGGATTCGATCAGCCGGCGCATCGGCGTGCCATGAGCGACGAGAGAGCCGAACGCTGCGCATCGACACCGAGGGAGCCGCCGGCAGCACTCGTGGCCTTGCCACCGGTGATGGCTGTGACCCTGCTGATCGGCCCGGACTCGTTCGACGACGGCAGGGTCCACTCCGTCATCGGCCGCCTCGTCCGCGACCCGCGCTGACCCCGTCAGCGCGACAACGACTGCAGTGACCCGGCGATCCGGTGCCCGGCCCAGCGCTTGAACTTGCGCGCCGCCTCCAGCCGGCTCACCGCCCGGTCGAGCCGGTAGTACAGCCGCGGCGGCATGTACGACAACAGCGGCGAGTGCCGCTGGCCGAGCAGCGCGAACATCTGCGCGGGCTCCAGGCGCAGGTAGCGCGGCAGGTCCTCGTAGAACCGCGCGCTGTAGCGGGCGGCGCTCTGGACCGGCAACAACGCGGCCTTGCGCTCCCGCGCGTAGGCCGCGAGCGCGGGCGCCAGGGCGGGGTGGCGCTCGATCGCGCCGGCCAGCGCGATGGCGTCCTCGATCGCGAGCGTGGTCCCGGCGCCGATGGAGTAGTGCGTGGTGTGCGCGGCGTCGCCGAGCAGGACGAGGTTGCCGCAGTGCCAGGAGCGGTTCGTCACGGTCTGGAAGCGCAGCCACTGCGCGACGCCCTGCCCGCGCCCGACGAGCCGATGCCCGTCGAGCACGTCGACGAACAGCTTTTCCAGCAGCTCCAGGTTGCCCGCCTCGTCGGCGCGGTCGAGCCCGAGCCCGCGCCACGTGGCGGGCGCGCACTCGATCACGCAGGTGCTGCGCTCGTCGTCGAAGCGGTAGCCGTAGCACCAGATCCAGCCGTGCTCGGTCTCCACGAAGGCGAAGGTGAAGGCGTCGAAGACCTTGGTGGTCCCGAGCCAGATGTAGGTGTTGCCCCCCGTGGCGACCTCGGTGCCGAAGTCGTGGCGGCCGCGCAGCGGGCTGTTCACCCCGTCGGCGGCCACCACCAGGTCGGCGTCCGGGACCTCGCCGAGGATCTCGCGCTCGAACTCCACCCGCACGCCGAGTGCGATCGCCCGGTCGGCCAGGATGCCGAGCAGCCGGTGGCGGCCGATGCCGAAGCCCTCGTCGCCGCGGTGCGTGGTGGTGCGGCCGCCGACGAGGGCCATCCCGTCCTGCCACCGCACGGACGCCTCGCCGATGGCGCGGGCCGACTCGGGATCGCTCTCGTGCAGCCGGTCGAGCAGGCTGCCCCAGTACGTCACGCCCCAGCCGTACGTCGAACCCTCCGGATCGCGCTCGAAAACGGATATGTCACACGAAGGATCGCGCAGCTTCATCTGGATCGCGAAATACAGGCCGGCGGGTCCGCCACCGACACAAATCACCTTCTGCACTTCGTTCGGCACAGAGTAGTTATACGCACACAGTGCGCCACCGCGCGCGCTACGCCACGCCGAACCCGAGCCGGCGGGCTGCCGGACGCGCTTCCTGATCCGAGACAGGGATGGCAAGTTCCCGGCCCTCATGGACGAGGTCCTCGCCGACGCCGGCATCACGACGGTGCTCACCAGCATGCGGATGCCGCGCATGAACTCCATCACGGAGCGATGGGTGCAGCACTGCCGCCCTGAACTCCTCGACCGCTACTGCTCTGGAACGACCGCCAACCTCGACGTACGCCTAAGAGACCGGCTCGGCGGCGTCCTCCACACATACTCACATGCCCGCTTGACCAGCGTGGATGAGATTATCGGCAGGCGCAGAGCTGCAGGGCGTCGGCCACGTCGGCAATTCTGTCAACAAACAGTGTTCAAGAGTTGCTGAACCGCCGGAGTTGTTGAAGGCTCCCAGTGCCTTCTGATGGCCGGCATGGCCGGTCTGTAAAATACGATCGTCATCTGAAGGATCCAGCACCCTCAAGATTCGCCAGTGGCGCGGCCCCGCCTCCGGAACAGCCGCCTCCATCCGCGGGCACCGTGGCGCATGCTGTTGGCGTTCACCGTCTCAATGTTCTCTCGGACAATGCGAGTCGTAGGGTGGTCGGCGCCCAGCACCCGCTCGCAGTCGGCGAAGGCGGCCTCCAGCAGGGGGATGGCCCGGCCCAAGTCCCCCGCGGTTCGGTAGGCGCTGGCGAGGTTGTTGCGTGAGGCCAGCGTGTCGGGGTGGTCAGTGCCCAGCACCCGCTCACGGTCGGCGAGGGTGGCCTCGTACAACGAGATGGCCCGCTCCAAGTCCCCCGCGGTTCGGTAGGCGGCGGCGAGGTTGTTGCGGGACGCCAGCGTGTCGGGGTGGTCGCCGCCCAGCACCCGCTCACGCTCGGCCAGCGTCTGCTTGTACAACGGGAGGGCCCGCTCCAGGTCCCCCGCCGCCTGATAGGCGGCGGCGAGGTTGTTGCGGGAGGTCAGGGTTGAGGGATGGTCGGCGCCCAGCACCCGTTCCCGGTCGGCGAGTGTGGCCTCGTACAAGGAGATGGCCTGACGCAGGTCCCCCGCCGCCTGGTAGGCGTGGGCGAGGTTGTTGCGGGAGCCCAGCGTGTCGGGATGGTCGGTACCCAGCACCCGTTCCCGGTCGGCGAGTGTGGCCTCGTACAAGGAGATGGCCTGACGCAGGTCCCCCGCCGCCTGGTAGGCGTGGGCGAGGTTGTTG
>NZ_JBFAOV010000031.1:73342-73634 GCF_040675375.1 Nonomuraea sp. NPDC049607
GCGGGAGCCCAGCGTGTCGGGATGGTCGGTACCCAGCACCCGTTCCCGATCGGCGAGTGTGGCCTCGTGCAAGGGGATGGCCTGACGCAGGTCCCCCGCCGTTCGATAGGCGTGGGCGAGGTTGTTGCGGGAGGTCAAGGTTGAGGGATGGTCGGCGCCCAGCACCCGTTCCCGATCGGCGAGTGTGGCCTGGTACAAGGGGATGGCCTGACGCAGGTCCCCCGCCGTTCGATAGGCGTGGGCGAGGTTGTTGCGGGAGGTCAAGGTTGAGGGATGGTCGGCGCCCAGCACC
>NZ_JBFAOV010000031.1:73732-124657 GCF_040675375.1 Nonomuraea sp. NPDC049607
CCCGTTCCCGATCGGCGAGTGTGGCCTCGTACAAGGAGATGGCCTGACGCAGGTCCCCCGCCGCCTGGTAGGTGTAGGCGAGGTTGTTGCGGGAGGTCAAGGTTGAGGGGTGGTCGGCGCCCAGCATCCGCTCGTGATCGGCAACCGTCACCTCCCGCAGGGCGACCGCACGAGCAAGGTCGGCCAGTGCGTACAGGTAGTGGCTACACCAACTAAAAAGCTCCAAAAGCTCGCTAGAAGGACCGTCCTTGAGGTGGGCATGCCGATAGAGAGCATCGGTCTGTTCGATGAATACTTCAACGGCGCCGCGTGCAGCCCAGGTGTGGACGCCGTCGGGCAGGGTGGTGTTGAAGGCGTGCAGCAGGTTGGTGGCCCGGCTCAGGATGGCGTCAAAGTCACCGTGGTGGGCGGCGCGGTCGCGTAGGACGCGCTGGACCAGGCGGTGCACCAAGATAGCGGAATGGTCCTCGCTGAAGGCGATCAGCGAGGTATCGGCCAGGTCGGCCAGCAGGGTTCGTAGCTGTAGCGGCTCGCCGTCGGGGGTGCTCCAGGCTTGCAGGACCTCCAGGGGGACGCCGGCCGGAGACAGCACCGAGAGCATCTCCAGCAGGTCGTGGGCCTGGGGTAGTGCGGTCTCGGCCTGGGTGACCGACAGCAGGATCGCCCCGGCGGTGCCGGCCGGGTAGGCGTCGCCGTGCTGGGCGGGCAGATACTCGGTGACGGGGAAGCCACGCAATAGGTTCAGGTAGTCGCTGTAGCTGAGGCCCAGCCGGGTGATCACGGAGGCGGCCTGGGCCAGCGCCAGTGGCAGGCATCCCAGCTCGCCGGCCAGTTGGGCGACATCGTCGGCGTCCTCGAGGCCGGTGCGCCGGCGCAGGAAGGCGTGGGCTTGGGCGGTGGTGAAGACTTCGACCTCAACGGGTTGGAACAGGCGCAGGAAGGCGCGGTTGCGGGTGGTGATGAGCACGCGGGTGGCGCCGGTGGCCGGGCACCAGCGGCGCACCGCCGCGGCGTCGGTGGCGTTGTCGAACACCAGCAGTGCCGGCCGGGTGGTGGCGGCCAGCCAATTCTTGGCTCGTTCGGCGGCGGCCGTGGCGTCGTCGTCGGCCTTGCGTTCGCCGAGCCGTTCGGCCAGGGCGGCCAGGCCGGTCAGGAGCTGGTCGGTGGTCTCGGCGGCAATCCAGGCGATGACTGGCCAGCGCGCGGCCTGGCATGCCCAGGCGTAGGAGGCGGCCAGCATCGTCTTGCCCACCCCGGGGGTTCCGGCCATCGCGCAGATCACCGCTGCCCCGCCGGCCACCTGACCGCTCTGGCCGGGCGCGGGATCGCCGAGCAGGCCGGCCACGCGCTGCAGCAGTTGCTCGCGTGGCTGGAAGCCGGGCGGACATTGCGGGATGTCGCCCTCGACGATCTGGCCCGACTCCGGCGCAGGTGGATAGTGGTGGTGCTCGCTGTGGTTGATGATCTGGTTGTGAGCTGCTTGGTACACCCGGCCGTGCTCACGAGCGGTGCCGTCCATCTGGATGTCCAGCAGCTCTTGGGGATCGTCTGGTGGGGTGGTCATCGTTCGTTGATGGTCTGGTCGCCACCTGCCTGGTACACCCGGCCCTGCCCGGAGGCCTCGGCCCGCATCTGCACGTTCCGCGCGCCGCCACCGGTGGAGATGATGCCGGAGTTGCCGCCGTCAAGGGCGACCGCCCGCTCGCCCGAGGCCGACACTGTGGGCGGCGTGGTCTGCTGCTCGGCCTGTGCCGGGGCGTGCTCGGCGCGCAACTGCGCCCGCAACGCCACCACGGCGACCACCAGCGCGGCCGCCCCCAGCGCCATGCCGGTGAACATGCCGACCACGCTGGCCCGCTGATCCAGTACCTGCAGCACCTGGTCGGGTAAGTGCAGTGGATCGGCGAAGAACCACAGCACCCCGGCCGCCAGGCAGACTGCCAGCACCACGACTGCGGCGATCGCCACGACCCGCCATGACCGCGAACCCGGCGCATGTCCCGCCTCGGGCGACGTCTTCGTCATGTTTCCAGGGTGCCCCGAACGGGCGGTAGTGGACCAGAAGTGGCGAAGGCGTTACCGGCCCTCCCCAGCTTCTGCGAATCGGTCATTTCTGCGAGCACACAGTCACCGCCATCGCGGACAGCTACTTTGCGGCTCGTCGGATGTTCCCGACCCCCAGGGCCCGCTCGGCGGGTCGGCAGAACGCGCTCGGCAGCGTCGACCAGTCCACCAACGGCCTTTGACAAGCGCACGGGGGTCACCTCCACCGGAGAGTTCCTAGGAGGGAAGGGTGAAGCCTTCGGGTGGGGAGCCTTCGACGAAGAGCAGCCCGACGCGGGCCTTGCCGTCTCGGATTTGCCTGGCCCGCCGGTACTCAGGGGAGTCGTACCACTGCCGGGCACGGTCCATGTCGGGGAACTCGATGATCAGGAGCCGGGAGGAGGCCCAAGTGCCCTCGGCGGGTTCGGGCACGGGGCCCGCGACCAGGTAGCGGCCGCCGTGGTCGAGGATCGACCGCTGGGCAACGGGGGCGTAGGCCCAGCCGGCCTCCTCATCGAGCACATCGACGTTGGCGATGACGTAAGCAGGCATGGAAACTCCGTTTCATTCGGACACGGCGTGTACTTTTGACCCGCCGAAGGCTAACGCATCCCTGTAACCTGTTCAAGGTGGGCATCGAACAGAGCGAACGCGCCGGGGGCATGATGAGCCGCCGGGAGCGGCTGCGGGTGGAGACGAGCCGGGAGATCAAGACCATCGCGCTGCGGCAGATGGCCGAAGGCGGCCCGGGAGCGATCTCGCTGCGGGGCATCGCCCGCGAGATGGGGATGACCGCGCGCGCGATCTACAGCTACTTCCCCACCCGGGACGACCTGATCACGGCACTGATCAGCGAGATCGCCGCCTCGCTCGCGGATGCGCTGGAGTCCGCCAGCAACGCGGTGCCCAACACCGACCCCGGTGGCAGGCTGATGGCCTGGGGTCGGGCGCTCAGAGAGTGGGCACTGGCCCATCCGGAGAGCTTCCGGCTCTTCTACGGACACCCCGTCCCGGGCTACCAGCCGCCCGAGGACGGGCCGGTCGACCAGACGGCCCGCCGTGTGTGCCGCGAGCTCACCCGCCTGGTGGCGGCCTCGTGGCCGCATGCCCGGCGCCACCAGCCCGAAGACACCTCCTGGTCCGACCTCCATCCGGACTACGCCGCAAAGATCCAGGAGGATCTCCCCGACGTGCCGCCCGCGGCGGCGGCCCTCGCGCTGCGCGTCTGGGGCCGGATGCACGGCCTGGTCGCCCTGGAGATCGACGGCCACATTCACCCCGTAGCAGGCAACCCGGCCGCCCTGCACCGCGCCGAAATGCTCGACCTGGTCAGGTCGCTGGGCCTGAGCTGAGCCACGTCTGATCACGCCATAAGAGTGACGGTTCGCTACGCACAGCTACTTTGGCCCTGGGGGCACGTTCGGGAGAACACCGCCGGTACGGGCTCGTGCCCGATTCCTCGGCGACCCACGCCACCGAACCCGCCTGGGACGGACGGCGGATGGTGGTCGCCTGCTCCGCCGATCACATGAGGCAGCTCCACGCCCAAGCGGCCGCCCGGCCCTGCATCGACGCCGAACCAGGGGCCAGGAAACTCCTTCGCGCGCTTGAAGTCGCCAGGCGGGACAACCGGACCGAGATCTCGACCGGAGACCTACAGAACGCGACCGGGCTCACCGAGGAACAATCCCTCGCCGCGGTGCAGTGGCTGGAGCGCGACGACCCGTCACCCCGGCGGCCCGCTGATCAGCCATAACCCGACGATGTCCAGTCGTCAGAGTCACCACACGGCTGAGTCGCTACTGGCCGTTCCGATCCTCTTCGCGGGCCAATTGGCGAATCGGCACTTCCGATCTGGTGGGTGGCGTCGCGCGCCAGTCCGCCTCGCCGAAGAGCGGGCGCACCCCTCGGATTCAGGCGGAGCCGCTGCTGCCCAGAGTCGGGGGGCAGAGTGTGGCGGAACGGAGAACGTGCACTGGGTCCCGTTCCCGCATCTCATCACTGGCGCAGATGAGGCTGCTTCCTACGTCATCGGGTGAGCTCCTCCGCGGCTGCGGATTCGGCTGTGGGAGCCGGCCGGTTCTTCATGGTCAGGGCCAGGAGGATTGCGCCGGCGGTGAATGCGGCTGCGACGGTAAATGCCTCGGTGACTCCCTCAGTGAGAACCTGGTGGGCCGGTCCGCGCGAAGCGCGCGTGGCCGCGCCGAACACCGTGACGAGGATGGCCAGCCCCAGCGCGCCGCCGATCTGCTGCATGACATTGAGCAGGCCGGAGGCGGCGCCGGCATCCTCGGCTCGGATCCCGGAGGACAACACGGTGGTTGCTCCCACCAGCAAGATGCCCATGCCAAGACCGGCGATCATCATGGGGCCGAGCAGCGCCGTGGCGTAGTCGGCCTGGGGCGTCAGCCGCGTCATCCACAGCAGAGCCAGGCTGATCAGCCCAGCTCCGACGCCGATCAGCGTCTTGGCACCCAGGCGCGGCAGCAGCCGGGCCGCCACACCGGAGGACGCAAGGATCACCAGGGCCAGCGGCACGAAGGCGAACCCCGCCTGCAGTGGGCTGTACCCGCGGGCCTGCTGCAGGAACTGGGTGAGAAAGAAGAACATGCCGTTGCCCGCGGCCAGGACAAACAGCAGCACGACGTAGCCGCCGGCACGGTTGCGGTCAGCGAACAGCCGCAGCGGGACGATCGGCTGCCGGGCACGGGACTCGACGGCCACGAACAGGACCAGCAGGATGGCGGCCACGCCGAGCGCGCCGAGCGTGACCACGTCACCGAAGCCCTGCTCGGCGGCGCGGATGAAGCCGTAGACGAGCGCGGTCATGCCAAGCGTCGAGGTCAGCGAACCCGCCACGTCGAAGCGGCCCGGGTGGCGATCGGTCTCGGTGATGAACAGCGGGGCCAGGGTCAGCAGGACGATGCCGATCGGCACGTTGATGAACAGCACCCACCGCCAGGAGATCCAGTCGGTGAGCATGCCACCGGCGATGAGCCCGATCGCGGCGCCGGAACCGGAGACTGCCGCATAAGCCCCCAGTGCCCGCGCCCTGCGTGCAGGGTCCGGAAAGCCTACGGTGATGAGGGCGAGCACGGTCGGTGCGGCAATGGCGGCGCCGATCCCCTGACCGGCACGGGCCGCCAGCAGCGTCCCAGCCGATGTGGCCAGCCCTCCGGCCAGTGAGGCGGCGGTGAAGACGACCACCCCGCCGATGAGAGCCCGCCGTTGGCCGGCGATGTCGCCCATGCGACCGCCGAGCAGCAGCAGACCGCCGAAGGCCAGCATGTAGGCATTGAGCACCCAGGACAGGCCGGCCGCCGAGAAGCCGAGGTCGTGCTGGATGTCGGGGAGGGCGATGTTCACCACGTTGGTGTCCAGGATGAACATCGTCTGACAGATCAGCACGATGGCGAGCACCAGACCGGGGTGGCGCTGCTGTCGGGCGGCACCGGCGGGCCCGGATCCCGCTCTTGCCACGTGCGTGCTCTGCTCGGTCATGGCACTCCTCAGAATGGAACCCAAAGAAACGAGGAAGTTCCTCGCTTGTGCTGAGCTAAGATATGAGGAGGTTCCTCGTTTTGGCAAATATGTGGAGGGTTCCCGTGGCGGACCGATCAACGCAGGCCCGGCCCGTAGGGCGCAAAGATGCGCGACGCAATTACGAGCGGCTCCTGACGACCGCCCGGACGGCTTTCGCCGAGCACGGCGTCGGCGCCTCCTTGAACGACATCGCGCGCACCGCCGGCGTCGGCAACGTGACCCTCTACCGGCACTTCCCGACCCGCCAGGCACTACTGGAGGCGTTGCTGGGCGAAAGCCTGCGCGGCCTGAAAGCCCGCTCGGATGAGCTGCTCGCCTCCCCATCCCCGCACCAAGCTTTGGCCACCTGGCTGACGGCCGCGGTCGAGCACGCCATGGCCTATCGCGGCCTGGTCGACGCTCTCGTCGACAGCCTCGCCGACCCCGCATCCGAACTCCACGCCACCTGCCAAGCCGTCAAGGCCGCTGGGGCGCAACTACTGGACAGAGCCCAGCACACGGGGACGATCCGACCCGATATTGACGCTTCTGCCCTTTTCTCCCTGATCGCTTCAGTCGCCTGGGCGGCGGAGCGGACCCCCGCACATCGTGATCGACTTCTGGCCGTCATGTTCGACGGGCTCCGCTGCCGAGTGGATGAGACGACCTAAGTGCCTGCTTCCGACTGAGCCGCGGCGACCTACGAGAACCTGCTGCGCCAGACCCGCCGGATCCACATGAGCTGGTCGCGCTGGACACCACCGGTGCTCGAGGAGAAGATCAGCGGCAAGCTCGCCACCGACGACCGGCCCGTCCTGCTGGACGCGCTGTCCTACATCCGCCGTGGGGACATGCTGACCGTCCAGGAGGTCGACCGGCTCGGCCGCAACCTCCTGGAAGGGCTCATCGTCCTCAACGACCTGTTCCAGCGCGGTATCGCGGTCAAGGTGCTGGAGGGCATCGCGGCCGGCGAGCACACCGAGCGCTCCCTGATCCTCGACCTGGCCCTGGCCCTGTCGGAGGACCGGCGCCGCGACATCGTCCGCAAGACCAAGAACGGCCTGGAGGCGGCCCGCCGCCGCGGCCGGGTCGGCGGCCGCCCCCCGGTGGTCGACGACGACAAACGCGCAGCGATTCTCGCCCGTCGCCAGCGCGGGGAATCCATCCGCACCATCGCCGCCGGCGTGAAGGTCTCCGTCGGCGTCGTCCACAAGACCCTCGCAGACGCCAAGGATGCGTAGGTCGTCGTTCCAGAGCCTGACGAGGGGCAGGTGTCGCAGAAATGCCAGGTTTTCGCGGGGAAAGCGGCGAGACGGTCCCGCGCGCCCGCGGCTGCCGTGGAGGCAGTGGGCGACGCGCTGGCCCGCTGGAGGCGGGCCTTCACAGGTCGCGGGTAGGCCAAGAGCTGCCGTGCCGGGTGGTGTCGAGCGTGCGTCCACCACGATGATGGATCGTTCGGGCTCACCTGGCATGACGATCAGCAAGTCCGGCGGTAAGGGATCTCGGGTATGAAGGTCTTCCAGTCCGCTTCGGACAGAGGCCCGGACTGGGCGCACAACGCGGCTTTGATCTTGTCGGGCGCGATGAGGTGGGTGCGGAGACGGGCGCGGTCGATGGTGAGCACGGCCGACCCATCCGGGGCGAAGGCCAGCGAGTTGAGTGAGCTGTCCCCGAGGGGATCTTCCGGGTGGAAGAAGCCGCTGAGCGGGAGCCCGAGGGGCTGGCCGGCGGTGACATCCCACAGCTGGATTTGGTCGGTTGCGTCTGCCACGGCCAACAGGCGGCCGTCGGGTGAGAAGGCCGCAGGGGAGCCGCCGACGCTCGGCGTGCCCACTTGTTGGAGCGATCTGCTGTCCCAGAGCGTGAGCTTGCCGTTGTAGTGGTTGTCCGCGAGGATTCCGTCCGCGCTCAGCGCCATGGGGACACTCACGCCGGAGTTGGGTGGGACCAGCCGCTTGCCGGTGGAGGTTTCGACGACGCCCTGGTCCGGGGCGGAGATGACCATCCGACCATCGCGGCTGAACAGGATCGGATAGACCATCTGAATGCTGAAGGGCCCATAGGTCCCGGCGGGGAACTGTCCGGTAACCGCAGCGCGCCGTGTTCCCGAGACGATGTCCCACAGTTCCAGCAGAGATGCATCCCTGCTGGCTTTAGTGAGCACGGCCAAGGTCTTACCGTCGGGTGAGAACGCAAAGCGGGACTCGCCCAGAGGGGGCAGGCCCGTCAGGGTGGTCTTCTTGGTCGCCGAAGCCACGTCCCAAATCTGTATCTCCCTGTTTCCGTTGCTGACCGCCAGGAGTCGGCCGTCTTCAGACAGCTGGTAGTCGGTACCGCTGACGTGCAGCGTGTTGCGGCGCACCACCTTGATGGGATCCCAGATCTCCACCTGCTCTCCAGCGTCGTTGACGAGAGCCAAAGTTGAGCCGTCGTCACTTAACACCAGGTTGTCACCCAACATCAGCATGTCACTTACCGCCAGGCCGGAGGGATCGGGGTGGAAGGTGACCGGGTCCAGGATCGCGGCGAGAGAGACGACAGTCGTGGTACCGCCTCCGGAGTCCTCGAGGCAGCGCAGGGTGCGGTCACCGGGTCCGAACGCGTAGTGGAAGCAGTTGGCGTTGGCGTACATGTAGATGGGTTGGTCGTCGTTGCTTCCCCACGTGAAGAGGTCCTTGGTGTCCCAGATGACGCCGTTGAAGGAGACGTATCTGCTGTCGGAGCTGAAGATGATCCCCTCGTTGGTGCCGCCGGTTTTGCGGATCGTCCGCCACTTCACCTGGGAGGGGCCGAGCTGGGTGAAGGGGACGACCCCCAGCCGGTTGCCCTGGGTCAGGGCGAGGAGCTTGCCGTCGGGGCTGAGCGTGATCTTTGAGATGCGTTCCTTGCCGGTGACGAGCCGCAAGGTGCGTGCCTTGCGGCCGGTGCGCAGGTCCCAGAAGTCCAGCGACGTTTCGTGCGGGGTGACCAGATGCTTCCCATCTGGGGTGATATCGGCCGACCCGAGAAGGTAGGGGATCTCCACCAGGCGTTCGCCGGAGGAGGTGTCCCACAGGCCGCTGGCGTCGCTCTCCGAGAGAAGCAGGTGTTCGCCTGTGGTGTCCAGGCCGAAGAACACCGTGGGGGCGCGGAAGGTCACCGGCCGCGGCCGTCCGGTCGCGGTGTCGAACAGGGCGATGGTGCGGTCCTGCCGGAGCAGAGCCAGGACTTTGCCGTCGCCGCTGAGCCCGGGCCCGGCGAAGAGCCGGGTGTCCAAAGGCCTGCCGGGGAAGGTGAACGACCGGATCACCCTCCGCGCGTCGACGTCGGCGACCTTCACCTCGTTGCCCCGGGCGTAGACCCGCAGACGGCCGGTGTCATCGCCATCGGTGCGCCAGCTCCCGTCAACCCCTGGGGGGCGATAGGTGTACAGCTCGGCCTGGTTGTACAGCGTCAGCAGTGTGCTCCTGGTCTCGAACGCTTCAGGGGCCAGGGTCGCGGCCGCCACCCCGAGCTGCTTGGCGATTATCGGGTCGGTAGGCGCCATCGCCGCGGCGAGGTTGGCGGCCCGCGCTCCGACTGCCTCGTCACGCTGTTTGGAGACGGTCCGGTTCTGAACGATCACAGTCCCGGCTGCTCCGATCGCGATCATGAGCAGGAGGGCCAGTACTGCGCTCAGCATCGTGCGGTTGCGGGCGCGCCGGCGGACTGAGTCCCGCTCGGCCTGGTCTTGCCGGGTGCCGGCGTCGAGGAAGTCCCGGGCGTCGTTGCCGAGCCTGTCACCGTCGTCTTTGCTGGCCTCTTGTGCACTGGCCAGCCGCAGGCCCCGGTACAGGTACGCCGCGTCGCGGCCCTTGCCGGCCCACGCGCGGGCGTCCCGGTCGAGCTGCTCGCGTACCAGGAGCGAGTCCCGGTGTTCCTCGATCCAGTCGCGCAGCTGCTTCCAGGCCCGGATCAGCGCTTCGTGGGTGAACTCGGCCGTGCTGTCCGCTCGCTCGCTGTCCACGGTCCAGTTCACCGTCACCAACCGGTGCTCGACGAACCGGTCGAGGACCTGACGGGCCGCCTCATATCCCGCACTGTCCTCGGGCCCGAGCAACTCGGTCAGCGCCACTTTGCGGCGCGAGGGCTCGCTCCCCTCTCCGAGGTGGACCAGCCGCGTCAGCATGCTCCGGGCGCGGTCGCGATGGGCCAGCCCCACGGTGTCCAGCGCGGTGTCGGCGGTGCGGGCCAGCGACTTGCTGACCCCGCCGGTCGCCTGATAGCCGGCCAGGGTGAGCTTGCGTCCCTCGCGGTGCCCCCATGTGGCGCGAAGGGTGTGTGACAGCAGTGGCAGGACGCCGCCGGGGTCGCTGGAGATCGCGGGGAGAACCGTGTCGTCGGTGGAGGCGGCTCCCAGGTCTTCCACGATCCGCTCCGCCAGCCCTGTCTCAAGGGTGAGTTCTGCGCGTTCGGCGGGCTTCTCGATGGCCTCGCGCAGTTGCGTCGTGGTCATCGGCCCGACCACGAGCGGACGGGCGAGGGCCGGCGCCAGTTCGGGATGGGCGGCGCAGTGGCCGAAGAAATCGGCGCGCATCCCGATCACCACCACCGCCGCAGGCGCCCCGCGCGCGGGGCTGCAGGCCGCGTGCAGCGCCTGGACGAAAATCCGGCGGTCATCCGCGTTGGCGCAGGTGCTGAAGAGCTCCTCGAACTGGTCGACGATCAGGAGCCTGCACCGGGCCCGCGTCAGCAGATCGTGCAGCAGGGCAGGTTTGCCGGCCAGGCGATCTCGTACGTCGTCCGGATCGTCCTGGCCGCAGAACTTGTCGGCGAGAACCCGGACGGGGTCGTCGGCCTGGGAGTGGACGGAGGTGCCGCCCGGCGTGAGGATCACGTGACCCTCTGGCCATTCCTTGCCGGCGGAGGGGATGAGACCCGCCCGCAACAGCGACGACTTGCCCGCTCCCGAGGGCCCGGTCACCAGCAGCGGCCCGTCTCGCCCGATTTGCGCCGATACCCGATCCCACAGCAATCGGGTCAGATCCCGGCGCCCGCAGAAGTACTTCACATGCTCAGGCTCGAAGACTTCCAGACCTCGGTACGGGCACCCGTCGTCGGCGCGTTCGGCGCGAGCGTGGGCCTGCTTCCAGGCCCCCAGGTCGGCTACGGCGATCCCGACGGCCCCCAGGACCTTACGCAGGTTCGCCCACCGCGGGAAGCTCTTGCCACGCACCATGTCGTGCACCGTCGCCACGCCGATACCCGCCGCAGTGGCCACATGCAGGTAGCTGCCCTCGAACTCCTCGAACAGCTGGCGCAGCGCCGCGTGCAGGTCCGCACGACTGTTGATCCTGGCCGGGTCGGCCATCAACTCTCCCGCTGGAGGCGTCTTTCCGGTTCGGCTATTCGGTTCCATTCGGATCGTAGAGCTGCCCATGCTCTCCTATCTGCCGTTTCCTGGGAATGTGCGATACCGGATGCGCCCGAACACCGCCGGACCCGACCGTGAACGTCATGACCACCACGATCCTCACCACGATCGGCGCAGCCGTCCTGCTCCTGCAGACCGCCACCCGCATCCCGCCCGCCCTCACCGACCTCCTCCGCGCCCTCATCCCCGTACGTGAGGCGCTACGCGAACTCCTGCACCGGCAGGACTCATCCCAGCAGCCCCCACCTCAACCAGAGCGCTAGCGGCCGGCTCCCCCCGACGGCGGCACCTAAGGCCACGCCCTGAACACCGCCGGCCGACGCCGAGCGCATCACAGGCGCCCACCTCGACAGTGAGATCGAGGCGGAGCGGGCCCCCGAGGTGACGGCGTGGTGCCTCCGGGCTGTCGCCGAGTACCTTGCACCCGCCTTTGACCCGGTCGCAGCCGACGTCGATGGGTTCCAGCAGCGCACCTGACCGCCCTGCCGCATCCTCAGATTCATACCTACCGAACATGGGGTGCCACCGGAATACGGCAGAAACGGGCCGCAGTCAGTCGGATCCGCAGGTCGGACAGTGAGGGCGTGCGGCAGCAGCCGCCGATAGTCAGGCCAAGCTCCAGGGGCCCATGGCTCGTCGGGACCTTCAGCGAAGGCTCACCCGGACTGCCGCACCTCGAGGCGAGGCTGGCTGCGGAGGAAGTTGCTACGCGTCCTTGCCGGGCTGGGCGCGAGTGGCGCGCTGTACAGGGGGTTGATCGCCCTTGTATTCGTCGCCACCGAGCAGGTCGGCTTCGTTGACGTGACGGGCCACTCCCCCGATGAGCGGCCGGCCTCCACCAGCCCGCTACGCGTGCTCTTCCCATGGCCTCACACCCCCACGCCTTGCCGGACGCCCGCTCCGCGGCCCCCAGACCAGGGCGAATTCAATTCGGAAACTCCTGAAACTCAACATCAGCACGCTGGGCATCGGCTCCCCGTACGGGTCCGGCGTCACCGGTAGTTCTACGGAATGCGCCGGTCACCAGGGACGGCACGCCGGGAGACATGCAAAACGTGAACATTTGGAGTGAAGAGTTCGGCGCCGAGACCGACGCGCCAATCCTGTTGATCATGGGTTCGATGTCGCAGGGCATCCTGTGGCCGGACGAGTTCGTCGGCCGACTGACCGCCGGGGGCCGCAGGGTGATCCGCTACGACCACCGCGACACCGGCATGTCGGGCACCGTCGACTTCGCGGCCGAGCCGTACACCTGGGACGACATCAAGAACGACGTCTACCGCGTGCTGGACGCCCACGGCTCGGACAGCGCGCACCTGGTGGGCCACTCGGCGGGCGGGCTGCTCGGCCAGCTCATCGCCGTGGAGGCGCCGGAGCGGGTGCGCTCGCTGACCGTCATCGCCTCCTCGCCACTCGGCGGCGGAGAGGGCCAGGTGCTCATGCGGGCCCTGACGGGGCAGCCGCAGTCCGAGGGCAGCCTGCCGGAGCCGGCGCCGGAGTTCGTGGAATTCTTCCGCGCGCTGATGGCCGCCCCGCCGCCGCAGGACCGGCGCGCGCTGATCAACGGCATGATCGCCGAGCAGCGCGTGCTGCACGGCACCGGGCTGCCGTTCGACGAGGACGCGGCCCGCCGGCTGCAGGAACGCATCTACGACCGGGCCCGCGACCTGTCGGCGGTGGCCAACCACCGGCTGGCCGCAGCGGCCGGCCCCGACTTCGAGCCGGTGGGCGTGCTCCACCGGGTGAAGGCGCCCACGCTGGTCATCGAGGGCAGCCACGAGCCGGTCAAACCGGGTCACGGCGCCATCATCGCCGAGCAGATCCCTGGGGCGCGGCTGACGATCGTGGCAGGCATGGGGCACACGCTGCCGCTGGAGACCCACCAGGAGCTGGCCGACGCGATCCTCACGCACACGGCCGAGTGAGGAAGCTCCTCTGTCCAGCTCAACCGCTCCACCTATGCCAACGACAATCTTTGCCCCTCACCGACCCCGACGGCCACAAGACGACCAAGCCGAAGAAGACTCAGTACGACAAATGCAAGAAGAACCTCAACAAGAAGGGCTTCGAGAAGTGTGTGTTCGGGACGAAGAAAACGACACAGCAGTGCGAGAAGGATGCCGTCCCCAGGGGTGTGTGAGGAGTATCGGCACAACGGCAACAGATGCGATGGCGCCGACCCGGTTTACGAGAAGTGCCGGGCCGGCGGGACATGACGCTCCGCCTGCATCGAAGGAAATGTCGTGTACGTGACATGCCGCAACCTGTACACCAAGGGCGAGGACGGCTCGAACGAAACGGCTGGGCGCCGTCGGGGCGGACTGGCTACAAGCAGTCGGCCCCCCGTCTGGCCAACTGCCATGTCCGAGGAGGCGATCCGAAGACCTGCTTCGGAGGAGGGCTCATTCACCTCGAATGCATCGTGGAAACCGGAAAGGTCCAAGGATGCGCGAAACTGCACGCCGACGCGAACGAGTGCATTCTCCACCCGAAGCGGGCTGGATATGACGACAGGCCGATCGAGACCTGCCTCAAGAACCCCAAGCACAAGTACGAGGAGCACTGCTACCAGAGCTACTCCCCCACGCAGATATGGATAAGAAGAAGGTACTGCGGGACAAGCAGCCTGGCTCGGTCAACGGTGTCTGTGGGACCATTGACGTGGTCAGTGGATTCCCGTGGGTCGATAAGATTCCTGTGGTCGGACGGTACAAGGGCGTGGTCGGCGACATCTGCAAGGGGTTGTCCGCCATAGAGAACATCCTGCTCGACCATGACGTCAGCTGGGAGAACAAGAAATGGAACCAGCTGCGCAAGAGCAACCCGGGCGAGTAAGTCACCCTCACGTTCGACGTGACCAACTTCCCGATCCTGCGGTCGATGGACCTGAGCCCCGCCCCGACTACTTGCAGATGGCGCGAGGAATGACGAATCAACGTGCTGCACGAGGTGGGCCGTGGTCAGGTCTTGGCCTGATCCTGCTGACAGGCGTGCTGCTGGTAGCGCTGGCCTGGGTGGTGGCCGACGGGCGTGAGAGCGCCAGGATCGCCACCGCCAGGGACCTGGCCCTGCAAGGGGTGAGGCTGCGTGATGTCGATGACCTGGCCGCGCGGCTCGTGGGCGCGGCCGCGGTCGAGCTGCACGCCGATGCCGGTACGCGGGCCGCGCTGACCGGCACGTTGCTCGCCGGGCGTCAGGGCAGTCTGCCGGGCGCGAGCGACGTGCGGGACCTCGCGCTGTCGGCCGACGGGCGGATCGCGCTGTCGGCGGACGCGCACGAGCGCGTCGTCCGGTGGGAGCTGGCGCCTCAGGGGCTTCCCGGGCGCGGCCTGCTGGTGACCGCGTCGAGCACGTTGCAGGATCGCCTGGACGCCTCCGCGGTGGCGCTCACCGCTGATGGCCGCACCGGCCTGATCGGTGGTCGTGACGGTTCGGTGCGCGTGTGGGCGATGGGCGGTCATTCCCGCTCGCGCATGGTCGTGGCGGGTGATGGCGTGCGGCCGGTGAGCGCGGTGGCGCTGTCGCGGGACGGCGGGAGGGCCGTGGCGGGCTTCGACGGCGGCGGGGTCGTCTTCTGGGACGCGGCCGGCGGGCAGCTCCGGCGGCCGTCGGCGGTGCACGCGTCGGCGGTGTTGTCGGCGGGGTTGAGCGCCGATGGGCGCAGGGCGTTGACGGTCAGCGAGGACAAGGCGGTGGTGTGGGACCTGGCCGATCCGGCGCGTCCGGTTCAGGCGGGGGTGCTGACCCGGCCGGGTGTGCCGTGGGGGGCGGGTGCGCTGAGCGCCGATGGGCGTACGGCGGTGACGGGGAATAAGGTGTGGGACGTGGGCGATCCGGCCAGGCCGCGGCGGCTGGCGACGTTGCCGGGGGTGCGGAGCCTGATGATCGGCGTGGCGTTGACGTCCGACGGGAGTGGCGCCGTGACGGGCGAGGACGGCGGCAGGGTCGGTTGGTGGGGGTTGCGTGACCGGCTGCGTCCGGTGCTGCTGGCCGAGTTGCCCGGGCCGCCGGGCCCGGTGGGCGCGGTGGCGTTGAGCGCCGACGGCGGGGTGGCCATGAGCGCGGCGGCCGGGTGGGGGGTGATGTCGTGGCAGGTCGGCGGGATCAGCGATGATCCTCTGCGTGACGTCTGCGCCGACTCGGCCCTGCGTGCTCTCCGGGTGACTCCGGAGACGTGGGCGAAGATCGCCGGTGGCGTGGGCTGGCCGGATGGACTTGGCGATCCAGGCCCCCACAACCCATGTCCTGCGCTCTGATCATGAGGAAACACCGAAAATGCGAGTAGTCAGGGCGTGCTGGAAGGGAGCGTAGGAGCTCCATTTCTTGAGGGGTGTCACCCGTGGGGACGACTGTGGAATGCCGCCACAGCGCTCGGCGTGATCGTGACGGTGATGGGCTGTGGTGCCAGCACAACCTCCCCAGGAGCGCCTTCACCGTGCCTTTCCGGCCGTACGTGCCACAGCGGCCCAGCACTGCGATCTGCCCAGCGATGCAGATATCCCCAGCCCGGATTTTCGGCGGCCAGGCGCAGCACCAGAGTGCGGATGGCAGGTCGGGATCGGTGGCCGTCCCGGCCCGTGCTTAAGGTAGGTCCAACGTCGCCTCACCAGGTCGGCGTGCCAGCGCAGGAGCGTCCGCGGGGTGACGAACAGGTGACTTCGGCGGCGTCGGTACAGGAGTCGCGCGAGCGCGGAAATGATGGCCCGGTCCGCCCACGACGGCCGGGGCACGGCGACCTTGCGCCGGAGAACAGCCAACTGACGCCGCGACACCAGGATCTCTGCGTCCTTGGACGCCTGTGATCGCGCAGGCAGCGCGATCGCCTCCGAACCGGCTCTCCCTCACGCCGCAGTTCCTGGGACCCGACCACCCCGTGCAACCGAACTCCGCGTACCGGCGCTAGGGGACGGCCTTGAGCAGCCAGAGCTCGTTCTCGTCATGACCGGGTTCGCGAACTGCACCACGCGTGCGCCCGGGTCGGTGGAGGCGTTCGCGACTGCCAGAACCTTGCCCGAGTGCTTGGCGATGTGCCGCCTTGTCTCCATAAGAGACGATTGCGCACGGGAGATCACCCTTCGACCGTGACCGCTTTCGGACAGGGTTTCCCACCGCACCTGGTCGTACCACCACTGGAACAGCTCGGCGCCTCGGCGACGAGTCCGGCCCCTCCCCCGCACTCCAGCCGATGTCGCCGCCGGGCGCGGCGACACGATCCCGGTCCGACCCGGGCCACCGGGTCACCGGGTCACCGGGTCACCGGGTCACGCGAGCTTGAGCAGCAGTTCGGTGAGCTCGTCCGGCATGGTGATCATGCAGTCGTGGCCCGTCGGCAGCTCCCACACCTGTGCGGGGCTGCCGTTGGGCTGCGTCGCCGGGACGGGCCGCCGCGTGATGCCCTCCGGCACGCCCGCGACGCAGTGGATGTGCGTCCGCGGGATCGCGTGCGTGACGGCGTTGTCCAGCCGGACCGGCTGCTGGAGGCAGAGCGCCGGCTGGTCCGACAGCATCGCCCGCAGCCAGGCCACGTCCGCCGGGTCGGTGACCCCGAACAGGCCCAGGGGCGGCGGCAGCTCGGGCATCGGCGGGATCCGCCAGCCGGTCCCGGACTGCGCGGCGCGGTCGATGAGGGCCCGGGTGACGGGCTGCACGTCCACCGCGCTCTCGCCGTCCTCCGGGACCATCGCGTCGAGGTAGACCAGGTGGGCGATGCGTTCCGGGATGCGGTTGGCGACGGAGGAGATGACCAGCCCGGCGTAGCTGTGGCCGACCAGGATCACGTCGGTGAGGTCGTTCGCGGTGATCAGCTCGACGATGTCGCCGGCGTGGGTGTCCAGTCCCACCTCGGGGCCGAGCAGATGGGCCTTGTCACCGAGGCCGGTCAGCGACGGCGCGACCGCCTGATGCCCGGCCGAGGTCAGGAGCGGGACCACCCGCTCCCAGCATCGTCCGCTGTGCCAGGCCCCGTGTACCAGCACGTACGTTGACATGTGCGGCTCCTTGCTCATCAAAGGGGTGTTCGTTCCCGAGTGAGGTTTCCGCTCGTCCGCCGGCGCAGCCAGAGCCCTCACGATCCTGGGGGTGAGGGGGCCAGGCACGCGCCGAGGTGCGCCGTTACCGTGGTGCGCATGGGCGGCGAATCCAACCTTCTGGGCGAATACGTACGCGCCCGCCGGGAGCTCGTCACTCCTGAGCAGGCCGGCATCCCTTCCGTGGGCGTACGGCGGGTGCCGGGCCTGCGCCGGGAGGAGGTCGCGATGCTCGCCGGCATCAGCGCCGACTACTACCTGCGCCTGGAGCAGGGCCGCGACCGCAACCCGTCCGCGCAGGTGCTGGTGTCCCTCGCGCGCGTGCTGCGGCTCGACGACGACGCGACGGCCTATCTGCTGCGCCTCGGGACGGGCGATCCCCGGCGGCGACGGCGGCGGCCCCGCAAGGAGAGCGTTCCCACGGGCATCGCCAAGCTCGTCGCCGCGCTCGCGCTGCCCGCGTACGTGGAGGGCCGCTCCTTCGACGTCCTGGCCGCCAACGCGCCGGCGACCACCCTGTCGCCGCGGCTCGCGGCGGGGCGCAACCGCCTGCGGGACGTGTTCCTCGACCCCGCCGAGCAGGCTCTCTACCCGGACTGGGAGAACGCCGCGCAGGGCATGGTCGCCGGCTTCCGCAAGTCCGTCGGCGCCGACATCGACGATCCCCGGTTCGTCGAACTCGTCGGCGAGCTCTCCCTCGCCAGCCCGCTGTTCAGCAGGCTCTGGGCCCGTCACGACGTGAACACGTGCGAAGGCGCGGCCAAGCGCCTCGACCATCCCCAGGTGGGTGAGCTGTGGCTGAACCGGGAGAGGCTGGGCGTGAGCGGCGCGGCGGGCCAGACGCTCATCGTCCTGCACCCGGACCCCGGCACCGACAGCGCCGAGAAGCTGGCGCTCCTCGCCTCCGTCACGCCTTCCCCGTAAATCACCCGGAGGCTCGCCGACCGGCTCGGCCGCGCGCATCCGCCGCTGGAGTTCGGCCTGCGCGTCACCACCGCCGGCCGGCGCCGCCTGCCGTGGCTCAGGCGGAGGGGCGCAGGCGGCGCTCGGCCGGTGGGATCAGCAGCACCTCCAGCGCGCGGGCGCAGGCCCGCGCGTGCGCGGCGAACCAGTCGATCCGCGCGTCGCTGATGACCAGCGGCGTGGAGCGCACGGCCAGCGCGTAGCGGACGTGGTTGTGCCGGTCGAGCACCGGCACCGCGACGGTGCGGATGCCGTCGCCCGACTCCCCGTCGTTGAGCGCATACCCCGACTCGCGCACGCGGACCAGTTCCTCGCGCAGTTCGGCGTGGTCCACGATGGTGCGGCCGGTCAGCGCCGGCAGCGGGCCGAGCGCCTCCAGGTCGGCGCTGCCCTCCGGGTCCCAGGCCAGCAGCACCTTGCCCAGCGCCGTGGAGTGCAGGGGGCGGCGCAGCCCGGCGCCGCTGTCGGGGTTGAGCGAGCCGCCGCTCAGGATGACCGCGTGCCGGTCGTTGCGGACGGCCAGGTCCACGGTGGCGGAGGTGATGCGGGCCAGCTCGGCCAGTTCGGGGGTGATGCGGTGCAGGCCGCGCCGGTGGAAGGAGAGCTGCCCCAGCTCCGTGATGGACGGCCCCAGCCGGTAGCGGCCGGTGCGCGCCTCCTGCTCCAGGAAGCCCGTGGCGGCCAGCGTCCTGGCCAGGCGGTGGGTGGTCGAGGTGGACAGCCCCATCCTGCGCGCCAGGTCGGACAGGCCGAGCGAGGCGTCACCGCCCCCGAAGCAGCCGAGCAGGCCGATCGCCCTGCGCACCGACTGGACGCTGTCGTCTGTTGCCATGCGGGAAACTCCGTCTTCCGAGTAGGGAGATCGGGGACCAGGTGGAAGCCGGTCCAGCCGGGAACGCTTCCCGCATCGCGGGACAATCTTTGCATTCCCTACCAATTTACAAGCAAACTCTGGCCCATGACCACAGCCGCACTCGACGCCATCTGGTTCACCCGCTGTCCCGTCCCCACCGCCACAGGCATCGCGGCCGACCAGGGCTGGCTGGCGGGAGAGTTCGCCGGCGACGGGATCGAGGTCCGCTCGCTGCAGGACGACGACCCCGGCGTGCCCCGCGAGACCCACTACACCCACGCTCTGACCGGCCTGTTCCGCGAGGGCGGCAACGTACCGGCGCTGTGGGCGCGCTCGCGCGGCGAGGCGACCAGGCTCATCGGTCTCACCTGGATCGAGGAGCGGCAGGTCGTGCTGGTGCGCGGCGGCACCGCCCTGGAGAGCCCCGAGCAGCTCAAGGGCCTGCGGCTGGCGGCGCCCCGGCACCGCATCGCCATCGACTTCTGGCGGGCCATGGCCCTGCGCGGCTTCCACGGCGCGCTCTCCCTGGCCGGGCTCGGGCTCGGTGACGCCGAACTGGTGGACGTCGAGGCCGAGCCAGACGGCGGCCAGTGGGAGGCGGAGCTGGCCGCGCTGGCCGCCGGCCGGGTGGACGCGGTCTACGTCAAGGGCGCGCTCGCCGTCGAGGCCGCCCTGCGCCACGGCGCGGAGGTGGGCATCGACCTGGACGCCGTGCCGGACCGGCGCGCGCGGATCAACAACGGCACCCCCCGCCCGATCACCGTCCACCAGCGCCTGCTGGACGAGCATCCGCAGGTGGTCACCCGCTTCCTGGCCGTCCTGCTGCGCGCCGCGGACTGGGCCGCCGCGCACCCGTCCGAGGTGGCCAGGATCCTGGGCGCGGAGACCGGCGCCGGCGCGACCGGCGTGGCCGCGGCCTACCGCCCCGGCGCCTCGCTCCACCTCGACCTGTCCGCCGAACGCCTCGACCTGCTGGCCGAGCAGGAGCGCTTCCTGCGCGGCCACGGCTTCCTCGAATCACCCGTGGACGTCGCCGCCTGGGCCGACCACACCCCGCTCCAAGGAGTCACCCATGCGTAAGCTGCTGCTCGCCCTTCCGCTCGCCCTCCTGGCCACGGCCTGCGGCGGCCCGGACACCACCACCACCGCCGCCGGCCAGGAGCAGGTCGTCGTGCGCATCTCCGACCCCGGCAACAGCGGCTTCCTGGCCGTCGCGAAGAAGGACGGCAGCCTGGACGCGGCCCTGGCCAAGGTCAACGCCAAGGTCAAGTGGGCCGGGGACTTCTCCGTGTTCGCCCCGGCCGCCCAGGCCATCAACGCGGGCTCGCTCGACATCGCCACCGGCTCGATCACCTCCGGCGTCACCGCGCTGGCCGTCAAGCCCAGTTTCAAGATCTTCGCCACCGTCCCGCCCGACCTGGCCGGGGAGGGCATCGTGGTGAAGAAGGACTCGCCGATCAGGTCCGTGGCCGATCTGGCCGGGCGCAGCGTGGCCGTCGGGCACGGCGGCACCAGCGAGTACCTGCTGCTCAAGGCGTTGCAGACGTTCGACGTGCCGGTCGAGAAGGTCAAGCGGGTCTATCTGCCGCCGCCGCAGACCGCGCCGGTCTTCGGCTCGGGCGAGGTGGACGCCTGGTCCACCTTCTCCACCTTCCTCATCCCCGCCGTCACCCAACTGGGCGCGCGCGTCCTGGCCGACGGCGAGGCGATCAAGTCGGACAACTACGTGATCTACGTGGCCGCCAACAAGCTGCTGCAGGAGCATCCCGAGGTGGTCAAGGCGCTGTTCGCGTTCATCAAGGAGGGCAGCGCCAAGGAGATCGCCGATCCGGCGGCGTACCTGAACGTCTTCACCCAGACCGGCCCGCAGGCCGTGCAGGGCGAGCAGAAGGAGCTCGTGGTCGGCATCCAGAAGAAGGGCAGGCCCGTCCAGGCGGTCACCGCCGCCGAAATCACGAAATATCAGGACGTGGCGAGGTTCTTCCTCGACCAGAAGGTGCTCACCGCGCCGCTGGACGTCTCCCAGCACGTCGTGGACGTGAACACGCTCGGGAGCGCGCGGTCATGAGCGTGGCCACTCACGCGGAGACCGGCGTCGAAGGGCTCGTCGCGCCACAGCCGCCGCGCTCGTCCGGCCGCCATCCGGCCGTCACGCTCGCGCTGCGCGCCACCGGCCCCGTCCTGCTGCTCGCCGCCTGGTACGCGGCCACCGCCACCGGCGCCCTCACCCAGGACGTGCTCGCCGGCCCTCAGGACGTCGTCGACACCTTCGGCGAGCTGTGGGCCGACGGCCAGCTCCCCGAGGCGCTGCGCGTGTCGGTCACCAGGGCCGGGCTCGGCCTGCTGCTGGGCGCCTCCACGGGGCTGGCGCTGGGCGTCGTCTCCGGCTTCACCCGGCTCGGCGAGGAGCTCGTCGACTCCTCGATGCAGGCCCTGCGCGCCATCCCGTTCCTGGCGCTGACCTCGCTGTTCATCGTCTGGTTCGGGATCGAGGAGGCGTCCAAGATCCTGCTGATCGGGGTGGCCTGCACGTTCCCCATGTACATCAACGTCTCCAGCGGGGTGCGCAACGTGGACCGCAAGGTCGTCGAGGCGGCCCGCTCGTTCGGACTGGGCCGGCTGGCCGTCGCCCGCGAGGTCGTGCTGCCGGGCGCGCTGCCGTCGATCTTCGCCGGGCTGCGGTTGTCCACCACGCTCAGCGTGATCGCGCTCATCGCCGCCGAGGAGATCAACGTGACGGCCGGGCTCGGCTACCTCATGGCCCGGGCCACCGACTACCTGCGCACCGACATCCTCGCTCTGTGCGTGCTGCTGTACGCGGTGATCGGGCTCGCCGCCGACCTGGCCCTGCGGCTGGCCGAGCGGGTCACGATGCCCTGGCGCAGGGCGGTGACGATCCGATGAGCCTCGCCGTACGCACCCGGGGGCTGCGCAAGGTCTTCGGCGAGCGGGCCGTGCTCGACGGGGTGGACCTGGACGTGCGGCGCGGTGAGTTCCTGGCGCTGCTCGGCGCGAGCGGCACCGGCAAGACCACGCTCCTGCGCATCCTGGCCGGGCTGGACGCGGCCGGCGGCGGGAGCGTGCTGGTGCCGCCGGTGCGCACCGTCGTCTTCCAGGAGCCGCGGCTCGTCCCGTCCAAGCGTGCCCTCGCCAACGTGATCATCGGGCAGGGCCGCGCCGCCCGTGCCAAGGGCCTGGCGGCCCTGGCCGAGGTGGGGCTGAGCAGCCATGCCGACGCCTGGCCCGCGACGCTGTCCGGCGGCGAGGCCCAGCGGGTCGCGCTGGCCAGGGCCCTGGTACGCGAGCCGGAACTGCTGCTGCTCGACGAGCCGTTCGCCGCGCTGGACGCCCTGACCCGGCTGCACATGCAGGACCTGATCGCCGAGCTGTGCGCCCGGCACCGCCCGGCCGTGGTGCTGGTCACGCATGACGTGGAGGAGGCGATCCTGCTCGCCGACCGGATCGCGGTGCTGCGCGCGGGCACGTTCGTCACCGATGCGCGGGTCGAGCTCGACCGGCCGCGCGACCGCACCGACCCCGACTTCGTCGAGCTGCGCCGCCGGCTCCTCGCCGACCTCGGCGTGGACGCCCCCGCGGGAGCGGCGCCATGACGGCGCCCGGGAGCAGTGCCGTGAGCAGGGCCGTGAGCAGGGCCATGACGGCGGCGGGCTGGATCGCCGAGAACGCCGCCGCGCTGACCGGGCTCGCCGACCGGATCTGGGCCTACGCCGAGCCGTCGCTGCGCGAATGGCGCTCGGCCCTGGCCACCGCCGCGCTCCTGCGCGCGCACGGCTTCACGATCGCGTGGGGCACGGCCGGCCTGCCTGCCGCGTTCGTCGCCACCCACGGCGACCGGGGGCCGGTGCTGGGCTTCAACGTCGAGTACGACGCCCTGCCCGGCCTGTCCCAGCGGGCCGGCGCGGCCCGGCACGAGCCGGTCGCGTTCGAGGGCGACGAGTACGCCCCCGCCTACGGCCCCGGCCACGGCTGCGGCCACAACGCCCTGGCGGCGGCGTCGGCAGGCGCGGCCATCGCCGCCGCCACGGCACTGGGGAACCGGGCCACGATCAAGGTGTTCGCGTCCACCGGCGAGGAGCATCTGGTCGGGAAGGCGTACGCGGTGCGCGACGGCGCCTACGACGGGCTGGACGCCTTCCTCGACTGGCACCCCGCCCCCGTCACCGGCACCGGCTGGGACGTCACCAGCGCCCTGTACTCGGCCACGTTCTCCTTCCTCGGCTCGCCCGGCCACGGCTCGAACCCGCTGGGCACCCGCAGCGGCCTGGACGGCGCGCTGCTGCTGACGGAGATGGTCGAGCGCCTGCGCGCCGGCCACGTCTCCCCCTCCGGCCGCGTCAGCTACACGATCAGCGGCGGCGGCGCCCCCAACGTCACCCCCGACCTGCGGACGGTCTGGGTCTATGTCCGCGAGTCCACGGCCGCCGCCGCCAGGACCCTCTACGACCAGGTCGTGACCTGCGCCCACGCCGCCGCCGCCGGCAGCGGGACCCGGCTGGAGCACCGCCTGGTCACCGCCATCCGGCAGGGGCTCGGCAACCGGGCGGGCGCCGAGCTGCTGCACCACACGATGAGCGAGCTGGGGCCGCCGGTGTTCACCGACGCCGACCACGCGTTCGCGCGGCGGCTGCAGGCGGCGATCGGCCGGCCGCCCGCCGGCCTGGCCGGCGAGGTGCTGCCGCTGCGCCCGCCCGCCGGTCCTGACCTCGGCGGCCCGTCCAGCGACACCTCCGAGGTGAGCTGGACGGCGCCGCACCTCAGCCTGGTCGCGGCCGTGGTGCCGCTCGGGGTGCCCCTGCACTCGTGGGCGGCCACCGCGGCGACCGGCACCCCGATCGCACACGCCGGGCTGCTGGCCGCCGCCCGCTACCTGGCCACGGCGGCGGTCACGCTGGTCGACCAGCCCGAGACGCTCGCGGCGGTCGGCGCGGAGTTCGACTCCCGCGAGCGGGAGCCCGCGCTCCTGCCGGCCGGCGCCGAGCCGCCGTACCACCTGCCGCCGCCCGGCTTCCTCGACGAGACGGGCCAGTCGCCGCGGCCGACCCGGACGCCGCCCGTTTCCGCTGAACCCCTAGGAAAGATCTGACATGTCCGTCCTGCTCATCTCCGGCAGCCCATCGGCCGCCTCGCGCACCGTACACCTGCTCGACCACCTGGCCGGGCGGCTGGACCGGCCCGCCACCGTACTGCGCCTTCGTGACCTGCCCGCCGAGGCCCTGTTGCGCGGCGACACCGCCCATCCCGAGCTGGCCCACGCCACCGCGCAGGTGGCCGCGGCCGACACGATCGTCGTCGCCACCCCGATCTACAAGGCGTCCTACACCGGCCTGCTGAAGGCGTTCCTGGACGTCCTGCCGCAGGGCGCGTTCGCCGGCAAGACGGTGGTGCCGATCGCCACCGGCGGCACCCCGGGCCACCTGCTGGCCGTGGACTACGCCCTGCGCCCGGTGCTGAGCGTGCTCGGCGCGCGGCACGTCACGCGCGGCCTGTTCGTGCTGGACAGCCAGATCGAGCCGCTGGCCGGGGAGCTGCTCCCGCGCATCGACGCCCTGCTGGAAGAGGTCCCGCTGGGGGCGGCGGCATGACGGCGCACCGCACCGGCCGCTTCCACCTGGCCCTGCCCACCCGGAGCCCCGCCCCCACCCCGTTGCCGGGCTTCGTCACCGACGTGCGGCCGGCGCTCACCGACCCCGCCGGGCGGGCCGCCGTGGCCGCGGACCTGTCCGGGTGGGCGGGCGCGCTCTCGCCCTTCGACCCCGCCGGCCAGGAATCTCTCGCCGTAGCCGCCAACGCCCTGCGCCGCACCCGCCACCTGCGGGTCGTGGCCGAGTTCCACCCGGCCGTGGCCACCCCGGTCTACGCGGCCAAGCTCTCGGCGTCCCTGCAGCGTTTCTCCGCCGGACGGCTCGGCTGGCGGCTCGCGGTGGATCTGGACCCGGCCGTGGCCAGGGCGCAGGGCGACTTCCTGACCGGCGCCGCCCGGTTCGCCCGCGCCGACGAGTTCCTCACCGTGGCCAAGGGCGTCTGGGGCGGCGGCCCGTTCGACTTCGCCGGGGACTTCTACGAGGTGGTCAAGGGCGGCTTCGGCGCGCCGCTGTCGTCCCCGCCCTTCCCCGAGGTGCACCTGTCGGGCGTCTCGCCCGAGGCCCTGGAGCTGTCGCGCCGCCACGCCGACGTGCACGTCTTCGGGGCCGGTGACGACCTGGCGGCCCTCGTCCCCGAGCTGCCCGGCCTGCGCTACGGCGTGCACCTGCCCACGATCGAGGCCGCCGACGAGTACGCCGCGCTCGGCGTCACCGAGTTCTTCCTCCAGACCGAGGACGTCTACCGCCTCGGCGAGCACGTGAAGGAGCGGTCTGTTGACCGTTGACATCTACTGGCGCATTCACATGGAGGGCGACCAGCCCTCGCTGCGCCGCCGCGTCCGCAGCCGAGGCGGTTTCGCCCCCGGCGGCACCGCCCCCGGCACCAGGGACGGCCGGGACGACGGCTACAGCCACGCCGACTACATGGCCGAGGTCGCCAGGGCCGCCGAGGACAGCGGCTTCACCGGCGGGCTGCTGCCGAACTTCCCGCACACCGACGACCCGTGGGCCGCCGCCGCGACGCTGGCCCGCGAGACCACGTCGTACCGCTTCATGGTGGCCTTCCAGCCCGGCTTCCTGCACCCCGTCCAGGCCGCCCGGATGACGGCCACGCTGCAACGGGCCACCGGCGGCCGGATCGTCTACAACGTCATCTCCGGCGGCGGCGGCCCGGCGCAGCTGTGGTGGGGCGACAAGGTGGACCACGACGACCGCTACGCCCGCACCTCGGAGTTCCTGGACGTGCTCAAGGGAGTCTGGCAGGGCGGGCACACCCACCGTGGCCGCTTCTACCAGGTGGAGAACGCCGGGCTGCCGGAGGAGCTGGCCGGGCAGCCGTTCCCCGAGATCTTCTTCTCCGGCTCCTCCCCCGCCGCCATCGACGCCGCCGGACGGCACGCCGACTACTACCTGTCCTGGCTGGAGCCGTTCGAGGCGCTGGAGGAGAAGTTCGACGCGGTGCGCGCGCACAGTGCCACGCCGCCCCGGTTCGCCGTGCGGGTGGACCTGCTGGCCCGGGAGAGCGAGGAGGAGGCGTGGGCGGAGATCGAGGCCGGCTGGCGGGCCCGGCCGCGCGAGAGCGACGCCGGCGAGGGCGACTCCGTCGGCGTGCGACGCAGCCGCGCCTTCCTCGCCGGAGCCGGTGACGACCCCCGCGCCCTGGAGGTCGCCCCCCACGTGTGGGGCGGGTTCAGCCAACTGCGCGACGGCCCGGCCTTCGGCCTGGTCGGCGACTACCACCAGGTCGCCGACCGCCTCGACCGGCTGCTGGACCTCGGGGTGGACGCCCTCATCCTGGCCGGGATCCCCCATCTCGAAGAGGCCCGCCGCGTGGGCCGCCACGTTTTGCCGCTACTGAAAGGACGCTCCTGATGACCACCAAGGTCGGCTTCTTCCCGCAGAACAACACGCTCTGGGTGACCCGCCACCGCGACCTGCTGCCCGGCGTCGAATGGGTGGACCTGAACGCCCTCGGCCGGGACGAGCGCGTCGATCCCACCCGGGCCCTGCCGTCCGCACACGGCGACCACCTGTTCGACGGCGGATACGACTTCATCGGCACCGGCTCCACGCCCCCGGTCACCGCCCAGGCCAAGGGGCACGACATCGTGTACGTGGCGATCTCGGGGCCACGGGTCGAGAACGGCCGCCTGGTGGTGCGGGACGACTCCCCGATCGGCTCGGTGGCGGAGCTGAGGGGCAGGCGGGTGGCGCTCGGGCACGGCTCCTGGCAGACCACCCTGCTGCTGCTGGCGCTGGAGCGGGCCGGGCTCGGGTGGGGCGACATCGTCCCGGTGGACGCCTACGGCAACGCCGCCGAGCTGCTGGTGAACGGCGACGTGGACGCCTGGGTGGGCTCCTACCCGTACCTGACGCCGGTCGAGTCGCGCACCCGGACGCTGGTGGAGACCGAGGGCCTGTTCAGCCACCGCTCACTCTGGTTCACCCGCCGCGACTTCGCCCAGGAACGGCCGGAGGAGCTGGCCAGGATCGTCACCGCGCTGCAGCGGGCGGACAACTGGACGGAGGAGCACCCGCGCGAGGCCGCGGCCCTGTTCGACGGCGACCTCGACGCGTGGGAGCACGCGCTGCGCACCCGCCCGTGGGGGCTGCACCCGGTCAGCGCGGAGTTCGTCGCCGAGCAGCAGCACGCCGCCGACCTGTTCCACGCCAACGGGCTCATCCAGCGGAAGATCACGGTCGCGGACGCCGTCCTCCCCGAGATCGGCGAGCTGGTGACGCGAACCCGGTGACTTCTGTCCTCTCCGCCGCCCACGCGGCAGCGGAGAGGTTTCCTGGATCAGCCGCGTGCTTCGGGCGGCACGTAGGCGAAGGTGGGACCGGCGCCGCCGGGCAGCGCCATCAGGGCCTGCGCCTGGGCCCTGAGCGTGAACATGGTGCGGGTGGCGTCCGTGAGCCGCTTCGGGTCGCCGTTGAATGCCTGCTCCTGCAGGTTCAGCAGGGTGCTGTAGGTGGTGTCGAACAGATCCTGCGCCGCCCGTACGGCACTGCCCGGCTCGGCGGGCCGCGGGTTGGGTGTCATCGGCAGCACGCCGTCCGGGTCGACGCCGACCTTCTCCCCGGTCGGGCCGGTTTTCGGGGTGTCGCCCCGTTGGTAACGGCGGCCGAGCTTGAGCTCCTGAAAGCGGTAGTAGTGGGCGACCTCTTTCCGCTCGGGGTGGAGGACGTCCTGGTCACCGTCCCAGACCTCACCGCGGGCGGTACCCTCCCCCTGCTCGACGATCTCCTTCAGCGCGCCGAGCGCGGACTCCAGATCCTCGACGGCGAACAGCGATCCGGCAGTGTGGCGGAAGTGGGCGCCGCTCACCTGCCGGGCCGGGTCGCCGCAGAACACCTCCTTCTCGCCGAGCGTTTCGCACAGGTAGCGCAACCCCTGCTCGATCGCGGCGTAGAACTGCCCGATCGTCTCGTAGCCGTCGTCCTCCGGCGGTGCGCCGGGCGGCGCGGGCTGTTCCAGGCGCAGGAACATCTCCAGCGCCTCCGCGCCGAACGGCACCAGCGACACCTCCAGATCACCATGAGGCAGCTTGCGCGGATGCGGCGGCAACATCCCCGGCATGTCCAGACGCGGCGTGCCACCGACGGCGTTGAGCAGGTTCGCCGCCAGCGCCAGATGCAGCATCTCCTCCACGAAGACGCCGCTCACCACCTCCACAGCCGCCGGGTTACGCTCCGGATCAAGCGAGTACAGCGCCGTCAAGTACGGCGGCAGCGTCGCGTGCTCCAGCTCGATCGCCCACTGCAGGTGCTCACGCAGGCTGCCGAGCGTGCCGATCCGAACCGGTCGTTCATGGTTCATTCGTGTCAAACCTCGGGTTGTTGGCATGGCGGATCGGACCGCCGGCCGGTGGGCCGGCGGCCTGGTTCGATCCTGGGATCAGGCAGCGACGACGGCAGCCGGTGCCGTCACGCTGCGGATACTTCGCCGGGGTTCAGGACGGGCGTGGCGCGCGGCGGTCCTTGCGCTGGGCCAGCTCGGCCTCTTCCACCAGCGTGAACATCGGCTTGCCCGGCTCGCACAGCATGGTGACCGTGAACCGTACCGGGACATCGTCGCGATTGTTGCCGTCCTGGTAGTGGATGACGTCGCCACCCGGCTCCCAGAACGCCTCGCCGGCGCGGATCACCCGCTCCGGCTCTCCTTCCAGCTCCATCAGCATCTCGCCCTCGAGGACGACGCCGAAGGCGGGACCGGGGTGGCGATGCGGCGGCGCGCCAGGGTCTCCGGGCGGGTACTCGATGACCACGGTCATCGCGTGCGCGCCCTCGGGGATGAACGGAGGCTGCGCCTCCTGCAGCACGGTCAACGCCGTCTGCCACGCGGTCGATCGCGGCTTGTCCATCGCCCCGCCCTACTTCGCGTCGGACTGGTCGAGCCAGTCCTTGTAGGTGATGGTGCCGAGCTGCGCGCCGTCAGCGGGCACCAGCGACCGCTCGCCGAGCACGCTGCCGAAGTAGCGCGCCTGCGGGTCGACGACGACCTCGCGGGTGTCGCCCCAGGCGGCCAACGCCTTGCGGAAGAACTCGTCCATCTTGTACTGGGTCGGTCCAGCGATCTCGATCCGGCCGTTCAGCGGCGTCCCCATCGCGGTCCTGCCGACCGCCTGGGCCACGTCGTCGCCCGCGATCGGCTGGAACAGCACCGGCGCGATGTGCACCTTGCCGTCGATCGTGCCCTCGTCGGCGATGCCGCGGGCGAACTCGAAGAACTGGGTGGAGTGCACCAGCGAGAACGGGATCCCCGACTTCTCGATCAGCTGCTCCTGGGCGATCTTCGCCGCGAAGTAGCCGTTCTCCGGCATCCGCTCGGTCCCCACGATCGACACCGCCACGTGATGGCCCACCCCCGCGGCCGCCTCGGCCGCCAGCAGGTTGCCGGTGGAGGTCTGGAAGAACTTCATGACGGCCTCGCGCTCGAACGAGGGCGAGTTCGACACGTCGATCACGACCTGTGCGCCCTTCAGCACCTCGGCCAGACCTTCCCCGGTCAACGTGTCGACGCCGGTGTTCGGCGACGCGGCCACGGCCTCGTGGCCGTGCTCGCCCAGCTTCTTCACCAGCTTCGACCCGATGAGCCCGGTCCCGCCGATCACCACGATTTTCATTGCTGGCACCCTTCTGGCTCTCTGGACGCTGTGGTGCGCCCCTGTCGTCAGCTAAGACAAGGCAGCCCCCTCGGTTGTGACAGGCGGCCTCGTGTTCGAGGAGGAGCCTGGTGATCCCGAGCTTGGTGCAGGCGTGCCGGAGGTGCGTGGTGACCTGCGTGGCCGCTGGCCCGCCCGGGGGAGGAGCTGCCGGCGGTCACGGCGACGCGCGTGGAGTAGAGCGGCCTGAATTCCACCCCGTCGTCGTCGTGTCAGTGGAGAGGATCTGGTCGTGCACCGGTATGCCCTTCAGTGCCAACGCTGGAGTTTGTCGGGGTTCAGGGTGATCCACACCGCCGTGACCTCGGCTCCGGTCACGCTCACGCTGACCACCGCCACGACCTTGCCCGTCCGCCGCAGCACGAGCCCCGTCCTGCCGTTCACCGATCCGATGGCCGGCTCGGTTCCTGGCTGGTCGATCAGCAACGCCGTGACGACCCGCGCGACCGCGTCCGCACCGTAAGTCGGCCGTACGGCGACGCGCACCTTGCCGCCGCCATCGCTGACGACGGTCGCGTCGGCGGCCAGAACTTCCCGCAGCGCCTCGGTGTCACCCGCCTGGCAGGCCGCGGCGAACCGGCGGGCCACCCGCTCGTGCCTGGCGAGCATCTCCGGGCCGTACCCGGCCTGGTGCGAGGCGGGGTACGGCACGGGCTGGGCCCGCGTCACCCGGCCGCCGGGCACGTGGTCGGGGTCGGGGTCGGGGTCGGGGTCGGCGACGAGCTCCAGGCAGATGCTTCCCGCTGTCCGCGTCAGCCAGGCGCGCGGCACCGCGATGGCGGCGCGCTCCTCCTCGTCGAGGGCGTACCAGCGGCGATAGGTCTCCTGGACGACGTGGTCGGCCGTGGTGTCCGAGCCGAACATGCACAGAGCGATCTCGAGCAGGTGCTGCCGTTCGTCGAGCATCTCCGCCAGCGACTCGGCGCTCGCCTCGGTCATGGTCTGCCGCCTCCTTCATCGTTGGCAGATAAGACCGGACAGCCCGTTACGTTGTGACACAGCGGCTGCGAGACCGCTCGAAGGCCTCGATCTTGGCCGGGTTGAGAATCCACAGCAGGTGGTGGATCCCCTCCTGGGAGGCCTCGATGGCGAGTAGGGCGACGCCGCTGCCGTCCCGGGTGACGAGCACGCCTGGCAGCCCGTTCATCTCGACCCACGTGACGGCGGTGCCCGGCCAGAACCGCGGCGAGAACGCGGCCACGAACCTGGCCACCCGCTCGTTGCCCAGCACGGGGAACTTGGCCGATCCCCTGATGCCGTCGCCGTCGGAGGAGCTGACGACGTCGGCGGCGAAGAGCTTCTCCAGGGCGCCGACATTTCCCGTCTGGGCGGCGTCGAGGAACGTCTCCAGGAGGCGCCGGTGCTGGAGCCTGTCAACGGGCTCGTGGCGGACGGCGGTCACGCGCCTGCGGGCACGGCTCACGACCTGCCTGACATTGACCGGGGTGAGCTGCAGGATCTCCGCTATCTGCGGATAGGGGTAGTCGAAGGCCTCGCGCAGGACGTAAGCGGCGCGCTCGGTGGGATTGAGCCTCTCCAGCAGGAGCAGAAAGGCCAGCTCCAGCGCTTCGCCGCGTTCGGCGCCGACAGTGGGGTCAAGACTGGTGTCCACGGGTTCCGGCAGCCAGGGGCCGATGTAGGACTCCCGCCGCACGCGCGCCGACTTCGCCAGGTTGATGGCCAGCCGGGTGGTGACCAGCGCCAGGAAGGCCGGCGGGTTCTCGATGGTCTCGCGGTCGGTGTCCTGCCAGCGCAGCCAAACCTCCTGGACGATGTCCTCGGCCTCGGCCGCGCTGCCCAGCATCCGGTAGGCGATGCCGAACAGCCGCGGGCGCAGCTCGATGAAGGCGGACGCCGCCCGATCGAGAGCGTCCGCCTGTTCCAGGGATTCCGTGTTCATGTGCCCCACCTCGATTCACCCGTCGGCCTGGGCAGGGGTTCGTCAGCCTCGCGCGTGGTCGGCAGCGTCGAGGATAGTCGCAGTCACGGCGTCGGGCTGGGAGGCCGCGAGCGCGTGGGAGGCGCCGGCGAGCTCGCGAGTGCCGCGCGAGTCCGCGCGCTCGGCCATGAAGCGCAGTGCGGCGGCCGGGATGTTGAGGTCCTTGTCGCCGTGGACGAACCAGGACGGGACAGTGCGCCAGGGTGCCTCGTCGACGGCGAGCCCGTCGGACAAGGCGCGCTCGGTCACCGGCCGCTGGGTCGCGGCCATCAGCGCGGCCTCCTCGGTGTCGAGGTCGGCACAGAACTGGCGGTGGAACTTGGCGGGGTCGATACGGAACTCGTTGCCGCCGGAAGCCACCGGGTAGGCCTGCAGCGCCTGGCCGAGCGTGCTGCCCTCGAACTTGCTCGACAGCAGCAGCGCGCTCTCACCGGGCTCGGGGGCGAAGGCGGCGACGTAGACCAGGGCACGCACGGCCGGGTTGCCCGCCGCCGCCTGGCTGATCACCATGCCGCCGTAGGAATGGCCGACAAGGACGACAGGGCCGCCGATGCCGTCGATCACGTCCCGCAGGTAGGTGGCGTCGCCCTCCACGCCGCGCAGCGGGTTGGCCACGGCGACCGTGGTGAGCTGTTTGCCGCGCAGGCGCTGGATGACGCGGTTCCAGCCGGCCGACTCGGCGAAGGCGCCGTGGACGAGGAGGACGACTGGTTGGTTCATGGGTTTGCCTCTCTGGTTGTTCACTCGTGAAAGCCGATCTCGCGGTGGGTGCCGTCGCAGAGCGGTTTGTTGCCGGAGTGGCCGCAACGGCACAGCGTCATCCGGTTCCTGGTCTCCAGCGGTAGGCCGTCCGATCGGGTGACGGGGATTCCACCGGTCACCCACAGCGCGCCGGCGAGGCCGTCCTCCTCCTCCAGCACCGAGACGGCGCGCGGGAGGTCGGCCTCGATCGTCTCGCCGCCGCGTTCGAGGGCATAGCTGTAGGAGCCGGAGGGGCAGTGATCGATGCGACCCATGACGTCGGAGCGCACGTCGCTGTCGGCGGTGTCGTCGAGCATCCTGGCGATGGGCCTGGTCCGGCCGATGCAGAAGGCGGCGTGCACGCACAGCTCGCCCACCCGCTGCGCGGAGATGCCGACGCCGTCGTGCACGTGCTGCAACTCCTGGTAGGGCCGCATCGGCGCGGCCTCCGTGCCGTCGAAACCGATCACGGCGTGAGTCCCGTCGCAGAACGGCTTGGCGCCCGAACGGCCGCAGCGGCACAGCGCATAGGTTTCCTCGGTCTCCAGCGGCTCGCCGGTCCTCCAGGTGAGCGCGTTCTTCTGCTCGGCGGAGACGATCTTCCGCTTGCGCCGCAGGGGGACGCGACCGTACACGACGTACGGCCCGTCCCGGAGCACGACGATCCGCTGATGGTCGCCCGCGCTCCAGCGGCGCAGCTCAGGCGGGACGTACTCGAAGGTGAGGCCGCCCCGCCGCATCAGCCCCTGCGCCTGGGCCTTGAGCGCGTACATCTCCCCGGTGGCGACGGCGAGCATCCTGGGGCTGCCGTTGAAGGCCAGCTCCAGCAGATGGAGGATGGCGCAGTAGGTGTGGTCGAACTCCTCCTGCGCGGCGCGGTCCGCAGGGTCGGGCGTCATGGGGAACACCCCGGTGAGATCCAGCGACAGCTCTTCACCGGTGGGACCGGACTCAGGGGTGTCCCCGCGCCGGTAGCGGCGGCCGAGCTTCAGCTCCATGAAACGGTAGTAATGGGCGACCTCGTCCTGGTCACCGTCCCAGACCTCGCCGCGGGCGGTACCCTCTCCCTGCTCGACGATCTCCTTCAGCGCGTCCAGCGCGGAGGCGAGGTCGGTGACGGCGACGAGCCTGCCGCCGGTGTGACGGAAGTGGCCGCCGCTCACCTGCCGGGCCGGGTCGCCGCAGAACACCTCCTTCTCGCCGAGCGTTCCGCACAGATGGCGCAGCCCCTGCTCGATCGCGGCGTAGAACTGCCCGATCGTCTCGTAGCCGTCGTCCTCCGGCGGCGCGCCGGGCGGCGCGGGCCGTTCCAGGCGCAGGAACATCTCCAGCGCCTCCGCGCCGAACGGCACCAGCGACACCTCCAGATCACCGTGGGGCAGCTTGCGCGGGTGCGGCGGCAACATCCCCGGCATGTCCAGACGCGGCGTGCCACCGACGGCGTTCAGCAGGTTCGCCGCCAGCGCCAAGTGCAGCATCTCCTCCACGAAGACGCCGGTCACCACCTCCACAGCCGCCGGGTTACGCTCCGGATCAAGCGAGTACAGCGCCGTCAAGTACGGCGGCAGCGTCGCGTGCTCCAGCTCGATCGCCCACTGCAGGTGCTCACGGAGGCTGCCGAGCGTGCCGATCCGCGGCTCAGGCAACGTCGTCACCCGGCCGCGAGCCGCCTTCCAGCACCTCGACCGCGTCGCGCAGGCCCCGCAGAGCGATCTTCTCGCGATCGACGTCCGTCGGGTCGTACAGCCACTCGGTGACCGGCTGCCCCACCTCCTCCTCCGGGTGGCTGGCCTCGGCGATGATCAGCTCCTCCTCGATCTCGACGTGGAGCTCGTACAGGAACTCGTTCTCACCGTTCGGGGTGCTCATGTCTCCTCCAAGGGATCTATACGGCGATCTGGCGGGCATCGACTCGATCAGGATTGGCCGGACCCCGAACCGCCAGCTAAGACAGGGCAGCCTCGGCATTTGTGACAAGATCCGGCTATTCGACGAGCTTTCCCACGGTTGAGACCTCGCGCATGAGCGCCGCGATCTCGGCGGGAATCGGCGGGATGCTCTCCCGCTCCACCGATCCGGGGCCGGACCACACGAGGTTGACCTGCAGTGCGGGGTCGAGTTCCGGGTAGTCGGAGCGGTTGTGGCAGCCGCGGGTCTCGCGGCGCTCGATCGCGGTTTCGATGGTCGCGCGCGCGGCGAGCGCCGCGGACTTCAGATCGAAGGCGTGGGCCAGGTCCTGGAAGCCGGCGATGTCCGGGTGCACGCCCATCCCGCTGATGCGCGCCTCGACCCCTGCCAGTTCGGCGAGGCCTTTTCGCAGGCCGCCCTCGTCGCGTACCACTCCGGCGTGCTCCGTCATGATGTCGCGGAGCGCTCGCTGCAGCGACCGCACGTTCTCCGGGCCGTCGGCGGACAGGCGCTCGTCCACTTCCTGCCGCGCCGCGGCGAGCGCCTCGGCGGAACGGCGCTGCGCGCCGAGACCCGCGGAATACTCCGCCGCCGCCCGGCCGACGATGCGGCCGAAGACGAGCAGCTCGATGAGGGAGTTGCCGCCCAGGCGGTTGGCGCCGTGCAGGCCGCTGGCCGCCTCCCCGATCGCGTACAGGCCGTCGACGTCCGTGCCGTGGTCCTCGGGACGTACCCGGACCCCGCCCATCGAGTAGTGCGCGGTCGGCGCGACCTCGATCGGCTCCTTGGTGATGTCGAGCATCTGCAGCTCCAGGAGCGTCTGGTAGACGCGCGGCAGCCGCGTCATGATCGTCTCGCGCGGCAGATGCGACACGTCCAGCCACACACCGCCGTCCGGGGTGCCGCGACCTTCCTTGATCTCTGTGTACGCGGCCAGCGCGACCCGATCGCGCGTGGACAACTCCATCCGCTCCGGGTCATATCGGGACATGAACCGCTCGCCGAGCCGGTTGCGCAGGACCCCGCCCTCGCCCCGCGCCGCCTCGGAGACGAGCGTGCCCGCCGCGTTCTCCGGCGCGATGAGACCAGAGGGGTGGAACTGCACCAGCTCGGGGTCGCGGATGCGGCAGCCGGCCAGGACGGCCAGGCGGAAGGAGTCGCCGGTGTTCTCATCGCGCCGGGAGGAGGTGCGCCGCCAGATCCTGGTGTGGCCGCCCGCGGCCAGGATCACCGCATCGGCATGGATGACGTAGCGGCTGCCGTCGGTCAGGTCGAACCCGTACGCGCCGAAGACCGCGTTGCCGCGCACGAGAATCCGCGTGATGTACACCGTGTCGAGGACGCGGACGTCGAGCTGGGCCGCCCGGTTGATCAGCGTGCGCTGGATCTCCAGTCCGGTGTAGTCCCCCGCGTACGAGGTGCGCCGGAAGGTGTGGGCGCCGAAGAAGCGCTGGGAGATCCGCCCGTCCTGCTCGCGTGCGAACGGCATGCCGTACCGCACGAGGTCCTCGATGCCACGCGCGGCCCCCTCGGTGACGATGCGCACCGTCTCGGGGTTGGCCAGCAGGTAACTCTCCTTGAGAGTGTCGGCCGCGTGCTGCTGCCAGGTGTCCTCGGGGTCCATCGTGGCGAGGGCCGCGTTGATGCCGCCTGCCGCGAGCGAGGTGTGTGCGTCCGCCTTCGGCCGTTTGCCGACCGCGAGGACATCCACCCCGCGCTCGGCGAGTTCGACGGCCGCCCGCAGCCCGGCCCCTCCCGTCCCGATGACCAGGACGGACGTGGCGATTCTGTTCTCTGACGCGTACATGATGCTCCTTCAGCTACGTGCCGCCCAGATGGCGACGGCGACCAGCGCGACGCAGGCCGCCGCGATCAGCGCGACCACGGCGGCCACCCCGATCCACGGCGCCGCGAGCGGCGACAACACGACGGCGCCGACGCACCCTGCCACGGCAGTGCGGGGGACGACGGAGTCCGCGTCGACCAGCGCATGCACCGCCCGGAGCAGGATGAGATACACCCCGACCGGGACGGCGACCGCGTAGCCGATCGCCATCGGCGATGCCGCCAGCTGGCGCCCGCTCTGCTCCACCGCCACCTCCAGCCCGGCGCCGAGAGCCGCCAGCGCGGCGAAGATGCCGAAGTGGCCGTACCCCCACCAGTACGACCGATGACGCCGCTCGCTGAGCCCCTCCCCTGCCTCGACCAGGAAGTACAGCCACCACAGGGCGAACAGCAGGACGAGACCGGATCCGGCGATGACGACGAGGGGAGCCGCTTCGAGCGCCCCTTCGACCCCTCTGCTCGCGGCCAGGACACTCTCGCCCAGCAGAATGATCGTGAACAGGCCGTAGCGCTCGGCGATGTGCTGCGGGTGCCAGGTGGTCGCCCTGACCCGCTCCGCCCACCACGGCACCGCCAGCTCCAGGGCGACCAGGCAGGCGAAGAACGGCAGCTGGAGTGAGGCCGGCAGGAGGCCGGCGTCCAGGAGAGCGAGCCGGAGCAACCAGCCCAGCTCGACCAGACCTATGCCCGCGGCGTAGCGGAGCCCCGTACGGCGGCTCGCCGGGTCTTCGAACGCGGCCCTCAGCCATTGGGCGACGAGCCCGATCCTCATGATGAGGTAGCCCAGGGTGATGATCCCGTAGTCGGAGTGGCCGGCCGCGGCGGGCACGCCGACGGCGAGGACCAGCACCCCCGCCATCTGCACCATGGTCAGCAGCCGGTAGGGAACGTCGTCGGTGTCGTAGGACGAGGCGAACCAGGTGAAGTTCATCCACGCCCACCAGATGGCGAAGAACACCTGGAGGAACGGGACCAGCCCGGTCAGGCCATGACCTTCGGCGATGACGTGCGCGAACTGCGCCGTGACGGCCGCGACCGCGACCACGAAGGTGAGATCGAAGAGGAGCTCGAGCTGGCTCGACGCGCGATGCGGCTCGTCGACGGGCCGTGAGCTCATCCTGACCCGGATCCGGATGGTGGTCATGGTCGAGGGCACGCTCACGCTCCTGTCGCTCTTTCGGCGTCCGATTCACCCCGAAAGACCGGACGGCGTCGTGATCTGTGACAGATAGCCGCGACAGCGATCGAACTCAGCGGACGATGTCGGCGGCGAGCACTTCTTCCAGCGCGGCGAGGTCGCCGGACTGGGCGGCGGCGACGAACGTCCGTACGAGGCGCCGGTGCGCGATGGTGCTCACCTGGTGGCGTCGCCCGGTGGCGAGGTGGTTGCGGGCGCGTCGCAGGAGTTGCCGCGCATGGTCTTCGCCGAGGTGGAGGAGCTCGGAGATCTGGCGGTAGGGGTAGTCGAAGGCCGTGCGCAGGAGATAGACGGCTCGTTCGGCGGGTGTCAGCCTCTCCAGCAGCAGCCGGATCGCGGTGCCGACCGCCTCTCGTCGTTCGGCCGCCGTCTCGGGCCCGGCGGAGAGGTCAGCCGTCTCGGGGAGCCAGGAGCCGGCGGAGGTCTCTCGGCGCCTGCGGGCGGACCGGGCGACATTGATGGCGAGCCTCGTGGTGGTCAGCGCGAGGAACGCCGGCGGGCTGACGACGACCGACCGATCGGCACGGGCCCAACGCAGCCATGTCTCCTGCACCACGTCCTCGGCTTCGCCCACGTCCTGCAGGACGCGCAGACCGATCGTGAGAAGCCGGGGCGCGGCGCTGACGAACGCCGGATCGTCTCCGTCCCCATGTGTGATCGACCGGTCATGGGTCTGCTCTGCGTGGCCTTCGCACGACTCCAAGAGGCTCATGGTCACGATGGCGGCTCCGTTCGACAGCTGGCATCCGGTGATGCCACTGCGATCACGGTCGCCGCGCGTGCTGCTCCATCGCGCCCTGGGAACACCGTGGTCGGTACCCTGGCCCGCACCGTGGCGGGCGTCGGGGCAGCGGAGGCGCTTCGGACAGCGGGATGCTCCGCGACCACCCGGCTCACCCTGCGGCCGGTGTCACCAGCAGATTGCTGGGCTTAATGGCAGAACGGTAGGTTACGTCTCCATCTAGGATGTAGCGCCGGTTTCTCCCCATGTTCAGCGGTCATGGGGCAACGAACAGATGATCGTCGGGGGCAGTGCCATGGCAAGCAGAGGTCCCGGGTCGCAACTTCGCGGGCGGCAACCAGAGTGCGAGACGCTGGATCAGCTCGTGGCGACGGTGCAGGACGGCCACAGCTCGGTCCTGGTTCTGCGCGGCGAGGCCGGCATCGGCAAGACGGCGCTGCTGGAGTACGCGCGGGACAGCGCGTCCGGCTGCCGGATCAGCAGAGCGACCGGCGTGGAATCCGAGATGGAGCTGGCCTTCGGCGGGCTGCATCAGCTGTGCTCCCCGTTCCTGGAGCATCTGGGTCGCCTGCCGGGCCCGCAACGCGACGCGCTCGGGACGGCGTTCGGCCTGAGCGCGGGAACTCCTCCGGACCGCTTCCTGGTCGGGCTCGCGGTGCTCAGCCTGCTCGCCGACGTGGCCGAGAAAGGGCCGCTGGTCTGCCTCGTCGATGACGCGCAGTGGCTCGACCAGGTCTCCGCGCAGACCCTCGCCTTCGTCGCGCGGCGCCTGCTCGCGGAGCCGATCGGGCTGGTGTTCGCGGTGCGCGAGCACCACCTCGGACCGGAGCTGAAAGGGCTGCCCCAGCTCGACGTGGGACGGTTGAGCGACAGCGACGCCCGCGCCCTGCTGGACTCCGTGACTCCTGGACGACTCGACGAGCAGGTCCGGGACCGGATCGTCGTCGAGACGCAGGGAAACCCGCTGGCCCTGCTCGAACTGCCCCGGGGGCTGGCGCCGGCGGAGCTGGCGGGTGGATTCGGGCGGCCCGACGCGCGACCGCTGGCCAGTCAGATCGAGCAGGGCTTCCTGCGGCGGGTCCGGGCGTTGCCGGCCGAGACACAGCGGCTGCTGCTCATCGCGGCGGCCGAGCCGGTCGGGGATGTGACCCTGCTGACTCGCGCGGCGGAGTTGCTGGGCATCGACGTGTCCGCCGCGTCGCCGGCCGAGGCGGCGGGGCTGATCGCCATCGGTACGCGGGTGCGTTTCCGCCATCCCCTCATGCGCTCGGCGGCCTACCGCGTCGCGTCCCCGCAGGACCGGCAGGACGTCCACCGCGCGCTGGCCGACGCGACCGATCCCCGAGCGGACCCCGATCGCCGGGCGTGGCACCTCGCCAACGCGACGGCCGGCCCCGACGAGACGGTGGCCGCCGAGTTGGAGCGCTCGGCCGATCGGGCGCAGGCGCGCGGCGGAGTCGCCGCGGCGGCGGCGTTCCACGAGCGGGCAGCCGAGCTGACCCCCGATCCCGGGCGCCGCGGCGCCCGGGCCTTGGCGGCGGCACGGGCCAAGTACCAGGCCGGCGGGTACGACGCCGCGCTCGAACTGCTGGACGCAGCCGAACTCAGCACTCTGGACGAACGCGAACTCGCCCAGGCGGACCTGCTGCGCGGTCAGATCGCGTTCGCCTCCAGGAGCGCCGGTTCCGCCTTCCCGCTGCTGCTCAGAGCCGGTGAGCGCCTGGCGCCGCTGGACGCCGGGCTGGCCCGCGAGACCTACCGCGACACGTTGAACGCGGCCATGAACGCGGGCCGGCTGCCGAGCGGCGCCCAGGTGGTGGACATCGCCGAGGCGCTGCTCGCCGCACCGCCGGGGCCGCCGCCGGAGCGCAACGACCTGCTCCTGAACGGCGTGGGCGTGGCGCTCACCGACGGTTCCGCCGCGGGCGTGCCGATGGTGCTGCGGGCCCTGGAGTCCTTCCGCGCCGAAGGGGTCTCCAGGGAACAGGGCCTTGGCTGGCTGCCGTTCGCGTCCCGGATGGCCCATAACGTCTGGGACTTCGACAGTTGGTCGGTGCTCTCCGCGAGACTGGTCGATCTGGCACGCGAGGCGGGCGCACTGTCGGTGCTGCCCTCAGCCCTCCACATGCTCGTGTCGAACAGGGTCCTCGCCGGTGAGTTCGCCCTGGCCGACGCGCTGGTCGCCGAGGCGGTGACGATCGGCGAGGTGACGGGCAGCCGCTACCTGGCCCAGTACGCGGCCCTGATACTCGAGCCGTGGAGAGGACGAGAGGCCGCGACACGTCAGGTGAGCGCAGCGATCATGCGGGACCTGGCCATTCAAGGGGAAGGCAAGGTGGTGACCGCCACCCAATGGGCGAGCGCGGTGCTCTGCAACGGCCTCGGCCGGTACGAGGAGGCGTACGTCGCCGCCGAGCGAGCCTTCGAGCACCCGCAGGAGCTCGGCGGGACGGCCATCAGGTCCACGGTCGAACTCGTCGAGGCCGCCGTCCGGAGCGGGAGGCCCGCTCGGGCGGCCGAGGTCGCCTGGCGCCTCGACGAGATGGCCCGAGCCAGCGGCACCGACTGGGCCCTCGGGACCTCGGCGTGCGTACGGGCCCAGGTGAGCGACGGAGCGGACGCCGACGTTCTCTACCGCGAGGCGATCGAGCGGCTCGGCCGCACCGAGGTCCGGACGACGCTCGCCCGCACCCGGCTGCTCTACGGCGAGTGGCTGCGCCGGGAGAACCGCCGCCTCGACGCACGCGAGCAGCTGGGCATCGCATACGAGCTGCTCGGCGACATGGGGGCCGAGGCGTTCGCGGAACGCGCCCGGCGCGAGCTCCAGGCCACCGGTGAGACGGTACGCAAGCGCACCGTCGAGGCACGCGCCACTCTCACCGCCCAGGAGGCGCAGATAGCGCGCCTGGCCGGCGACGGGCTGACGAACCCCGAGATCGGCGCTCAGCTCTTCATCAGCCCGCACACCGTCGAATGGCACCTGCGCAAGGTCTTCGCGAAGCTCGGCATCACGTCACGCAAGCAGATCCGCACCACGCTGCTCGAAGGCGCGGCGCTCACGGCCTGAGGATCCGCGGCCCGCCGTCGTCCGCGAGCGGGATGGTGATGTGACGAGCGTCATGTCACGAGCGGCCTCCCGCACTTTGTCTCTGTAACGACGGTCCATGAGTCACCGCCGGGCCAACGGCGCGATGGTCGTCGATTCGAGAGACGATGCGGGAGAAGAGATGTTCGTCAAGAAGAGGTTGCTCATCGCGGCCGTGTCGCTGATCGCCTCCGCCGGTGGAATGACGGCGCCGGCCTCGGCCGACGACGGCGGCGCCTCGATCAGCTCCTGGGGCTTCCCCGGTGAGGGGTCCGACTGGCAGCCGGTGACCTACGCCGGCGGGCAGATCACCAGCAGGTCCACTCCAGGAGAGGCGCGCGACGACCGCGGCAACATCCTGCACGCCTGGCGCGGCGCGGACAACGACTCCATCTGGATCTCGTTGAACAACGGGCCCGCGTACTCGCTGCCCAACGCGCAGACATGGACGCCTCCGCGGGTGATCTGGACCGATGACGGGGGCCGCGGCAACTTCCGGATCTTCCACACCGGCACCGAGGGCCACGTCTACCAGCACCGCGTCCAGCTCAGCCCGAGCTACCAGCTACCCGCCACCCTGCCCAGCTGGACCAGGATCCCCAACGACACGCGCACCACCGACACCGAGCCCGTGGCGGCTGCCGCGCTCCCCGGCAACTCCTTCATGCTCGCCTGGAACAGCCAGTCCACCGACGACATCTGGACGATGTACTACAACGGCGACACCGGCACCTACAGCTCGCCCAGCGTCGTGCCGGGCGCGCGGAGCAAGGACGCGCCGGGACTGGCCGCCCAGGTGGGCACCAGCGCCGACCCCGCTCCCTGGAACCAGGTCGTGCTCGCCTTCACGGGCACCGACAACTACGTGTACATGTCGCGGCAGCGGTACGGGACCGGCAACTGGACGAATCCGTTCCGGGTCTATGCGACAGGCACCCCGGGCTACACGAGGAACGGCCCGTCCGTCGCGCTCTCCCGAAGCGGCTACGGCGTCATCACCATCACCGAGGACCGTGACAACACCATCGGCAGTTACATGATCTCGCGCGACGGCGGGTGGAGCGGCTACTACGAGGAGAACAGCTTCGCGCTCTCACCCGGCAGAACCCCGCTGGCCGTGGTGGCCGGTACCGATCTCTACTACGTCATCAACGGTTCGGCCGGCGGCAAGAGCGGCGTGCTGTGGAAGAAGGTCTACGACTTCGCGGCGATGCCCACGCCGTCGGCCCCGCAGTGGTGAAGCCGGCGAACGCTCAGCCGGATGACGTCATCGCCACCGACGCCGGATCCCGGCGTCCGCGTCCTTCTCGGAGAGATCACGTGAGAATGGTCCGACCAGCGGCGGCCATGGTGTGCGTCCTGCTGCTCTCGTTGTCGTCGCCGGGCATCACCTCGGCGGCGTGGGGGGCGTCCGCCTCCCCGACGTCCGTGACCGCACCTGCCACGGCGGAGGACCCGCCGTGGGCCGGGCCTGGAGCGTTCGGCCCTGACCTGAGTCACACCAACCGCACAGCCCCGCCGGCCGGTCTGCCGGACTGGTCACGAGCCGGGTACCGAGGCGGCCAGGAACTGCCTGAGGGCGATACGGATCTGACCGACGACGCCTCCTGCCGTATCTCGCCGGGAGAGCTCGCCTCCTCCTACGGGGTGACGGCGGACGACGGGACCGACGACACCGCCGGACTGCAGAAGGCGATCGACCACATCAAGAGCGACTGCTCGCCGAACGCCAACTTCAACCGGCTCTCGCTCATCGAGCTACCGGCAGGCCGGATCGACATCACCCGGCAGATCTACGTAGATGCCAGCTTTCTGATCGTACGGGGCAAGGGCTCCGGCGACGGCGGCACCCGGCTGGTGTTCAGGCCCGGCCTCCAGACCCGCTACGACCAGGTGATCAACGGCCGGTGGGACCAGGAGAGCATGATTGCCGGCACCGCCCCCGACATCGGCAACGGTGGCTGGATCTGGCCCGGGCGTGGCATGTTCCGGGTGCAGACCCGGGAGGTGGCGACCCGGTACAAGGACGACTGGGAGCTGGCCTCCAGCCTGCCCATGCGCAAGGACCTCTACGAGGGCAGCGTCAACCAGCACTGGGCCTCCGGCTTCAAGGTGGCCGCCGCGGCCGATGACCCGGGCTTACCCTTCGGGTGCGGGGACGCAGCCCGGCAGCAGTCGCCTCAAGACCAAGACGTTCGCCCGGTCCGAGCAGAGCGCGCACAATTTCCGGTTCCTGGCCGCCGGTGACGACCCGGGACACTATCGCGTCCTGCACAGCCTCACGCGTACCTATCTGGGCCAGGAATCCGGACTCGGCGACGCGCCGGTGATTCTCCAGGGCTCCGACGAGGGCGACTCCCAGCTGTGGCGATTGCTCGACATGGGAGACGGCACCTGGATATTGCTGAACAAGGCCACCGGCCAGGCGTTGACCGCCCTGGATCGCGCTGACGGCGAAGAACTGGTGGGTCGTGACCTCGCCGACGAATTCGATCCCGACCAACGCTGGTTCCTCCAGGACGCCGAGAACGAGGCGCTGGACGTCGATGAGATCGTCACCGGCGCGGGATCGGCCATGACCGTACAGGACTCCGATCCGGAACCGGGCACGCCGGTGGCGCTCGAACCCGACAGCGACGATTCCGAAGAAGAATTCATGCCCATATACGCCGACAAGACCGAGGATTATTACTGCTATTACCTGGTCCACAAGGGACTGTATGTCAATTCGACGGCCACCAACCCCGCGGTCGGCGACGGCAACCTGCTCACGCTGAACGAATTCCGTCCCAATGACGGCGGCTACATGTTCTGCACCCCGCCGGCCGACAGGCACGCCTCGCAACTGACGGCGGTGGGCCAGTACGACGCGCAGGGCCGCTTCCTCAACCTCGGCGCTGTCGGCCCGGGTCTGCTGGCGCTCAGCGCGTCCTACGGGCTCACCTGGAACTGGAAAGCCATCGCAAGCTGACCGCCGGCGGCATCGCGCCTGCCGATCACCACACCAGATCACGACCCATGACGACCCCCTTCGCCGGGCCGCGGAAACGGCCCCGCAATGCCGTACGCGCGCCCCGGCGAAGGCCCGGCATCTTCGTTTCTCGCCATGCCCCGGCGCGGGAGCGTGATCACAACGAGCAGTCCCGCTCCCGGTGCTCGTCGAGCGCGCGGAGCACGTCGGCGCATGCCTGCGCGAAACCGGCCAGCCGCTCGGGGCCCAGCACGTCGATGAACAGGGCGTGCACCAGCTCGGTGTGCTCGGGGACGGCCTTGTCGATCGCCGCGTAGCCCTTGTCGGTGAGCCGCACGTCGGGATAGCGACGGTCGTCGGTGTCCACCCGCTCGACCAGCCCGCGCTGCGCCATCCGGGTGAGCTGGTGGGACAGGCGGCTCTTCTCCCACTGGGTCGCGGCGGCCACCTCGGCGACGGGCATCTCCCGCCGCTCCGACTCCGTGAGCCGGACCAGGACCTCGAAGTCGGCCGCGGACAGGTCGCACTCGCGCTGCAGGTGCTGCTGCAGGTGTGAGCCGAGGTGCTTGGCCATTTCGATGTACGTGCGCCACATCCGGTCGGCCTCGCCGAGGTCCTGCTCCCATCCCATGACACTCACTCTACCGGTTGCTTGACGTATCAACCTGGCGCTGTATGGTGGCCTGGTTGATACATCAACCTGAGCACATGAGGGGACCGTTTCTGTGAGCGAGCAGCAGATCATCGCCGTGGTGGGCGCGACCGGAGCGCAAGGAGGCGGGCTGGTCCGCGCGATCCTCGACGACCGCAGTGAGCGGTTCGCCGCGCGGGCCCTGACCCGGGACCCGGGTTCGGCGCGGGCCAAGGAGCTGGCCGCTCTGGGGGCCGAGGTCGTGGGGGCCGATCTCGACGACGCGGGCAGCCTGCGCAGGGCGTTCGACGGCGCCCACGGCGCCTTCGTGGTGACCAACTTCTGGGAGCCGCGCACGCCCGAGGAGGAGCGAGCACGGCCCGCGACCATCAAGGAGCAGGAGCAGGCCGGCAACGCCGCGCGGGCGGGCCGGGAGGCCGGCGTCCGGCATTTCGTCTGGTCCACGTTGTCCGACACCCGCGGCTACTTCCGTCCGGACGACGGGACGCCGAGCTTCGAGGGCACGTACAAGGTGCCGCACGCCGACGGCAAGGCCGAGGCCGACCGGTTCTTCCTGGAGTCGGGCGTGCCCACCACCTTCCTGCAGGCGAACGTCTACTACGAGGCCTTCCGGGACATGTTCGCGCCCCGGCGTGACGAGACGGGCGCGCTGGTGCTGCCGCTCGGGTTCGGCGAGGCGGGGGTGGCCGCGCAGGCCGCGGAGGACGTCGGCAGGACCGCGCTGGGGATCTTCCGCCAGGGGAACGGGATGGCCGGCAGGCGGGTGAGCGTCGCCGGGGCCGTGCTCACCGGCGCGCAGTACGCCGCCGCGCTGAGCCTGGCGCTCGGGGAGCCCGTCACGTACCAGGCGGTCAGCCCCGACATGATCCGGGCCGCGGGGTTCCCGGGCGCGGGCGAGGTCGGCAACATGCTCCAGTACCTGATCGCGGCCGCCCCCGACATCGCCGAGCTCATCGACTTCGACCTGCTGCGTGAACTCAATCCGCGACTGCAGACGTTCGACGCGTGGCTGGCCACTCACCGGGACACCATCCCGCACTGACCGGCGCCCGCCCCTCCCCGCCCGCGGCCGCCCCGGCATTCGGGGCCACCACAAGATCGAGAGCCACCCTGTCCGCGCATGCGACCCGGCGAGCCACGGCGATGCGGATCAGGGCCGTGAAGCCGCCGGGCGAGGCGTCGGCCATAGCCTACGGACAGAGCCTTGGATCGAGAGTAGTCGAACGATTACCATAAGTGAGGAAATTCACTGTCTCCGAAGGGGGCTCACATGCAGGCATTCCGCCGAACCCTCACCCTTTCCATGGCGGCGGTTTCAGCGGGCACGCTTCTCACGGCCGCCTCACCCGCCGGCGCCACGGCGACCAGTTCCGGGTTCTGACGGCACGTTACGGGGCGCACGAGCACGCACCGAGCACGCACCGAGCACGCACCGAGCACGCACCGAGCACGCCCGCGGCCATCCTGCCGACCACGACAGGCCATCGTCTCTCACATCAGGTCGGAAATTTGGCAGACAGCCTCGGCTGCAGCCTTCACGGACCACTCATATGCGGCTTGAACTGCATGGATGGAGTTCTCGGCAGCCGCAGAACCGATCATCTCGGCGACCGACATGGGAGGGGGTGGCCGTGCGTCACCATGCTGCGGTCACGGTCGACCGCCATGGAGACCCTCACCGGCGAATGCCATTGCCCGAAGCGCCGCGACCTGGACAGGTCGACCGCTTCGTGCTCCTCCAGAGTGCGCCGGCAGAAGTCGCCGTAGTCGTCGTCGCCGAACCTGGCGGCCGGCGACGTGCGCAGGGCCGGCCGGCTCGTCGCGGTGGTCGCCCGTCTGCGTAGCCACCAGTGTTCGGGCACCTATCCTTGCTTGCATGGGTGACGTACTGAAGGGGCGAGGTTGCGCGTGGGAGTTCGAGGACGGTGGGCTGCGCATTACGCCTGAGCCGGGTAAGGCGTCGAAACTGAGCATGGAGCTCGGAGAGCGGTTCGTGCCGTACGACGCGCTGGCCGATGTCATGCTGGAGCCTGGTGCACGCGGCAGGGTGGTGTTGCGGGTGGTTCCCCGGGAGGGAGCCGATCCGGTCATGTCCGCGGCAACGGGGCAGCTCCAGGAGTCGCTCGATCCGTACCGGCTGGTGCTGCCCGCCGCCACGAAGACGCTGGCCGACCAGTATGCCAACGAGGTGCGCGCGGCCCTGTCCCAGCGCGGTCCGGCTGAGCGGTTCCTGATCGCCGGTCCTTCGGTGCCGCGTCGTTTCAAGGCATGGGACGGTGAGGCCGCCTTCGACGGGCAGGCTGTCACCTTCACCTGGTTCGCGTCCGGAGCTTCCCCGGCCAAGTACACGGCAGGTGACCGGCGTTACCCGATCACCGAGATCGAGGGCGTCGAGTGGAATGCACTGGAGGACGCTCGCGGGTCATTGCGGTTGCGCATCCGTGGGCACCAGGCCCTCTCCAACCCCAACAACGATCCCGCCTCCGTGGTGTTCGGCATTGGCTGGGGAGCCACGCATCACTCCCTGCCCTTCGCCGCCGCCGTGCTGGCCGCCGTACAAGCTCCCATGATCGAACAGGTCACGGCGGAAGGCTGAACTGCTGTCCCGTATGTGACTTTGTGCGCGTTGGCGCCTTGGAACTCACGGCACCCGACGGCACGCTTTCGTCCGGGAAGAACCGCACCATCAGCACGGCATCCGCTCGGAAATACGGTTTCGTACTGTGAGCTGGAGTTTTGCTGCATGATCAGGGCAGCGACTGCGACCATCGCGAGGTGTGCCGCTCGAATATTAAGTTTCGTGGGCTGAGCTGTGATTAAGCGGCGTGGTGGTATTCGCTCATCACGCCTGCGACGACGAGCCTTCGGCGGATGGATCGCAGGCCATTGAGTTCGGTTACGTCGCGGGCGGACTGCGTTGCGGTGTCTGGCGGCCGTTGGCGCCGGGACTGGTGCGGCCGGTGCCCCTTGTAGTGGTTCAGGTACTCGCGGAGCACGAGGGCCAGATGGCGTTCGCTGAGGATCAGCATCCGGCCCAGGAGTTCGCGGCGCAGGGCGCCGATGGCCCGCTCGCAAATGGCGTTCATCCTCGGCGTCTGCGGCAGTGTGGTGATGGTCCGCAGCCCATTGGCTGTGAAAACCTCCCGAAGGGCGACGGTGAAGAGCGGGTCCCGATCGTGGATCAAGAATCGTGGCCTGGCGATGCGCTCCCCAGATCCATGACCAAGTTGCGGGCCTGCTGCACCGTCCACGCCCCAGTCGGATGCGCGGTCACCCCTGTCCGGTGCCAGAACTGACTGCAGCGGGTCTGACCTGGTCTTCTAGGCTTGCCTCTCGTGCTGTTTCGCCTTCTGTATCTGCTGGTGGTCAGGGTGTTCGGCTGGCTGGTGCTGCTCGCACGGGGCAGTGCCTCCAAAGAGGGCTGTTACCCGCTCGTCTTCGACCGCATCGCAGCGTAACGCCCGGCACGCTGCTGGCCTGGCATCGCAGGCTGGTCAAGAAGAAGTGGACCTACCCCGCCAAACAGGGCCGGCCCCCGATCGCTGAAGAGATCCGCGATCTGATCGTCCGATTGGCTCGGGAGAATCCACGCTGGTGACATCGGCGCATCCAGGGTGAGCTCCTCGCTCTTGGCTACAGGGTGGGGAGAGGGGACGGTCCGCCGGATCCTGGCGGCGGCGGGATCGGGGCCCGCGCCACGCCGGGCTTCACCGACCTGGCGCCAGTTCCTCATCTCTCAAGCCTCCGGCATCCTGGCATGCGACCTTCTCCACATCGATACGGTGTTCCTCAAGCGCCTGCACGTGTTGTTCGTCATGGAGATCGAAACACGGCGCGTGCACATCCTCGGTGCCACGGCAAATCCAACCGGCGCCTGGACGGCGCAGCAGGCACGCAATCTGCTGATGGGACTGGGCGAGCGAGCCGACAGGTTCCGGTTCCCGATCCGGGACAGGAACGGCAAGTTCGGCAGAGCATTCGACGAGGTGCTCATCGGCGCGGACGTGCGCGTCCTGAAGATTCCGCCGCGCTCGCCACGGGCGAACGCGTTCGCCGAGCGAGTCGTCGGCACACTTCGACGCGAATGCCTCGACCACCTGATCATCTATGGTGAACGGCACCTGCGTACAGTTCTGGCTGCCTATGAACGCCATTTCAACCAGCATCGCCCGCATCAGAGCCGTTCGCTCCGCCCGCCGACGCACGACCCCAGCGAAGTGATCGACATGACCACCCGAATCCACCATCGAAGGAGTGTCACCGGACTGATCAGCGAGTACCACAGAGTAGCCTGACCGCCTTGCAAATGCCGCAGCTCAGCAACAGCATCGGCGTTTTGGCACCGCACAGGCGCTCGAAGCTACTCAGAGCCGATCCGTTGCGGATCGACGCGTCGTCAGCGGCGCACCTGTTCGTTCATGATGAGGAACGCGCCCAGCCCGTGGAAGTCGTTGACCGGCCTGGCCCGGCCGAAGTAATAGCCCAGGGAGTCGCTCGCGTTGGTCCCCTCGCTGATGTCCGCGATGTTGGTCCGGCCGTCGCCGCCCACCGACAGCGTGGCCAGCACACCCTGGTATCCGCGGTCGGCGTTGACCTGGTAGGAGGCGTCCACGTACCCGCGTTCGACCGACTTGGAGATCGTGTACGTGTACATCGCCGAGCAGGACGTCTCGGTCCAGTTGGCGGCGTTCGACGGCTCGGTGACCACCTGCCACCAGCGGCCGGTCACCGGATCCTGCCAGCGAGCGTAGGCCGGGACCAGGTCGCGCAGGATGCCGACGAGCGCCGCCCGGCGCGGATGGGTGGCCGGGACGAGGTCCAGCACGTCGACGACGGCCATGCCGAACCAGCCCATCGCCCGGCACCAGGAGACGCCGTTCGTGTTGCCGATCGACGGTTTGACCCACGGCGCGGTCAGGCCGCCGGGCTCGTCGTAGGCGTGGTACAGCAGTCCGGCCGCCGTCCCGTCCGTTCGACGCAGGTGACTCCAGTACACCTCGAGCTGCCTGGCCGGTTCCGCGCCGGTGAAGGAGTCGGCCTCGACCCAGGATCCGTATCTGGCCAGGAACGGGTCGACCATGTACACGCCGTCGCCCCAGAGCTGTCCCTGACGTGAGTCGGAGGTCGAGTGCCACCAGCCGCCGTCGGAGGTGCGCGGGTAGGTGTTCAACCTGGTTCTGATCTTGGCGGCGGCGGTCCGGTAACGGGCCTGGCCGGTCTCCCGGTACAGGGCCAGCAGGACGTTGCCCGCCTGCATGCTGTCCAGATTGTTGAAGCTCTGGGAGATGCCGCCGGAGGCGTCCACGAACCGGTCGGCCCAGTCCTTGATGTAGCTCAGGTAGCGAGGTTCGCCGGTGCGCCGCCACACCAGGTATTGGGCCCAAAGGTACAGGCCGCGGGTGTAGCTCCAGCCGCCCAGCGTGCCCGGCGTGTACCTGGCCATGGTCGAGTCGACCACGGCGCGGGACCAGTCAATGGTCGGGGCGTCGTCGTCCACTGTCAGCGAGTCGAGGTTCGGCCCGCCCGCTGCGGTGGCGGCGGCGGCCCGTACAGTGTTCGTGCCGGCGTCGAGCGAGGCCCGGACGGTCGCGGTCCGCCAAGTCGTCCAGGCGCCGGTGCCGGGAAACGACTGGGACACGGCGACGCCGTTGACCGTGATGGTCATCGACCGGTCGGTGGTCGTGCCGTTGGCGAAGCGGAAGACCAGGGCATGCGCCCCACCCCCCACGGCATTGACCTGGAACTCCACGGACGAGCCCACGGCGTTGTCGTAGTTGACGAACCCGGTCCCGGTGTACCCGGCATGGTCGGAGTCGACCGTCCCTTGTGAGATCGTCGCGTCCTCCGCCTCGTACAGGGTGGCGGTGAGGGCCACGGCCGCGGGGACGGGCGGGATGAGCAGTAATCCCGTCGCGACGAGAGCGACCGCACGATGTCGGTTTCTGAGCGGCATGATCTTGTCCTCCTGTCGAACGGCGGCGAGCACAGGTCCGATCTCATGCCTGCTTCACCCATACATCTCCGGCAAATATCTGTCCACATCCGTTTGCACATCGGATGTATCGCGGCAACCCCCACCGCGAGAGTTAGGAAAGTTTCCTAAACTTGGATCGTTCCAAGATTGTTTATCTGTTGACGGGTGTGACTCCTTGTGGGAACACGATGAGGAGCCGCTAACCCCTCAGGAGCCACCCGATGAACCTGTGGAAGTCCCGGTTGTGCGTCCTCGCGCTGGTCGCGGGCATGCTGGCCGTACCCGCCGGCCCAGCCGACGCCG
>NZ_JBFAOV010000032.1:0-118563 GCF_040675375.1 Nonomuraea sp. NPDC049607
CGGAGATCGACACTCTCAGCGCGCGCCTGGGCGAACTCAGCGAGCAGGTCGAGCACCTGCGGATCACCCGCAAGACCCTCATCTCCCTGGCCGAGGAGGACCTCGCCCCGGCTGAACCGTTCGCGCCGCCAGCGGTCCCCGCTCATCCTGCCTACCAGCAGATCCTCACCGTCTTCGGCGAAGCCGGCGGCTCCCTGCGCGCCCGTGACGTGGCCATGGCCCTGGACCTGCCCCTGACGCGCAACGACATCCAGAACCTTCGCGCCAAGCTCAAACGCCTGGCCGGTCGCGGCATCCTCGTCGAGACCGAACCGGGATTGTTCACCCAACCGCGCCCATAGCCCGAATGACGAGCCTCTGACCGGGCGACCTAAGCCAACTCCGGCGACGAAAGGGGCATCAGCTCGCGAAACGCACTCTGAGAGCGTTCCAGGGCAGCATCCTCCCGCACACATGCCTCCGTCTGAGGAAACGTCTCGTGATCTATCCCGCGCGTGTTCCGTCACCGACGACGAACGACGGACTCAAGGCTGCATCTGGCTGCACTAAACGTCTGTTGCCCGACATCTGGCCCGGAGAGAGCATCCGGTAGCCGGAGGTCCTCGCTGGATGCGCAATGTGCTGAGGCGATCGAGGCCTGGAAGTCACACCCTTGCCATGCGATCATCATGCACATGACTTCGACCAGAAAGGGCCATGCCGCGTAGGCGCCCTTCCGCGGTGCGCACACGAGGATTCATGTGCGCAACCCACAGACCCTCTATTCATCAGGTTTCCGGTCTCGGACCACGCCCCATGTCCGCGGTCATCACGCTGGAACATGCCTGGTGGGAGCCGGGCCATGTGGCGGCGATGCTGCTGGCATGGACGCGGGAAGTGATTCCCGGCACCTCCACACGACTCCTACCCACCTGCACATGCCCCGGATGTTGGGAACACGATCCGCGCGGGGCACTGGAACAGGTGCTCATCGCGTTGCCCAGCTGGGCGCGACCTTGTCTCTACAGCCTGGTGCTACCTATCGACAGGAGCTTTCTCGCCCGAACATCGCCGAATCCCCTCGCGTCACCTGATTGGCCATGGTGGCGGCAGCGGCGACGTCCGAACTTCCCCTGGAACGCCGACTTCTGATCAAGGGGGCCCGTCTGGGATCACGAACACCCCGCTGTAGGCACCACCTTGCGGCGGCGCAGCATCGTCATGGCAAGCCAGATGACGGTGGGCAGGGAGCAGCAGCACTACGACGGCGAGCTCCACCATCTGGTGCACGACGGCCGTTCAGGGCCACCTGGCTCACGCGGTGGGTGCGCCCGCGACGTGGCGGTCGCCGCCGTTGCGCTCCTGCCAGAACCGGTACACGTCGACGGCGTCCTCGCGTGCCTCGTAGCGCATCGGCAGCCGGCGTTCCTGCCAGGGCTTGGCGAACTCGTCGTAGAAGGTGCTCAGCTCGAAGTACTTGCGGTCGTCCACGTAGTGGGGCTCGTAGGCGTCGCGGGTGGTGAGGAAGACGACCTCGTCCGGGGAGCAGTAGTACAGCGAGCCCAGGCACATCGGGCAGGGGTGGGCCAGCACGTAGATGGTGGTGCCGGTCAGGTGCTCGGTGCCGAGCTTGGTGCAGGCCTCGCGGATGGCGAGGATCTCGGCGTGGGCGGTGGGGTCGCCGGTCTGGGCGACCTTGTTGGGGCTCTCGGCCAGGATCTCGCCGTCCTTGACGATGACGGTCGCGAACGGACGGCCGCCGTCGGCGACGTTCTGGCGGGCGATGTCGATGGTGCGCTGGGCGAAGTCCACGGAAATCCTCCAGAGGTTTGCTGGGTGGGCAGTCGGCGCGGCTGGGTTCGTCGAACGGGGCGGGGCGGGCCGGCAGGTCGTCTGCGGCCCGCCCCGTTGCCGCCCGTCTGTGACGCCGTGTCAGGTCGTCAGAAGGGCTTGGTCGGCAGGTACTTGCCGTCCAGGGTGATGACGGCGCGCTCGCCGCCCTCGGGGTCGGCGACCTTCTTCACGTCGAGCCTGAAGTTGATCGCGGAGATGATGCCATCGCCGAACTGCTCGTGGACCAGGGCCTTGAGGGTCGTGCCGTAGACCTGGAGCATCTCGTAGAAGCGGTACATGGTCGGGTCGGTCGGGATCCGGTTCGGCATCGAGCCGCGGACCGGGATGGTCTGCAGCAGCATCACCGCGTCCTCGTCCAGGCCCAGCAGCTCGGCGACGGCCCTGGCGGAGCTCTCCGGCAGCGGGTGCTGGCCGAGGACGGCCGCGGTGGTGAAGGCCACCGACAGGCCGGAGGCGTCGGCGATCTGCTGCCAGGTGAGGTTCCTGCGGGTCTTGGCGTCCACAGCGGCGGCGGCCAGGGCCTCGCGAGCGGTGGCGTTGAACTGTGCGTGCACCATGATCGGTATATCCTTCTCTGTTCGATGGATACGGGGGTTCCGGCGAGCTGTCGCGGGCGAAACCCCGGCGTCAGGCCGCCCGCGCGGGGCCGGCGGCGGTCAGGTCCTCGACGCGGCCGGTGGGGATGTCGTAGACCCAGCCGTGCAGGGCGACCTTCCCCTCCGCCAGGGCGCGGGCCACCGACGGGTGGGTGGCCAGGTTCGCCAGCTGGGCGAGCACGTTCTGCCGGACCAGGGCGGGAACGTCGCCGGCGGTGGCGGTGCGGGCCCGGGAGGCGTCCGCGTGCCGCAGCCAGGCGGCGACCGTCGGAGCGCCGCTGAGGTCGTGCCCCTCGGCGAGCGCGGTCATCGCGCCGCACGCGGAGTGGCCGCAGACGACGATGTCCTGCACCCCCAGGGCGGCGACGGCGTACTCGATGCTCGCCGCGACCCCGTCGGCTTCGAGGCCGTAGGCGGGCACCAGGTTGCCGGCGGTGCGGATGACGAACAGGTCACCCGGTTCGGTACCGGTGATCAGCTCGGGGACGACGCGGGCGTCGGAGCAGCTGATGAACAGCGTGTGCGGTGTGTGGTGCGTGGCCAGATGGGCGAAGAGCTCCGCCTTGGCCGGGAAGACGTCCCGCTGGAAACGGGCGACGCCTTCGGTGAGGTCCTGCATGGTGTGGTCACTCCCTTCGCGGGCTGGTGAATCCATCATGCATGACCTGGGCTTATAGAGTCCAAGAGTTGTTCGACATGGAATCTATTGCTCTCATCTATATTTGTTCCATGGCCGTCCTCGAACTGCGTCACCTGCGCTATCTGCTCGCCGTGGCCGAACACGGCAACTTCACCCGCGCCGCCGAGGAGCTGCACATCTCGCAACCCACGCTCTCCCAGCAGATCAGGCAGCTGGAGCGGACCCTGGGCGTGCAACTGCTGGACCGCACCGGCCGCACAGTACGCCTCACCGACGCCGGCGCCGTCTACACCGACCACGCCCGGCGGGCACTACGCGACCTGGCCGCCGCCGAACGCGCCGTCCACGACGTCCAGGACCTCTCCCGCGGTGACCTGCGCCTGGGCGTCACCCCCACCTTCACCGCCTACCTGGTCGGCCCGCTCACCGCCGAGCTCCACACCCGCCACCCCGGCATCCGCCTCACCCTGGCGGAGATGGCCCAGGACCGCATCGAAGCGGCCCTGCTCGCCGACGACCTCGACCTCGGCATCGCCTTCGCCGGCCCCCACCTGCCCGGCGTCACCGCCACCGCGCTGTTCACCGAGACCCTCAGCCTCGTCACCGGCATCCCCCGCGCCCGGCCGCTGCCCGCCCCCCTACCGGTCCGCGCCCTCAAGGACGAGCGACTCGCCCTGCTCAGCGGCGACTTCGCCACCCGCGGCCACATCGACGCCTACTTCGCCCGCCACCGGACCGCCCCCCACATCGCGGTCGAGGCCAACTCCGTCCAGGCCCTCATCGAGATCGTCCAGCGCACCCCGCTGGCCACCGTCCTGCCCGACGCCATCACCCACGACCATCCTCACCTCACCCCCGTCCCCCTCGACCCGCCCCTGCCCACCCGTACCGTCACCCTTCTGCACCGCGAGGGCGCCTACCGCAGCGCCGCCACCCACGCCTTCACCGAGCTCACCCGCGACCTCGTCCGCACCCGCGGCTACACCCCCGCCGGCGAGGCCGGCGGGGGTGCTGGTTGACGGCTTGAACGAAGGGCGGCGCCAAGCCCGAAATGCCGGGAACGAGGAGGGCTGAACCCGCTTCCGTACCGGGCGACGCGGTTGCCGCCGATCAGCAGCAAGGCCTCATTGAGCGCCCGTGACGGGCGTGCACGGCTTCACGGATGTGCCCGCCTCGGCCAGCCAGGCGCCGAGCCGCCAGGGCACCTGCGGGTTCCTGTTGTCGCGGAACTCCACCACGAGCGTCTCGCCCGGCTTGATGTACTGCGGGAAGATCCGGATCGTCCGAACGGACGTCACCCGGGTGGCCTTGAACGACCGCGACTCTTCCACGAGTGAACGCAGCTCGCTCGCGTTCGAAGCGGGTTCCCCGCCGTAGGCCCGGTCCACGCCGGCGAACCGCGGGCCCGCGCACCGCGTGGCCGGGGCCAGGAAGGTCACGTCGGCCTTGATGCCCACCGCGGCCAGCTTGGCCTCCAGCCCGGCCGGATCGCTCAGCTCGTTGACGGTGACCTCGACCGTGCCGTCCGGGCTTCTGGTCACCGCGTGAGCGGCGGGCCCGGTTCCGATGATCAGCGGTGCGACGGTGAGCCCCGCCGCGAGCCCGGCCGCGACCAGCAGCCGGGGGCCGGTGACGACGCGTCGCCGGGGCCGCATCCCGTGGAGCAGCCGCTGCCGCGCTCCGGCCAGTTCGTCCGGGGTGGCGGGGGGGATGGTCTCCCACATGGCCTTGAGTGCGTCCATCAGCGTTCTCCTTGCTTGCTCAGGGCTTGACGGATCCGGAGACGGGCTCGGTTGAGTCGCGAGGCGACGGTTCCCGGCGGGATGGCCAGCGCGTCGGCCACCTCCTGGTAGCTCAGTTCGGCCCATGCGACGAGCAGCAGCACGTCGCGATCGGCCGGTGCGAGCTCCAGCAGGGCCAGCGCAAGCGGGCGGTTGACGGCCAGGGTGTTGACCTCGTCCTCGACCTGCGAGCCGGACAGCTCCGCCGGATGCACGCCGCTGCGAACGTAGGCGCGATAGAGGCTCGTCTCGGTACGCCGCCGCCGGCCGATCAAGTTGGAGGCGATGCCGTACAGCCACGGTCGGGCATCGGCGCGACTTCGGTCGTAGCCGCCGCGGTGCTGGAAGGCGGCCAGAAAGGTGTCGGCCACGACGTCCTCCGCCTCGCTGGGCCCCAGGCGCCTGGTCACGTAACGGTGCAGGAGCGGCGCATGCCGGTCGAACAACGTGGCGAAGATCTCGGGTTCGTTCAGCGATCTCTCGATGAGGAGCGCGTCGTCGACCTCAACTACTTCGCGAGGGATTGTCATGCATACCGACCTTTCCTGGCGTATGCGGTCACCTGTACTTACCGCGCCAGGCCGAAATCCTTCACGAACCGCCCATCATGGGTACGGGGGCGAGCGCCACTGGAGGCACTGGCGGCGTGATGCTCGGCCACACCCACAGGGCTCCGGACACCATCCGGGGCCCTCAGCCATTTCACGCGCCGCACGGATCTGGCCCGAGGCCCCTTGTCCCCCAGTCAAGTGCGCTACCAAGCCCCGAAGACCCACGGGAACGCCGCCGAGATCCTTGCACGTCTATTGGTGAACCACCGACAACAGGCCGGGACCCACGCGAGGCAGGCATCACGCCGGGCCAGGCCGAGGCGCATTCAGCGGCCGGCGCGAACAGTCAGGCCCAGCCGCAGGGCCGCTCGAACGTCGGGTTGGCCCGCGGGTAGACGGCCGAGATCGGCGACGGTCGGCAGTGGATCAGTGGAGAGAGCCGCCGGTCTCCTTGAGATCTGCGGTCGTGGTGATCGCCACGGACACGATCGCCGTCAGCGCTTCGGCGATCGACCGGACGGACATCGACGGCTGGTCCCCGCTCGGGACCTGTTCGGGAAGGTAGGGCACGTGCACGAAGCCGCCGCGCACCCCCGGCCGGCCGGACTCGATGAGATGCATCAGCCCGTAGAAGACGTGGTTGCAGAGGAACGTCCCCGCCGTGTGCGAGACGGACGCCGGCAGCCCGACCTCGCGGACGGCGGCCACGCACGCCTTCACCGGGAGGGTGGAGAAGTACGCGGCCGGGCCGTCCACGACGACGGGCTCGTCGATGGGCTGGGCGCCCTTGTTGTCGGGGATGCGAGCGTCATCAAGGTTGATGGCGACGCGCTCGACCGTGATGCCCGGTCTCCCGCCCGCCTGCCCGACACAGACGACGACCTCGGCACCGGACTCCTCGACGGCCGCGCGCAGCCGTGCGATGGCGTCCTGGAAGACCACCGGCAGCATCACAGTCGTCAGCGACGCCCCTTCCGGCGGCGTGGTCGCGGCCAGTTGCACCGCCTGCCACGACGGATTGACGCCAGAACCGTCGAACGGCTCGAACCCGGTGAGCAGCACGTGGGTCATGGGTCTCCTCTCGTACGCCGGCGCCGATCAGCGGTGCAGGGGTCTGCGGAGACTATCGGCATCCTCGGCCCGCTCCCCTCCCCGGCCCTTGGCGAGGCCGGGGAGGGTCGGGGTGGTACTCAGAAGGCGATCATGCTCTGCCGCCTTTGATCGTTGGGGAACATACAGAGAACGATCACCCGTGGTCAGCCATGGAGTGCCGGACATGAAACGAGAGGCCCGTCACCGCGTTTCCACTGGTGACGGCCCTCTTCCCGTTGGTGCGTCAAGTGCAAGGTTCGAACTTGCGTAGGCTGAGCCGACGGTTTTCACAGGGGATCGTGGATCTCGCCTCAACTGGCCGCTTGGCCTGCGTCTCTGGATCGGGCCTCGGCTCTGCGACGTCATCACGTTCGTTGTGCCCGCTCCTCCAGCCGCCGGAGCCGGCGGTTGTACCGGCCGACGTGCGACCGCACTGCCCGGTCGATCAATCGGACTTGCGGATCTGAAGCATGCTCGTAGAGCTCGATCTCGAACGGATCGCCGTCGTACTCGATCAGTTGGGCCAGAGCTTCGCGGTCCCGCTCAACCGAACCACGGTCGCGGACAAGTTTGCGCCACGCACAAGCGCTCGCCATGGCCGTGTCCACCCCATCACCGTAATCGCCCGTATCGCTCGCGTGGAACCACGACAGCAGTTCGACCTGCATCACGTGACCTCGCGCCATCTGTCCGATCATCCCGTTCGCCGTCCACGCGCGCACGAGGACGAAGGACTGTCGAATGAGAAGCAGATCGCCTTCATGGCGCATCGCCCTGCCACTGAGCTGCGGATAGACAGTCTGGCGCGAAGATGATGTCGCTGATCATTCCGGGCATGTTCCGGATCACGCTCCCACGACGATACTGGTCCCGTGGAACTCCCGGCAGAACTGCGCGCGTATCTTGTTGAGCTTCGGGGTGACCTGCTCTGCCGACGACTCGTCGGTCGTGTCGCAGACGCAGGTTGGATGGCCTGCGAGCTGATCGGAGCCGGAGTCGACACACCCAGCACCATCGAACTAGCCGGATATGCCCTCTCCATCGGCTCCCTTTCGGAGATTGAACCGCTGCTTCGCCAGGTGCTCTCCGAATGTGGAATGCCCCCCTTGGACACCCAGCAGGAACCGTGGAATGTCGCGTTCGAAGTCTCACTAGCCATGCAGGACGGCACGCTGCCCATTTCGGCTGGTGCCGATTTCCTGATCACCGAACTCTCACCTCGATGCGGCCACCCACCCGAGATCACAGAGCTCATGATTCTCATCGATGATTGGGAAGCCTTACGAAGCACGCCGCCAACTGATGATGAGCTCCGATGCCAAGCTGGAGAAATCGCGAAAGCGGCGCGACTACGACGTATGAAATGAAAGAGAGCAGGCTCTGGTCCCCTGACCGTCGCCGATCGTCATGTCAGTTGGAGGGTTTCGGTACACGATCTCTGGACCCGTTGGGCATCACGTTCACGCCCCCATCCGCCATGTCTCGACGTCTACGCGTGGGTTCCGGAGCAGAGCCCCGAGGTCTTCGAGCGATTCATCGACGGCTACGTCAACGTGGACAAGCATCGTTCGCCCAGGGTGGCTCCCAAACCAGATCCACTCCGCGGGGGTTCACCCAGAGCCGGCGGCAGGGGTCCGGCGTCTGCTTTGATCACGGTTATGGAACCAGCAGCGGCACCCTATGAGCCGATGACTCCGGCGCACCTGGCAGTAGAGCATGGCGACCTGAGGGAGCTGACCCGGTTGCTCGACGCCGGTACCGACCCGAATGAGGCGTGCTCCAACACGACACTGCTCTTGCATTCGATCGACGTGGAGGCGGACGGAGCAGCCCAGACCGGAGAGCCACTCGATGCTGCATGCACCGCCGTGCTCCTGGCATATGGGGCGGATCCTGAACGCCCGGGCCCCGATGGGGACATCCCGCTGCTCTTCGCCCTCCATTACCGTCATGGGCTGGCTGTTCGGCTACTTGAGGCCCACATCACCCGTCGTCACGGTGGCACGGCGCCTGTCCCCTGCCCTGTGCTTCCTCCAGATGAACCGCTGACGCGCCCCCAGTCCTAACGAGTTCTACGCACTGCCCGCCACCTGGTCCAACGGCAGCCTCACCCTTCATTCCCGTACACCGCACTTCACGTTCGTTCGTTTGGGTGGCTCCCAAAACGATGCGGGCCGTAACTTGCCCCGAGCCGTCGAAACGATCTGTCAGAGGGGCACCCACCATGGCCTTGGCATGGCATGGCATCGACCTTGCTCTCGTGGACACTGTGATCAACCTGGCGAGAAGCCCATGGAGCCGTGAGGCACTCGATCGAACTTGGCAACCGACCGGATGGCCACTCCCGGAAGGCGGCTCTCTCGCCAAGCACATCCTCGACGATGAAGAGTGGCCCATAGTGCCCGCGGGAGAGTGGAACGTCGGTGTCATCACCAACGGCAAGAGCACTCGGGTAAGAGGATTCTCCGTGGGCTTCGCCCTCTTTTACGAGCCCGACGATATCTGGGATCCCGACCCAGACCCGGACCTGAGCGAGTTTCCCCAGCACGTCCCATCGGATATCTGGCGGATCGATCGCACCGCCGACCGGGCCCGGTTCCAGGGCGTCTGGGAAGACGGGCACAGGACTGTCGCACGACGCTTGGGCGCACCGACTGTGATCGATGACGGCTGGGACGACGAGTCGGAATGGCAACATGCGGTCTGGCGGCTGGGCGCACGTCTTCTCATAGTGGCCCAAGGCGACGACATCACGACGTACAGCCTCTACGACGAGGCTTCACTCCAGGTGATCGACTATCCGGATGACAGGCCCATTCCAACGGGCTGGGATCTCCACGGCCTTCTCCTGGGCTCCAACCTGGAATGAGGCCAGGCCGCACGCCCGGACGACGGGCTTACGGCGGCGCGCCGCGCCGCCGTTCGATCTTCATGAGGCCGGTTAGGCAATGGGCCCCGCCGATCAGGCCGTCTCGGCGGCGAGCTGCATCACAGAGGCATCGGCAGTGCCGAGCAGGGGCTGTCGTCCATCAATGCTCGGTCCAGGCGGACACCGCTTTCCAGCTCCACCACGGCGAGGCATGCCGCGAGGATGTCCACCCTCGCCTCCGCGTCCTCGCTGTCATAGCCACTCGCGAGGAAGTCGGTGTACGGGCTCAAGGGACCGAGATGGTCTGCCCATTCCGTAAAAGACATGAGGTCCGGCTCCGGATGATGGAGAAAGCCTTCGGCCTGGCCGTAGCGGGCGTACATGCTGGTGTTGCCTTCGATGTCGAAGGACACGTACCAGTGCCGGAATCCCTGGCCGGCGAGTCGCTCGGTCATCTCCATGCGGTCGTCTCCCGGGTTGACCCAGTCCAGCGTGACGATGCCGTCGCCGACCTGGTGGAGACTGATGGAGCCGGTGCTGCGCGGCAGCTCGTCGGGGCCCTGAAGCGTGGTGAGGTCCGCCCCAAGCCGACGTACGGCATCCCTGATCGACAGGACACCGAAGTCGGGAAGCGTCACCGTGTAGGCGATGGTGTCGAGGTCACTCAGCATGTCGCCGTAACGAGCGACGATCTCATCCAACACGAGCGAATCCAATCTTCTCAGCAGTCTGGATGGCAGCCGAGCACGCGGCTCACCTGCTGCCTGCCTGGGCCTCACCTCCGACGCTCAGCCGTTCCTTGCCCCCGCCCCACCAAAGCCGTGCCCCCGGATCGCTGACCGACCAGTTGCGGGTCTTCGGATGTCAGTCCCTGCGGAGGTACGAGCATCAGCAGAGGTTCTCCCGGGTCGCGCACCTCCAGTTCCTGAACAGGACGCTCGCGCGGGAACGCAAGCATCTTGGTGCCGGCGGGAAGAGCCTTCTCAAAATCCTCGACGGATTTGCGCGGCTTCCACTGCTCGACCGGGACCGTCGGATCGCTGATGACACCCCCCTGGCTGAGCTCTATGTAAACGAGCCCATCAGGGATCGGCCCCTGCTGCCAGCCGTCGATTGTTCCGCCTGCCACGACGGGGCGGTCCGCGGCAAGTTCTTCCGGCGTTCCGTACGGGTCGAAGTCGGCCTCGACCACGCGTAACAGCGACAGATCCAAAGAGCCCTTCGCTTCAGAGCTGTCGACCTGTCCCTGCTTCGGGCCCGCTTGTGTTGCGAGTGCGCCTCCGCCGGGTCCACCGCAGACGGACAGGGCCGCTGTCGCGGCGAGGGCGAATGCGAGAAGGGTCTGCTTCCCTATCGTTGTCCTCCCTTGCGTCAGGCCCAGTGCGGATTGTAGGTGGGGCTGAACACGTAACGACGAGACGCGCCACCGACGAGGCTGACCTCCTGCCCCTGCTCCAAGAGTGGGGTGTGGCGCCCGAGCGGTTCGCCTATCCGTGGAACACGGATTTTCCGGCGTAGGAGCCCGCAGCCATCGGCTCAGACCGCCGTGGGTACTGGCTCAGTAGCGATGGTCGGGCCAGTGGGGATCCTCCCAGCGGGCGGAGCCGGCGAGGCCGAGCAGTCGTATGCGATGGAGCAGCTCTACGGGGGCGTTCTGGCTGCGGAGGCGGGCGGGGGCGGTGTGGATCAGCCAGGCCGTCAACTCGATACGCGTCTCTTCCTCGTGCTCCTGGGTTTCCCAGGGGAGTCGGTCTCCCAGCAAGTCGTATTCCCAGTGCGCCACCGCCTTGGCCAGGTGGTGGTCGGCCACGCTGGACGTCTGCGCTTCCCAGACGTCCAGCCAGGGGCTGAGTGTGGCAGAGGCTTCGTGACACAGTGCGAGAACTTCGTGCACGGGCACAACCGGATCCGGGTCGATGAGAGTGCGGGCCCACCAGGCGTTCAGGAATTCCCGGACCGCTGCAACCTGCTCTCCAGGCCACTGCTGCCACTGGCCCCGGGCAAGTGAACGTCCGACCTCATCCATACCGAAAAGCGGCTCGACGAGACCGCCGACGAGAGCCCTCGACAACTGAGGCAGAACACGGCGCAACACGGATCCATGGTCGTTCCAATCGATGGGCCGCCAAGCGCGGTGCAGAAGATCAAGCTCTAGCTCCACGTCCGGCACCTTCAACTGCGCGAGCTCTTCCGCACTCCCCCAGTGGCACTCGCAGTTGTACTCATCAGGACGTGCGGTCATGCCTTGGAAGGTGACGACCATGCGGTTCAACGCGGCGTCGAGACGGAGACACGCGGACGCCTGATCAAGGTTCGTCATGGACGTTCGCCTTCAGAGACTCCGGAAGATCGCCACTCTAGCCAACTCCGCGCCGGCGGTGAAGAAGACAGAATCGGCGTCGTCAGCGGGTGTCCACTGTCAGTCGAGCTTGACGGAGCCGCCAGTGGCCGGCGTGTTCAGCTGCGCGCTCGTCCGGCCGGTGAGCTCCTCGAGCGAGACGCTGCGCCGCGACCCGTCCTGGAGGATTGTCGTGACGCCCGTGACGCCGCCCCGACCTGAGGCGTTCTCGCGCTCCTCCGTCGTCGGCGCGTCCGGCCACCAGGCCGCGAAGTAGCCACCGGTGACGGTCGCGGTGACGATGCCTTTCGCCTCCGTGACGAGCTGGAGGCCCACCACACCGGCACCGACCCTGCCGGTCACCGTACGCACGCTCTCCTCACTCGAACTCGTGGCCGCGCCGAGGGCCGCCCGCGCCGACCCCGCGGGAACCGGCGGAAGCGGCTTCGCGCCGGGGCCCGGCGTGCTGCCGTGCATGCCGACGAGGTCGCCATCGCGGAGCAGGCAGGTGATCTCGGCGAGGTGGCTGCTGTCATCGTTGACGTAGACGAGCGTCCACGGTCCCCGCCCCTCGGTCACCACGGGCCGGAAGTCGAGCTTGCGTCCAGTCGTGCGCTGGGCGGTGTCCTGGGCGTTGTCGAGGCACTTCTCCTGGGCCTCGGCGGCCCGGTCACTGCTCACCGTGTGCGGCGTCGCGGTCCACGCTGCCATCGCTGTGCCACCGCCGAACACGCCGGGCAGCAGCAACGCCGCCGCGATGCCGGCAGCCACCCCTCCACTCACCATGGCGAGCCGCCCGGCAGTGAGCACGCGAGGGCTGCTGGTCGTCGGTGCGTGCGCGCCCATCGGGTCGGTGGCCACCACCTGGGCCAGCAGGGCACGAGCCTGCGGGTCGGTGCCGGTGTCCAGGTCGGCTGGGGTGACAGCGGGGTCGAGGTCGCGCAGGGTGTGGTCGAGGATGTCGTTCATCGCGTGCTCCGAGAGTCGACGGTGGCGGTCGCCACGAGCTGGGTTTCTGTGGTGGGAGCCGCGTCGGCGTGGCGGCGCAGGGCACGCCGGGCCCGGGTGAGCCGAAGCCGGAACGCAACGGGAGAAATACCGAGCACCCGCGCGGCATGCGGGGCTGTGAGTCCATCCCACACGGCCAAGGCGAGCGCCTCCTGGTGGAGCGGACTGAGCCGCCGCCACGCCTGGACGAGGTCGAGCCGGCGCGCCACCAGTTCGGGGTCCAGCCCGGCCACCGCGGCGCCGGTCAGCTGCCCGTCGGCGATGCGGACGGCGAGCGCCTGCCGCCGCCGATCAGCCCGCAACCCGTTGCGGAGAGTGCGGTGCGCGACGCCGAACAGCCAAGCCCGCGCCTCATCCGCCGCCGGCGGCACGTCGTCCAGACGCCGCCAGGCGACGAGGAACACGTCGGCGACCACGTCCTCGGCGTGAGAGGGGTGGACGCGACGCTCGACGAACCGCAGCAACGCGGCATACGTCTGCTCGTAGAGCCGGCCGAAGCGCTGGGTGCGCTCCGGCGGCTCGGTGTCAGTGACGTTCATGCCCAGGTCATGTCCGGCAGGCCCGCAGGTGTGTCGCGAACCGTCACGACGAGGCGTCGGACACTGCCTCCCCCGAGCTCTCGCCGGTGAGGTCGCGCGCCGCCCAGCCGCCACCCGGGTCGGAACAGCGCCCTACTTGGTCAGGGATTCGGCGACGAGGCGCCAGATGTCCGCGGCCAGGTCCATGTTGCCGCTCTGCTGGGCCTGCTCGGCGAGCTTGCGCAGCCCGGCGAGCGCCGTGTCCTGCTCGCCCTCCAGGAGCAGGACGCGGTTGCGCAGGACGTCGAGCCGCATCCGCTCCTGGTAGGTGAGCAGGTCGTCGAAGCCGGTCAGCCGGTCCAGGACCGTGCGGGCCTCGTCGAGGTCGCCGGCGAGGACGGCGATCCGGGCGCGCACGGCCAGCAGTTGCTGCTCGATGGCCGGGGCGTCCGCGAACGGCAACACGGCCTGGACTTCTGTGACACGCCGCCGGGCGGACTCGATTCTGGGCGGATCGGCCCTGAGGTCGAGCCGGGCCGCGCCGAGGCGCAGACGCGTCCAGATCGTCAGGTCGTCACGGCCGTTGAAGCCATCGATGGCCTGGTCCATCAGTTCCGCGCCGGTTTCGAGGTCGCCCTGGCGGACCCGGATGTTGGCCACGGTCCACACGGCTTGGGCCCGCAGCGCTCCCGAGACCTGGTCCGCCAGCGTGAGCAGTTCGTCGGCATGTCGGGCGGCGTCGGGGAGTCGCCCGGCCTCGGCCAGCGCCGACACCAGGGCCAGCAGCGCGGAGGCCCGCACGCGGGCGGGCAGCGCTTCGCGTTCGGCCAGCTCGTGGGCGTGTGTTGCGGCATCGACGGCGCCGACGATCTCTCCGGTGCTGCGCATGCAGCGCGACAGTGCGGCCAGCACTCTGGACTGCAGCTCGGGTAGCCCGATCTGTGCGCTGAGGGTGGCCAACTCGTCGAGGCATGTGCGCTGCTCGGCGTACTCCTGACGCCACTGACGCCATTCGGCGACTTGCCAGAGGGCCTGCCAGCGCAGGAGGGGGTCCTCCCCGCCGGAGGTTTTCAGGGCGTCGCTGAGGGTTTGGCCGCCTTCGTCCTGGCTCAGGCCGGTGGCCAGGGTCAGGCTCTGGGCCAGGGAGGTGGCGGTGAACTGGGTGAGTGCGGTGGGGCTGATGCCGAGCTGCGTGGCCAGGTGCTTGATGGCTCGTTCGGTGGGCTGACGCGCCCCTGATTCCAGCCGGGACAGGTATCCGGTGGACATGCCCTCGCCCGCGAGGGCTGCGAGCGTCAGGCCGCGTTCGGTCCTCAGTTGCCTCAGTCGGCGGCCGAAGACTGGTTGTTCGAGCATGTCCGAACTCCCGGGTAGCGGTTGACGTCGTCCGACGTCTTGAGGGTCACGCCAGAGGCTAACTCACTTGCCTCCCTTCAGACAAGTTCTTGCCAGACGCCGATGCCGCACACCGACGGCTTTGGCAATTCATCTTGGCAACTACTTGCCAAGATTGTGGCAACGGTCGTAACGTTCCTGTCGTCGCCAACGGACCTCGTCGCCGACAAGCCGGAAGCCCCCCGAAGGAGCACCGCCATGTCCCTCGCCCTCGCCCTCACCGACCAGGACCAGCTCACCCTGCGCACCGCCGCCTGGGGCGCCGTCTCGCTGATGTCCGCCGCCGGTGCCGCCGGTTCGGCGCACAAGGCCGCCGCCGAGGGCTCCGTCGCCCTGACGTCCGCGACCGGCCCGGTCGGGCACGTGCTGGCCAAGGCGCCCAAGGGCGTGAAGTACGGCAAGACCGTGGCCGAACTCGCCGACCAGGTGCTGCCTGCCCTGAACGCCTCCATGATCCTGCTCAGGAAGCAGGCCCCGGCCGAGGCCGACAACTTCCGCCGCACCGTCCTGGTCGCCGTCGAAGCGGCCACCCACGGGAGGCCCAGCCCCACCATGACCGAGATGGCCCGCAAGATCAGCGCAGCCCTCGACACCGCCCCGGCCACGCCCGAGGTGAGCGCAGCGAACACCGTGGCCGGGCAGGATCGCCCGGAACTGCAGAAGCTCATCCAGGAGTTCGTGAACTCCGGCATCACCGGAATGCAGTTGCGGGTGAACGACGAGCGCGGCGAGTGGGTCGGCACCGCGGGGGTACGCGAGCTGGGCTCGTCGGAGAAGCCGCCGGCGGACGGACGGTTCCGGGTCGGGAGCTCCACCAAGACGTTCATCGCAACCGTGGTGCTGCAGCTCGTGGCCGAGGGCAAGATCGGGCTGGACAGCCCGGTGGACGGCTACCTGCCCGAGTTCGCGCTGGACGAGCGGATCACCGTACGGATGCTGCTGCAGCACACCAGCGGGATCTTCAACCACACCGGCGAGTACTACGAGGACGGGACGTTCGCGCCGGGAATCGCGTGGTCGGGCAAGGAATGGGTGGACGGCCGCTTCCGCACCTACCAGCCCGAAGAGCTGGTCCGGCTGGCACTGTCCAAGCCGGCGCGCTTCGAGCCGGGCACCGACTGGAGCTACTCCAACACCAACTACGTGCTGGCCAGGCTGCTGATCGAGCGGGTCACGGGCCGCTCGTTCGCCGAGGAGCTGCAGCGGCTGATCCTCGGCCCGCTGGGGCTGACGGGCACCGAGGCGCCGGGCATCTCGACGGAGATCACCGGGCCGCACGCCCACAGCTACTACCGGTACGAGGACGGCGGCCGGGAGCACACGGTGGACGTCACCAGCCAGAATCCTTCGTGGATCTCCGCCGGCGGCGACATGATCTCGACCACCCAGGACCTGCACACGTTCTTCGCCGCGCTGAACGGCGGCCGGCTGCTGCCCGCCGAGCTACTGACCGAGATGCGCAAGCCGGACCCGAAGATCGGCTACGGCCTGGGAATCTTCGAGCAGGACCTGGGCGGGAACGACGGCACCCTCTATCACCACAACGGCGGCATGGCGGGCTCCGCGGCGCTGATGTACAGCACGCCCGACGGCGGCAAGACGATGACGGCCTCGGTGACCTACGTGGACGACGCCGACCTGTCCAAGGCGGCGGCGTTCCAGCAGGCGACACAGCGGCTCATCGACGAGGTGTTCCGCGACGGCCGGACCACGAGCTGAGAACAGCGACCAAGAGCCCAGAACCCCAGAAACGAGGAAACCATGAACACGACGATCAGCCGGCGCATGGCGGTCGCGGCGCTCGCAACGGCGGTGCTCGCGGGGGCCGCCACCCCCGCAGGGGCCACCTCCACCGGGCCGGATCGCCCGGAGCTGCGCAAGGCGATGAACGCCTTCGTCGACGCCGGCTTCACCGGGATCCAGCTACGCGTGCGCGATCAGCGGGGCGACTGGGCCGCCGGCGCCGGGGTGCGCGAGCTGGGATCGGCCGCCAAGCCCCCGACCAACGGGAGCTTCTGGACGGGCAGCATCATCAAGACCTTCACCGCGACCATGGTGTTGCAACTGGTGGCAGAGGGCAGGATCGAGCTGGACCGCCCCGCCACCGACTACCTGCCCGGCTACGGGCTGGACGAGCGGATCACGGTACGGATGCTGCTGCGCCACACCAGCGGGATCTTCAACTACACCGGCGAGTACAAGCCCGACGGGACAATGGACGAACCCGGGATCCCCGCCAACGGAGACGGATGGGTGCCCAACCGGTTCAAGAGCTACAAGCCCGAGGAACTGGTACGGCTGGCGCTGTCCAAGAAGCCGCGCTTCGAACCCGGGACGCAGTGGAGCTACTCCAACACCAACTACACGGTGGCGCTGCTGATGATCGAAAAGATCACCGGCCACTCCTACGCCACCGAGCTGAAGCGGCGCATCACCGGCCCGCTCGGACTGCGGGACACCCTCGCGGCGGGCAACCGCACGACGGCACTGCCCGGGCCACACGCCCACGGCTACTACCAGTACAAGGACAAGGTGATCGACCTCTCCCACCAGAACCTGTCCCTGCTGACCGGCGCCGGCGACCTGATCTCCACCACGCAGGACTTGACCACGTTCTTCTCCGCACTGAACGGCGGCCGGCTCCTGCCCGCCGAGCTGCTGGCCGAGATGCGCACGGCGATCCCCACGCCGCTCCCCAAGCAGGACTACGGCCTCGGCATATGGGCGCAGGACCTGGGCCCCGGCTGCGGCACCGTCTACCAGCACAACGGCAGCCCACCGCACGGCTACGGGGCGCTGATGTACAGCTCGCCCGACGGCAGCAAGACCCTGACCGCCTCGGTGACCTGGCTGGATTCGGCCACCAGAGGCGCGGCGAAGGACTTCCTGACGCTTGTGGACGCCCTCGTCAAGCAGGAGTTCTGCGACACGCCGGCCGGATAGGCCTGTTCTGCCTTCTGAGGAGCGAGTGGCCGCAGCGGCGCCGGGGAAAGAGTACGGCGGCGGCGAAGTGCCATAGGAGGCCAGAGACGGCCGGACATGAAGCAAGAGGCCCGTCACCGCGTTTCCGCTGGTGACGGGCCTCTTCCCACTGGTGTGGCAGGTGTCGGAACGTTCGGTCCGTACGGCGTGGCCGGCGTGCGGCACCCGGCCCAGTGTGCCGCCGCCGTACAGCGGCCTGCCGCTTGCCCGCCGCCCGGGCATCCGGCCTGGGAGCCGGCCCCGGACGACAGCAGGACGGGCCGCCACGCCGACGTGTCCAAGCCAACCTGCCACCCCGCGGCGCCACACTGCCGTGCTCCCGCCCCGTCACCGGCCCTGACCGCTACGCGGCGCCTCCGGCGTCCTTCGGGGCAGCGCCGCCCGCGTCGCTCTCCGATGACCGGCTGACGGATTTGCGCCACGCCCGGTGCCGCGTCCGACCGGCAGCTACACACAGCAACCCAAACACTTGAAGGCTGACGTAGACGAACAGGAATCTGTAGGCATTCGGCCACACGCGCCCGTCGTTGACAGCGAACACGAAGAAGAGGCCGGCAGCACCCCAGCCCAAGCTGATCAGAACAAGCGCCCGGCCGGCGCGGTACCAGGCAGATCGGCGATACGCGTCCACAGCGCGAACTGTCCCACGAACACATCACCCCAACAAGACCGCCTCCGGCGGGTACCTCTCGCTCTGGACGCGGTGACCCATTCGACCTGGAGACCGGCCTTCCCGGGTCGATGATCAAGGACGCGCGTACCGTCCTCGACTTCGTGAAGGCATATGTCGAGGCCCGTTGGCCGCACGCGGCCGCCAAGAGCCGTGACAGCATGTCCGACGCTCTGGCCACGGCTCTCCCGGCACTGACGACGGACAAGGCAGGCCGGCCATCCTCCGAACTGCCCTACGCCAGTACGTTCTCCTGCCCGAAGACAAGCGGCCCATGACGCCCACCGACATCACGCGGGCCGCCCTCACGCTCCGCCTGGACGGCATGAAGGCCGGCGCCAACACGATCAAGAGGAAGCGCGCCATCCTGCACCACGTCTTCGAGTACGCGGTGGAGCTGGAAGAACTGCCGTCCAACCCGATGCACCGCATCAAGCGGAAGCTCCCCAAGACCACCGAAACAGTGGACCCACGGGTTGTAGTCACCCCTGAACGCCGCCGTCTGCTGCACGGCGTCAACGGGATACGGCTGGTGCCGTGGTCGAGCCTGCCCTGGCCCACGGCCTGTCAAATGACGATGGCCACGACGGGATCACCAACGACCAGCACCGCCTGTGCACGCTGCGCGCCGCCGGAGTCCTCACCTGCCCCGTGGACGGCCGGCACGTCCCCGACGCCCCCTACCCCCGGCCCGGTGCCCGCCCACGAGCACGCCCGGCAGACCGTCACCGGATTCTGGCACCGCTACCTGACCAAGCGGCTGCGCCGCCGGGGGCCGGCCGACCTCGCCACCCGCATCCTGCTGCCGTGGCCCACCGGCCGCCGCTTCTTCTTTGGCTCCCTCATCGACAGCGACCAGAAACCCGACACCCACACTCGGCCCACTCTGCCGCCGCTCGACTCGGGGGAGGCGGACCGACGGACCGTCAGATCCGTCGTTGATCGCGCCTCAACTGCGCGGTTCCGCGTTGCGCAGGCCAGGAAAGCCGCGCACCGGGCTGGCGACGGTGGGCGCCGATCAGTTGGCCATGTCGGCGAACATGCCGGGCTCGTAGGAACCACCAGGCTTGCGCACGATCACGTTGAGCCGGTTGTTAGCGTTGATCAGGGCAACCAGGGTGACCAGTGCGACGATCTGGTCGTCGTCGTAATGCCTGCGCACCTCGGCCCAGGTCTCATCCGACACGCCGCGATGATCGTCGGCGATCCGGGTGCCCTCCTCGGCGAGCGCCAACGCGGCCCGCTCGGCCTCGGTGAACACCGTCGACTCACGCCAGGCGGCGACCAGATGGATGCGGGTCGCACTCTCACCGGCGACCGTGGCGTCCTTGGTGTGATAGTCGACGCAGAAGCCGCAACCGTTGATCTGGCTGGCGCGCAACATCACCAGGTCCTGGGTGGCCTTGGGCAGCGGCGACTTCTCCACCAGCACGGCGACGTTGTAGATCCGCTTTGCGATCTTGGCGCCGAGCTCGTTGGCCAACAGGTCGAAACGTTCCATGACTGAGTCCTTGCTCGCGGGGTTGTCTGTCATTCGGATGGGGTGCGGATCGTCACTTGGCGGGCTGGTAGGAGCCGCCCCGCTGCCGGTTCATGACGGCGAAGCGGTTGGTGGCGTTGATGAGGGCGATGAACGCCACCAGCGCGGCCAGCTGGTCGTCGTCGTAGTACTTGGCGGCGTCGGCCCAGACCTCGTCGGTGATGCCACCGGCGCCGTCGGCGATGCGGGTGCCCTGCTCGGTCAGCTCCAGTGCGGCGCGCTCGGCGTCGGTGAACACCGTCGACTCGCGCCAGACGGCGACCAGGTTCAGCCGCGCGATGGTCTCACCAGCGTGTGCGGCGTTCTTGCCGTGAACGTCGGTGGCATAGCCGTCGCCGTTGATCTGACTGGCGCGCAGCATCACCAGGTTCTGCGTCGTGGCCGGCAGCGCCGACTCCTGAATCAGCACCGGGGCCGCCGCGCCGTAGTGCCCCAGGGCCTTGGCGACGACCGGGCTGGCGAAGAGGTTCAGGCGGCTTTCCATGGAATTGCTCCTTGCTGCTGTTGTCGGCTCGGCCATGAGATGCCGGAGGTCCGAGTTCTGTGACACCGCCACTCATGTGACTTACGTCATACAGACCCTGGAACTCCATTGAACTCACATGCAATCACTGCACTGCTGTGCAATCACTGCATGAAGATATACTCTAGCGGTGAGCAGGCGTCAAGATCTGCGGCCACCACCGACCCAAGGAGCGACAGAGCCACGATGAGCAGCGACGATCCAGCCCGCCGTAGCGGCCGCGAAGCGCAGCGCCGCCGGACCCGCAAGGCGATCGTGGACGCGGCGGTCCACCTGAGCGCCGGCGGAACGACACCGTCCGTCGACGAGATCGCGGCCGCCGCCGACGTGTCCCGCCGCACGGTGTACATGTACTTCCCGAGCCTGGACCACCTGCTGATCGACGCGACCGCCGGCGCGATCAACGAGCCTCCCGTCGAGGAGGCGCTGGCCGACCCTGCGCTCGCCGGCGACGCCGCGGCCCGAGTGGAAGCCCTCGCCCGGACCCTGCTCGCCTACTCACCCCAGTCGCTCCCCCTGGGCCGCCGCCTCATCCGGCTGACCGTCGACCCACCACCCGACGTCGCCCCGGGCACGGCCACCCCACAGCGCACCCGTCGCCGGATCGAATGGCTCGAGCAGGCCTGCCAACCGCTCCATGGCACCCTCAGCGAAGAGTCCTTCCAACGCCTGATCTCGGCCTTGACCATCGTGGTCGGCTGGGAAGCACAGATCGCCCTGCGCGACGTCCGCGGCCTCGACCCCCAGGCCGAACAGGAAACGATCACCTGGGCCGCACGAGCCCTGGTAGAGGCAGCGATCAAGGAAAAGTGACCTCGACCAACAAGATGCCGGTGACCCCGGCGAGCGTGGCGATGTGCGGGAGGGTCTCCTCCTCGGGCGGACCGCCGTAGCCGGGTGGCCGATGTGGCCCTCCAGCCATTGGGCTGTCAGCTCGCACAGGTCGGACGGCGTGCGGGCCCGAGCCAGGGGTGGTCATGGCGGGTCCCTTCGAGCGCGGCGGCGGTTCTGCCGGACGCGGTGGACGTCGGCCACCAGGTCGAGCACGGATCCGACCCGGGTCACCCCGGTGCGGGACAACACCCCGACCGCGATCGCCAAGCGCCATCCGCACGCCAGGCCATGCGGGGCCAGCACGGACAGAGCGGCCAGGGGCAGGACGGCCAGCGCCGCGTGCCGTCACCGGTAGAGGAGGCCGCGATCGCCGCCGCCGCCCAGATCCATCGCATGCGCGGCCGGCAATTCCCGCGGACCAGCGACCAGACCACCCATGTCTCCCACGGCACGCTCCACTCCTGTCCGAGGTTCGCCCACAGCGTGCACGAGCCGGCGAGCAGCGCCTGAGCGTCGTCCACGGTGGGCGCGTCCCAGCACACCATGTGCGCCGGGTGCTCCCCGTCGAAGTGCATCGCCCACCAGCCGCCGGCCAGGTTGTGGTCCGAGCAGCTCGGCTCAGCCAGGCAGGACGTACGCCTGGGCGGCATCTACGCACTCCAACGTCTGGCTGGCCACTCGCCACGCGACCGAGACACCGTGGTTGCCGTGCTGTCCGCCTATGTCCGCGGCCATGACGTGTGCACCTTGAAACCCGGGCAGAAGAAGCTTCCTCACGCCTGTACCTTCATCGTCTGGAACAACAAGCTAGAGGTGTCGCCGCTTACCAAGCCAGGAGCGGACGTGGTCGCAGCGCTCACCGTCGCCTCCAACCTGGCGCTCGCCGATGGACTGCGCTCGCACCACCAGCAGGCTGAGAACTTCACCCCGCCCCGTCCCGGCTGGCGCGCGGACCTGGTGACCACTGCCGCGCCTTCCACTGGATGGACCAGCACCGGATCCTGCTCAAACGCATCTGAACCCCGGAGCAAGTGATCGGCTACCTGTATTCGACCTCGTTCGCCGCTCGCTCGCTGTTCGGCGACCGGATCGAGGAGTTCGAGGACGCGGCCACCACGCTGCTGCAGCACCCGCCCACGACGGGCCACTGACGGAGGATGCCGAGTCCCGCGTGCTACTCGCCCGGCGCTGACCCCGGGCCGGGCGGAACCGGCTGATGCAACCAGCCCGCCCGGCATCTCCCCCACTCAACCTGCGCCAACGTTCACCATCCGGACGGGACTTCGGCGCACTCGTCCTCGCCCGGGGGCTCGAACCGGGCGTAGAAGTCGTTCAACGCCTCCGACGTCACCGTCAAGGCGTCGGCGTCCTCACGCAGATTGCGTTCGACCAACCGCCGCAGCAGCTCACGGCGAGGCACGTCGAAATACACCAGCCTCCACCGGCCTCCCGCCTGCTCGACCAGCTTTTTCCACTCCTCACGGTCACGCCGCCGCCACAACCCCCAGTCGACAACGACGTCCTTCCCGGCCCTCACCAGGTCGACCAGCCGCTCACGGACTTCAGCGACCGCCGGCGCCTCCCGAGCGAAGTACTCCTGCTCGGGGTAGTCCACGCCATAGCGGCCGTGCCGCTGGTAGACGAGCTCATCCACCGACAGCCGCAGCACCCCGGCCGGCTCCAAAGCCTGCCGGGCATAAGTGGTCTTGCCCGAACCGGTCAGCCCGACCAGCAAGTACACCACCGGCCGTGCGTCACCGGCCTTCGACCTGCGCATCTCTGCCACTACCTACCATCCCGCCGCTCGCTGCTGCCGGACCTCATGCGTCCGGCTCCGATCACTTGTTCCCCCCCCTTGATCAATCGGGAACGATCAACCGTAGATGGCCGTTGATCGCCGTGGGCAGCCGGACATGACACGAGAGGCCCGTCCCCGCGTTTCCGCTGGCGACGGGCCTCTTTTTGCTCGTGCGGCAGGTGCAAGGTTCGAACTTGCGCAGGCTGAGCCGACGGTTACAGCGCGTGACCCTTGCGGCCGAAAAGCGGCCTTCTACCTGCGGTAGAGCCGTGTCCCAACACCAAGAAGCCCCTGATCATTGCACGTATATTGCACGCGGACCACGCGGAGCGCCCGCCAAGGCATACGGTTTGATCCGTGGCTACTGGATGGTCAGACGTAGCCATGCTCGGCGGATCGCGGGCAGAGGAAGATCGTGAGCGCGGCATAGCGGCCAAGCTGGAGCGTGGTGGGTTCGAGCGTCTCTTGGCATTCGGGCGTGCCCCAATCGAGGTGGCGTTCTTCAAGGGGACGCCATCGGGATTCGCTGCCATCCCATTCGCTGCTGGCAAGTTTCAGGAGTGGCTCTGTTTCCGTTCCACAGACGTCGCAGGGTAGCTCGTACATGTCGGTGATGTGCCATGATTCCCATCCTCCGATTTTGCAGCCCGGCGCGATGGACAACTGAGAATGGTAGGAGTGCTCAGAAGTGTCTTCCCATGCGTCCAGGAACGTCTGGAGATGCTCTGGCAGCTCTTCGGGATCCGGGTACTCGATGACGCGTTCGGGATGAAGCACGCAGGGGCGCGGCAGGTAGCCCCCATGGCTGAGGTCGGCCACCGGGGTATCAGGCCCACCGTCGGGCGTGGTGTGATCCCGCATCGGCGGTTCAGCGAGGACATCGGTCAAGTCGGTGGCGCGGCGCCAGACCAGCAGCGGAGCGGGAGCGGGTCCCGTGTCGTCCAAGTCGTGTTCATTGGGACACCACAACACCTGAAGCAGATCGGTTCCCTCAGGGAAGGGGATCTCCGGAATGTCGCGTGCATAGAACTGTGCGACACCGACCATGGGGATCGGACTCTCCGGGACGCGGTCCAGCATCGTCAGCCAGCCGGGCTGGCCGAAGGGCGCGGCCTGTACCTGCACTGTTCGGTCGCATGCCGGCCACGGCTCATTGGACGGCCAGAGCAGCGGGCCTCCAATATGGCTGTCATGCACACTTGGCTTTCCAGGCCGGGGGTGAAGCCGGACAGCTGTTCTTGCGTACGTGCGCAACTCGGACAACACCTGAGTGATGTCGACCGAGGGCTTGGAAGTGGTGCGAGCCATAAGCGCGAAGACTAGGCCGCTGGCACCTACAGAGAGAAGACCGGATCTTGAGCTTCCTCGACGGCCTCGGGCTGCTGCGGCGCAACGCCCGACCACGAATAAGATAACCTGCGAATTAAAGATCCAGTTCGAGCTGTTCCAGATCGTTCAATACAGGTCAACGCTTGTATGTCGTCCTTCCTGAACAGGTCTGAACGGCCGTGTACTGCAACCCGAACCGCAACCGGCTGTGAGTCGATGTGTGTCTCTGTTCGCAGTACTCGCTGCAGTACCGATGTTCCTGATCATCCAGGACGGCCCGAAACCAGATGAGCATCAGATGTCCGAAGTCGGACGATCCGGAGCTATGGCCAAGGGGACGATTCTCACGAACCTGAAGAGGGCAAGGCGTTCGGGTGACCCCGTGAGGATCAGCCGTGAGATCGAGCACGTGGATCGACTTGATGCCTACGTGGTGGCCATTGGCCGTAAGTGGGCACTGCTGCACACCATCTCTGACGAACTTCATCTCGATGGCTACTCGGCTATACGCCTCCGCGACATCGAGCACGCAGCGCGCTCAGGTTGGAAGGGTTCGACCATGACCCATCGCGCCCTTACCTTGCGGGGGGAGTACCCCCCGCCTCTGGCGGGGATCGACCTGGATTCCACCACGGGCCTGATCACAACGTTGACAAAAGCGTTTCCTCTCGTGGCCATCTACATCGAGAGGATCGACCCGCGTGTCTGCTTTATCGGCCGTGCTCGCGGGATCACCCGGAAGAAGCGAGTGCGTCTCCAAGAGATCGGCCCGGCCGCGGACTGGGCGCTCACATGCTCTACGAACAAGACGACGGACATCACACGGTTCGACGTCGGTGGCGGGTACATCGATGCGCTCCACGCAGTCGGCGGAGATCCACCAGAGTGTTGATCCTCGACGGTGCAGTGTCGCGTAGCCGGAACGCACACCACCAGTTTGGACGGTTTAGGCACACGATCTCTGTGCCTGCCTCGGTGCAGCTCAACGAGGGCAGTCATCCTGTCCGCGCTTCCCCGCGACTCCCCTCGTCGACCGCCCTTACGGGCACGCCGGCGAGGTGCCGACGGTCTACAGCGGGCCGACGTTCCTGACCGCATCAGGCATCTGACCTCGGGGTACGGCTCTCACCCCTCCCGCGCCAGGGAAGATCATCCGGCATTTATCCCGCAAGGCAGAGCCAGCCGACGAAAATGCACGACAATCAGCCGCTGACCTGGATGGTTGACGGGAGCGATGCGACATGTGATTCTCAGCTCAGCGTTCTGGACGCTGGGTTCTGTTTTGTGGGTGCACGGTCGCCGTGCATGATGCGTTGCAGGCTCCAGCGACAGACACCGATTCCGAGAGGTGGCTCTGTCGTGTCATTGCCCTTTGCTGTCCTGATCACAGTTCTCCCCTGGCTGGTGCTCGGCCTTGTGGCACTCATGCGTGCGCGCCGAGAGGACATCCCTACCATCATTCGCGCTCTCGCCCGATGGGGGCGCCGTTAACGGCACGGGAAACGCCGCAGAAGAAGCGAGCGGGGAACCAGAGAACTCGGTGAGCCGTGCTGAGGAACGAAGCACGGATCGTCGATCGCCCCCAGCCATATATGGCGACCGGCCAGGCAGTGGCGATCGCAGGGCTGCATCTGCGCGGCGGCGTGGCAACCCCGGTCGGAGCCTTCGGTCCGTACGGCGGGGCCGGCGTGCGGTGCCCGGCCCGGTGTCCCGCCGCCGTCCGGGACCGGCCCTCAGGCCGCACGCCTGGACGGCGGGCGGGCGGAGGGCCGGGGGTACGGCGACGCGCCGCGCCGCCGCTTGACGGCCTACACGGAGGTTTGGCAAGAAGCCCGCAAGCTCGCCCTGACGCCCTCCCAGGTCGCCTCTCCGCTCGCCAAACGACCGTACGACCTCCGACACGCGGCGGTGTCCCTCTGGCTCAACGCGGGAGTTCCGGCCCCAGAGGTGGCCGAACGTGCGGGGCACAGCGCCGATGTCCTCCTCCGGGTCTACGCCAAGTGCATCGACGGCCACCAAGAGATCGCGAACCGGAGGATCGATGACGCTCTGGCAGCCTGAGCCCTCAGATATCCCCCCTTGGGAGGAGCACGAAGATACGATCCAGCCCATGTCGGATCGAACGGTTAGCGAGTACGCGTTTACGTACGCATCACCTACCTCGCGACGCGCAGAGGGTGGGGAGTGCATCTGGTACCGCTCGCACGAGGGCTCGTATGACCTGATCCGTACCGGCAAGGAGGGCAAGCGCCGGTACCACGTCTTCAATGCTGAGAGCGGAGAGCACTTGGAGGAGTTCACAAGCTGGGATGCCGCTCGCCAGTGGATCGACGAACAGCTTCGAGCAGCGTGAACATGCGCGCCATAGGGTCCCGGAGATCGTCCGGGGCCCTTCTCTCGTCTTCGGGACACATCGATCTACGTGAAGCCCCGCTCGACCTGGGGGAACACACCTCAAGATCATTGCGCGGATATTGCGTGACCAGCGACAAGCAGCCGCTTACCGCGGCTCACGGCTGCACACCCCTGAAACGCAGAAGAGGCCCCGAAGGGCCTCTGATCTGCTGTTGCTGCTGGTGGCAGGTGCAAGGTTCGAACTTGCGTAGGCTGAGCCGACGGTTTTACAGAGCACTGTCTACCGAGCTATCCAGTAGGGCTTGACCTGGGAAGATTCCTCTTACACTGCTTGCCACACTGGCATGGCGACGCGCATACGACGCACAAGCGGTAACCGCGAGGGTCAGGCGGTCGGCAGCGGAACAGTCACTGCCCTCTCAGCCCGCCCCGTGCGGCCTCCGGTTTGGATGCTAAAGCTGATCCACAACTGGACCAATCTCGGAAGTAAGGGGCAACCGCCAGCGTTGACCACATCGCCATCACACGGCTTTGATCCCGACGACCGGGAGGCGGAGGTGGGCTACCACCCCCGCCTCCGCCTCCCTACGCTGCGTCCTGTCGCGCTCGGCAAAGAGGCTTAGGTCGAGCATCCTCCACCTTAGTTGATTTTCGTGCCCGATATGTCGGGATCCACTGTGCGGGGTAGAAGTACGCCCATCCGAGCTAGAGAAAACCAAACCGTGCAATCCACTCGCTCGACACGGTTTCAAGGCGCTCGGAGGAGTATTTTTGCAGTTCAGACACACCGAACCCCTCAGATTGCTACACCGCGCCAGCGCGAGATCGCCCTATCGCGCCCCTGGTCTATTGTCTTCCCCATAGCGGGTCCTACCACGCCGCTATGTCCTGACAAAAGCGCTCGGCAAAGCAGCTAAGGGAAGGGGATATGAGTGAGAGATACACATGCTCTCATAGTAGGAGCTGTCGTTATTGTCTTGATTGTCTGTATAGTCGGATATGCCGCTGTCAGGCTCTCAGCCGTGGACTCCAAGCGAGTCGCTCGCATTCTACTGGCCTTCGCCGTTGTCATCACGGCGCTCCCGGCCGTCCTATATGCGCTCTACGGCACGCAGTGACCCTAAGGCGATGACTCCAAAAGTACGCCGTGCCGGCCAGATAACCTTCTGGTCCAGCCTCTCTCAACTCGAACGGGCCCTGATCTTACGCAGGAGCACGCAAAAGAACGTATACCGAGGCGACATCATAATGTCGAATCAGCCCGCCATGATAATCTTGCGCTCGGGATGCTGGGTCCGACTCGAAGTCGAAAATCCCGGCAGCACGCGAGCCGTACTAGATATCGTGGGTCCCGACGATCTCCTAAGCGGGCTCCACGCAACAAGTCCTGTTAGCCCTGTTTGGCTAGGGCAAGGGAAATGTATCGGCACGGTTCTCAAGCGAGGAAAGATCCTCGAAATCCCCCTCCACAGCGTCCGAGAGATCGTCGATAAGAAGCCATCCCTTAGAGATCACATCGCACACAGGCATAGTGTGCAACTACATACGGCTACTTGGATCCATGCTATTACCCATCTTGCGGTCGAGACGCGTGTCGCGCTGCTACTGATCAGCCTGCTCTACCGATACGGCGAGCATAAGCCGGGCGAAGGAGAGGCCGCGCTGGCCCCACCCTTGTCCCAACCAGATATCGCTGGATGGATTGGTATCAGCACTGCGTCGGTCGCCCGAGTCTTCAAAAAATGGAAGGACGCAGGACTCATTCGCATTAGCCACTCCACAGTGACTATTGCTGACATTAGAGGGCTATTTACTCTAGCCGCATCCGATGCCCCATCTGAGATGGTCCCAGCCTGGGGCACCCATAACCCATACGAGTTCCCTGCTAAGCCTGCTTCGCGTAGAAGGTAGAAAAATCTTTAGCACCACCACCTCGCCCCCATGAGACTCGAAGGAGTACTCCTTCGGGTCTCATGTATCTTCTGGGGACACCCCTACCCCACAACATGGGCCTGGTCGTCCACCACCGTCCACTAACGCCCATGCTCGGCTCTGACCGTTGTCACGCATTTGGTCACTCAAGCACGCTTCGCACCCCTGCTAGGGACGGATCTGCCGCGGAGCAAGCCAGCGAACGATCACGGTGGGATGCCAGGTCGCCAGGACGGCCATGGAAGCATTATCAGAGGTGACCTGATGTCCTAACATCAAGGCAAAGTTGGTCTTGTTAGCGATGCTCTCAGGCGCGCAACGGCTCAGCCGAAGCCTGATCCGCCAAACCGCTACAGGCTTGAGCTGTCCTGGCCACGAAGGATCCTAAGGATCTCTTCCAACTTCGCCCCGTGATCACGTTCGATCTCGGCAAGCCTTGCCTGAACGTTCGAGATCTCCAGAGCAAGCGCGGCCAGCGTAGTCCCTTGCTCCGATACATGGTCAGGCGACTCCGCCTGGCGCTCGGGTCCGCCAGCAACGAAGACACCGCGCCGCTGTACAGATTGAACAAGCCCCTGACTCTTGAGTAGGTCAAGAGCTCTGCGAACTACGATCTCCGAGACGCCGTTCTCTTCGGCAAGCTCTCTGTAACTTGGCAATTGCACGCGGGGCGGAAGCTCCCCGCTGCGGATGCGACGTGCGTACTGGCCCGCGATGCGGACATAGGCCGGTTCCCGCATTCGATGATCGCCCCCTGGTGGCTCCTGTAGTCCGAAGCTACGTAGGCGGCGGCCCTTCTGGAAGAGGTCCGTTCAGCGTCACCTGGCTCATCGGGGACAGCGGGAACAGCCTGCCCCCGGCAGTGTCCCCGGTCCTGCGTCACGTCTTCCCTGGTCAACACCCGATCGGGCACAGCTGTCGGCAGAAGGCCCCGGAGAAGCCGTTGCTCTCCGGGGCGCTCGACGCAGAGTCAGACTCAGCCGACGTAGTGAAAGGTCGGCTTCGGATGCATCAGGAAGTCGTGATGCGAGATGTTCCACGCATAGGCGCCAGCCATGAGGAACTCCACGACATCTCCTGTCTTCAGGCTCACTGGTACGTGACGCGCCAGTGTGTCCTTCGGTGTGCAGAGCTGCCCGACAATCGTGGTCTGCTCCCCCGCCTCGTCAACGACCATGGGCTGACTGTGCCCCTTGGTTGCAGGGGTCCGGATGTGGTGCGTTCCGCCCGCCACGACGGCAAACAGCTCCCCATGAACGCGCTTCACGTCCATGACCCTCGTGACATATCTCCCGCAGTAGACCGACATGGACCTGCCCGGCTCGATGCGCAATGTCTCGCCGGGGCGTCGGAGAGCGGCCAAACCTGCGCCGTATGCCTGCCAGTCGAATCGTGATTCCGGGTCCGTGTAGGAAACGCCCATGCCACCGCCGAGGTTGATCTCCGTGACGTTAAGGCCACGGGCGTAGTCGAGAATCGCACTGGCCAGTTCGAGCATGGTAGGTGCGTCCAAGCCACTGGCCAGGTGGGCGTGGATTCCGCGAGGCCGTATGGCCTCCTGGCCTCTGAGCATGTCGAGACACTCGGCAACGCCCTCCGGGTCCATGCCGAATGGCGTGGCACCCCCGCCCATCGCCAGAGACGCCCCTCTGATGGGTATGTCGAGATTGACCCTAAGGAGCACGTCAGCCGAACGGCCTGCGGCAACCAAGCGTCGGATCTCACTCGGGCTCTCGATGTGGAGCCGGTGGACTTCAGCGAACAGCTCGGCGTCCGTCTTGCCGGGGCCGCCAAGGGCGACGCGCGCTTCAGGGAAGTGCTCGCGCACGTGCGCGAGTTCTCCCCCGGACGCGATCTCGAAACCCTCGACATAGGGCGCGATGACCTTCATCAGGTTCGGGTCCGGATTGGCCTTTACGGCGTAGTAGACCTCGATGTCGCCCATGGCCGACCGGATGGCCGCCATGTGGGCGTCAAGGTCGGCCAGGTCGTAGATATAGGCGGGCAGTTGGCCCGCGTCGGCCAGCTCCAAAGCGCGGGCGCGGATCGGCAAGGTCACAGCTGTCATCTCGCTCGTCTCCTTCGAGTGGTCTGGCCGTACGTCAGCTCAGCGGGAACGTGTGCTCGATCACCAGATAGTGAGCGGGTGTCACCGTCGTAGTCACCTCGACAGCCTGCCCCGATTCCGTCTTCCCTACGTGGAAGATGTCGAGAACCGTGCGCTCGGGGCTGATCTCCAGAGCGTCCGCTTCCCCGTCCGTGGGAGGCCTGACGTGGATGCGCTCCGTCGCTTCGATCTGGGCGAAGCCGAGTTCGGCCAGCGCGGACTTCACGCCGCCCCGGATGTTCGGCCCTTCGGTTTCTAGGTCGGTGCCTTCCGCGATGGAGAGCGGGAACCACGAGGCATTGAGCCTCACGGGGATGCCGGACGCCAGCAGCCGGCGACGCCGCACAAGGGCGTTCTCCTCCCCGCGCACCAATCCGAGCGCGTCGGCGACGTCGTCTGGCGGCATGGCACGCTCCACAGTGATTTCGTGCCGCGGCTCCAGCCCGAGTTCGCGCACCTCCGCATCAAATGCGCCACGTGCCTGCCAGCCCTCGCGTGCCGCACGTGCGTAGCGGGCTGCTGAGTGAAGCATCGGCGGAATGTAGGTCACCATCGTTCCCCTCCCTTGCTTGGGGCGGATCATGCCCTCCGCCGCAAGTACCTGCATGGCTCGGTTGACGAGGCTTCGCGACGCACCGTACTTGTCCGCGAGAACCGGCTCAGGCGGGAGCACGGAAGCCGTCGGGTAGACGCCTTCGATGATCTCCTGCCTGAGCTGCATGGCGATTTGACGGAAGCCCAGCTTGCTTGGAGTGCCCATTTCTCCCTCTTTGGCCGTTTTGCTATCCGAGTCGAAACATTAAACGTTTGACGTTTGTTGACACCGAGCCCTCGCGGGTCCATCATCAGAGCCATCGACAAACGTTTGGCGTTTCCTCGGCAGCATACCTGCCACGTCAGGCCAAGTCGAACAACTGAGGTGAGGCATACCTCACTTTCACTGCACGACCGGAGGCACTCGGAAGGCGATCCGACGGGATCGCACGCCGACGCTGACGGAACCGCTCCGGCCGACGGGCCGAACGCACTCGACGCCTGACAACTAAATGGGTCACCGCCTCCCGTGAAAAGGCGGCCCGCGCAGGTCACGCCCCTGCGCACTGATCGTGTCGTTCACCCGAGTTCACTCAGGTCTCCCGTCTCTGAGGAGGGATCCACTCATGTACTCCGACCGCAAACCGCTGCGTCGCTTCCTGCTGTTCGTGCTCGTCGGCCTCGCTCTGGTGTTCGTGGTACGTCAGCCGGACAAGGCCGCCGTCGCCACCACCCACGCCTTCAACGGGTTGATGGCGGTGGCCGACGCTCTAGCCTCGTTCGCCGGCAACCTCGGTTAGGCGCCGACCAGATGCCTGCCGTTGAGATCGTGTCGTTCGGCTACCTGCACGGTGAGCCGCCGTCCGCGCATCTGACCATCGACCTGCGGCACCACTTCAAGGACCCGCACATCTCGCCTGAGCTGCGGCACATGACCGCGCACGATGAGCCAGTGCGTACCACGGTGCTGGGCACGCCCGGCATCACCGACCTGTTGACGGCCACCGCCACCGCTGTGACCGCGTTCCTGTCCGGCCCGAGCGCCGGAACCGTCATCGTGGCCGATGGCTGCGCTGGAGGCCGACACCGCGCTCCAGTCTTCGCACAACACCTGGCCAACCGGCTGCGTCGAGACGGCCTGTCGGTCACCCTGCATCACCGCGACCTGGACAAGCCCGTCGTCCAGCGCTGATCCGTTCGCTCCGGGGGCGGCCCCGAATCCGCCAAGACACGAGCCGCCCCCTTCACTCCACAAGGAGCATCACCATGATGAACCGCTTCGGCGGCATGACCAAGTCCGACTGCTGCCCGTCCGACTGCCGCAATGGCACCATCTGGAACCCCGGTTCCGGCCCGTATCCGTGCCCGATCTGCCAGGGCAACAACGGCGCCGTGAAGGCCGGCAAATGAGCGCCGACCTGCCGGTGACGCATCCGGCTCTCGCGCTGCTGGCCGCCGTCACCGAGGGCGTGCCGCGGCATCTGGCCGATGAGGCCGCGTGCCGGTTCGACCCCGAGTTGCACACCGGCCCGGACGCCTTCACCGACGAGCCCGCCGACGAGCGGGCCGCGCGTGAGCAGGTGGCCCGTGAGGTGTGCGCGGACTGCCCGGTGTGGGCCTCGTGCCTGCTCTCCGCGCTGGACAAGCGTCCGGCCTCAGGGGTGTGGGCGGGGCTGACGCCCGAGGAACTCCGCGACATGTCCGCGCCGGTGTCACCGAATGCGGTGCGAGGGGTGGCGTGATGGACGTCCGCTACTTCACCGTCACGGCGCCGGCGCCGTGGAACAAGTCCGGGATCGCGCGGATCACCGTGCGCACCGGCGGCTCCTATCCGGTGTACCTGTGCATCGGTAACCAGCGCGCCGGACTGCGCGCCGATGAGGCGTGGGCGCTGTGGGTGGCGCTGGGCAACGCCCTGGCAGCCAGCTTCGGCCCTGCCCCGGACTGGGCTACATCCCAGCAGGACGGGGGCAGGTCGTGATGGCAACCGTCGAGAACACCCACAACGAGGATGCCCGCTTCACCTTCGGGCTGGTCAGTGACGTTCTGAGCGCGCTGGAAACGCACGGGTACCGGCTTCCCGATGAGGAGGGACCCCGGCACCGCGCGCTGGGAGAGACGCTGGCGAGGCTGGCCGAGGTGACACGCGTCTTTGAAGGAGGCGCGTCGTGAGCCGCATCCTGGCCCGATTCTTCGACCCGACCGGTCAGCGCTACGGGTTGCCGTCGTGGCCGTGGCAGATGGCACCGGCGCACCTGCTCACGATGCGCCAGCTGACCGCGCGGGGGCTTCGCCCCGGTGGTCAGGAGGTACAGGGACAGGTCCTGTGGGCCTCGCGCCGCTACCGCGCCCGCGGCGGGGTGCGCGCGGCCTACCTGTACGACGTCCGGCTGGCGCTGCCCAAGCGCACCCCGACCGCCCGACAGCGTGCCGCGCTTGGCAAGGCCCTGACCGCCCGCCGCACCTGCCCCGACTGCACCCGCGACGTGGGCTACGTGCTGGCCCGCCACCTCGGCATCTGCAACGACTGCGCTGAAAGGAGCGCCGCATGACCACCCCGACCAACACCACGGGCAGCACCCAGGGCAACGCCGCGTCCACCAACGGCGCCACCCCCAAGCAGGCCACCCGCACTCTGTTCATCGTCATCACGGTGCAGAGCGGCCACGGGGAGATATCCACCAGCAGCCACAACGTGACCGTCCCCGTCGGCATGCGTCATGAGAACCTGCTGACGCAGGTACTGAAAGAGGGCATCCCCGAGCACCTGCGCGGCAGGTCCGTCGTGCTGCACTACTCCGTCCACCCGGCGGTGGTCGCGTGAAAATCACCCGCCGGCGCGACTGGTGGACGATCGGCGGTGTCGGCGTCGTGGCCGCCGCCGCGGTCATCGCCTCCTTCACCGCACAAGCCGGACTAGGGCACCTGGCCGGATGGGATGCCGCCCTGGCCCTGCCCGGCGGTATCGAGATCTCGCTGTCGTGGCTGCTGCCGCTGTGCGTGGACGCCTACGGCGCGGTGGCCACCCGGATCACCGTCAACGCCAAGTACAGCACTGAGACCCGCAAGCACGCGCTGATCCACGCGGTCGGCGCCGTGGTGGTGTCCATCATCGGCAACGCCATCTACCACGCGCTTGAAGCCGGCGTGCTGCACCTGGGCAGCTCCCGGTGGGTGCTGGTGGTCGCGGTCAGCATGGTGCCGCCGGTGGCACTCGGAGCGCTGGCTCACCTGATGGCCTTGTGCGCCCGCGACGACACCACCGAACCGGCGTCGGAATCGGTACCCGCCGCATCCCCGGCCCGTACGGACAACGCGCCTACGGCGAACCCGTCCCGTCCGACGAGCGTGAGGGAGGAGCCCGTACGGGTGGAGCAAGTCACGCGCGTCCCTCACACGCCCCGTACGGGTCCGGCGCCGCGTGCGGTGGCCGCCGCCCGTACGGGCGTGGTCGAGCTGGCCACCGTACGGGCCGACCGTACGGAGCGGGCGGAACGTGTGGACCGTACGGCCTTCATCGCCGAACTCGCGCGCCAGATCCGTACGACCGAAGCAGACGGGAGCCAGTGGGAGCCCGACTACGACGACCTTGAGACCCGTTCCGGCTATCGCCGCTCGTGGTGTGAGAAGGCCGTACGGGACGCGCGGGCGCTGGCCGCCCACGATCAGCCGTCCACCACCAACACCCACGCCGGCGACGCTGACAAGCACACCGGCCATGGCGCCGGTGAGGGTGAGGTGGCCCAGTGAGCCGCCGCCGCAACTTCCTGGAACTGCTGGTGGGGAACCTGGTCACCCTCATCCTGCTGTCTGCCGCGGTCGGGCTGCTGACCGCTGAGCTGACCCCGTGGCCCCCCTCGGTGGCGGTGTGGCTGTCCGGCTTCACCGCCGGGCTGATCGCCGCCCCGCTGACCCGTACCTGGCACGCCGTGCTGGCCGTACGGCTGTCGCGTCCCCCCGCCGCCCGTACGGCTGCCCATACGGGCGGCAAGCGTACGGGTGGCCGTACGCAGCGCGGGGGGCAGTGATCGTCATGACCAAACCCCACACGGTGTACGTCATCACCGACGCCGCCCCGCGTACGGCTGCCGCTGGCTCTGGTCACGCCCGTCCCGTACGCCCGGCCGGTGTGCTGGCGCGCACCGCCGTGGCGGTGGCCGCCCTGCTGCTGGTGTCCGGGCTGATTCCGGACGTGTACGGCTTGCGCTGGTGGCTGTACGGGGCGGTGCTCGGCTGGCTGGTCTGGCCGTGGCTGGCCCGTATACGGGCGTGCGCCGCCCTGCTGTTCGGCGCGCTCGATGCGCTGCTGGCCGCCTTGCTCGGCACCCGCCGCCTGGTCTATCTGGCCGCGCTGCTGTGCCAGGCCGTACGCGAAACCCGAACCTCTGCCCGGCCCGCCGACAACGCCCCCGGCGGCGGCAACGACGATGCCTCTTCTCCGGAAGGAGACCCTTCGTGAGCACTCCCGACAACACCGCCAAACCCGGCCGGAGCCGGATCCCCGAGCTGTCATCGATCCCTTGGGAGGGTCCTTCGGCGATCACCCGCTACGCCCAGGTCGGCCGCAACCTGGCCCGTGACCTCGGTGAAGAGTTCGCCCTCGGATCCGATGAGCTGTACGCGGTGCTGATCCGCAGCTTCAAGGGCCACCCGGTGCTGAGCGTGTTCGGCGCCCCGGACGTGCGCCGCCGCGCCCGCCGGGTGGTCAAGCGGCTCAAGCGCGCCGCCGAACTCCAGCGCGGCGCCGGGGTGGAGCTGGTGAAGTTCCACGCCCAGTTCCGCAAGGAGTTTGTGGAGGTGCTGCCGCCGGCCAAGCCCGATAAGCGGCGCCAGGAATTCAACTGGAAGGAGGAAGCCTGATGGCCCGCACCACCGCCCCGCCGACGCCCGCGACGCTGCCCGCAGTCCCGGACTCCTCATCCTGGGAGCAGGTGGCTACCCGTGAGGTGTCCAAAGCGCTGCTGTACTTCCCGCCCTGGCTGGTCGGCGTGCTGCTGTTCGGCCTCGGCGCCGCCTTCCACTTCACCCTCGCCAGCGACGACCCGCAGACGATCGCCTGGACCACCGCACTGATCATGACGTGCGTGCTCGCGCTGACCGCGCTGACCTGGCGTCAGTCGCACGCCCGCAGCCTGACCGGACGCGCGCACACCACGCTGACCACGCTGGCCGGTGGGCTGTGGGTCTGCGCGGCCACCATCAACGGCCCCGCCAGCACCGTCACTGGGCGGCTGATCCTGATCGGTGGGGTGGCGTTCGCGCTGTCGTTCAACATCCGCACCGTGATCCGCGCCAAGCAGATCGACGTGGGCGGCGCGGCGTCCGACCCTCTGGGGTTCCTGTTCGGCCGCGGCGCTGAGAAGGCCGGCATGCCGTCGGTGCAGGCTCGCACCATTCAGGCGTCGGCGCACAAGGTGACCGGGGAAGTCCAGCTTGCCGAAGGCCGTCAGATCGCTGACGACCTGCAAAAGAAGGTGCCCTACGTCGAGTCGGGGATCGGGCTGCCGCCCGGCTCCATCGTCACCAGTGTCGATCCCGACGACGCGAGCAAGGCCAAGGTGGTCATCTCCGACCCGCGGGTGATGAAGCAGCCGATCGCATGGCCCGGCCCGTCGCGCGTCGGCGCTTCGATCGCTGAGCCGGTACGGCCCGGCCTGTGGCAGGACCTGGACGAAGTCGCCTACGTCATCGTCGGCCACCATGTGCAGATCATGGGCAAGACCGGCGCCGGCAAGTCCATCGGCGGCGCCTGGAACCTGCTAGGAGAGATCGTCACCCGCCGGGACGTGGCCGTGTTCGCCATCGACATCACCAAGGGAGAGCAGACGCTCGGACCGCTCAAGGCCGCCCTGCACCGCCTGGAGACCACCAAGGAAGGTGCCAAGGACCTGCTGACGGAGATGCAGGCCAACATCAAGCCGCGCACCGACCTGCTATCGGCCAAGGGCCTGCAGAAGTGGGCCGAAGGGTGCGGGCTCACCTACTGGGTGCTGTGGCTGGAGGAATTCCCCGACATCTACGACGCCCTGACCGACAAGCAGCAAGAACAGTTCCTGTCGCTGATCAAGGCGATCCGCAGCGCGGGCGGCACCGTGGTGCTGTCGTTGCAGCGCAGCGACTGGACCCAGATGCCCACGATCGCCCGCGGCCAGCTGGCCAAGATGTGCTTCGGCGTCGACTCGGCCGCCGATGCCACCTTCGGCCTGTCCGAGGCCCAGGAAGACGCCGGGTGTCGCCCCGAGCTGTGGAGCAACAAGCAGCCCGGCATGGCCTACCTCGATGCCCCGTCCATTCCCGATGACCGGATCACGATGCCGATGCGAACCTACGCCTGGGGGATGAGCGCCACTGGCGCCTTCGACGACGAACGCGCTAATGAGCAGATGCGCGCTCACGCCGCCGCCTTCCCCGCCATCCACAAGCAGATCGACCCCATGACCGCCGCCCTGTCCCGGCTGGCCGCCAGCGCGCTGGCCGCACCCGCCCCGCTCCCGGCCATCAACGACGGCACCGCCGCAGACCCGGCCGACGACGACCCCGACGACGATGAGGAGGTGCGCAACGTCGCTACCGAGTACCTGAACACCGACGACCCCGACCCCGAGGTGAACGTAAGCCTGGATGACGAGATCTCCGACTTCCCCGCAGGGGATCCGCCGCTGACCTTCGCCCCGCCCGAGCCCAAGATGACCCCGGAGCAGCGCGGCGCGGCGCTCATGGACCGCCTGCATGAGCTGTGGGACGACGGCGCCCGCGACGTCGGCACCGGGGACTTTAAGGTGCTGTGGGAGACCACCGACATCTCCCGCGCCTGGTTCCAGAAGCAGATGAGACGCCTGTCCGAGGCCGGCGTCATCGGCGCCTACGACGACGACCGGCAACGCTACCTGATGCAGGAGCGGCCCGAACTGCCCTGATCCTCAAGATCCCGTGGCCCCTTTGCGGGGCCACGGGCGGGGGCTGGGGGAGAGAGTTACAGCTCAGAGCAGGGGCCACAGCGCGTGGCCCCCACTGTGGCCCCCCTCGTGGCCCCCACTGTGGCCCCCCTCGTGGCCCCTGCGTGGCTCCCCACTTCACTGAGGCGTGGCCCCCCTCGTGGCCCCCTCAACTCAAGATCAAAAACTTTCGCGGTTGCATCCCACGCGCAGCCGTGCGCGCGAGCCTGCCCACCCTCTGCCTGGAAGGGCAACCCGAACGTGAACCCGCTGCGACTGCCCTCGGCCGGATGGCGCGTCCTGCGCTACCTGGCCACCTACAGCGCTACCGCCACCCGCGTCGGCTTCCGAGCCACACAGCTTCGCACGCACACCGGCGCCGACCGCGCCGATCTGGTGCTGCTGGCCGACCTCCGATACATCACCGGCCGGCTCCACAAGACACAGCAGAACTACCCGATCAGCATGCAGACCGCTGACAACCCCCTGCTCCGCATCCACCTGACGAAAGCAGGCAAGACCGCCGCTGACCGTCTGGCCGCCCCCTACCGCGCTCTGCGTCACCTACGCGCCTACGGCCCTCTCCCCCTCGCCATGCTCCAGCACGACGCCGGCGTCGGCCCCGACACCCTGACCGAGCTTGAAGCCCTCGGACACATCGAAACCACACCCACCGACCGCCGGATCACCCTTACCAGCCTCGGCCGCCGGTACGCCGAGCCCTACAGCCACCAGGACTAGCGATGACCACTCCGTCCATCTTCACCACGCTCGCGACGATCGCCGTCTGCCTGACCGCCCTGGCGATGCTCGCGCTCATCCTCCTGGCGTCCTACCGGGTCAGCCTCAAGCGCCACCCCTACACCCACTGCCGCCCCTGCCAGGGCACCGGCGAGCGTCGTAGTCGCCTGTTCGCGCACTCCTTCGGCTACTGCCCCACCTGCACCGGCACCGGCCGTAAGACCCGCCTCGGTGCCCGCCTGCTCAACATCCGCTGACCCCGGCCACACATCGACAAACGGGAGCTTCACATGATGTCCGCCCTGCTCACAGCCGCGTTCCTGACCGCCGCCCTGACCACCACCGCATGCAGCAGCCCCCCGCCGCCGCCTGCGTCCAAGACCGACCGCGCCGGGCTCGTCATGGGCACCAAGAGCGACCGGGTCCTGATGATCGGCATCGTCAACCGCGCGGAAGCCTTCGAGCGGTCCGCAACACCTGCTCAGATCCGCGCCTGCACCAAGCGACCCACCATGGCCTATCCCACATGCCTGCCCGCCACGCGCTGACCACCGCTACGAGCGGGGCGCGGCCTCTACTCCGCCAAGAACAGTGGCCGCGCCCTGCCACCCCGACACCCGCAACGAGCACGAGGTGAACCCATCATGACCTACGACCCGCTTGAACCGATGACCGGTTCGGGAACGCCACTCACCGTCGGATCGGTGTGCACCGGGTACGGCGGGCTCGACCTGGCCGTCTGCGCAGTCCTGGGCGCCCGCCCGGCGTGGGTCGCCGACCCTAACCCCGGTGCCGCGCGCATCCTCGCCCACCGCTTCCCCCGCGTGCCTAACCTCGGCGACATCACCGCCGTGAACTGGGACACCACACCGCCCGTGGACATCCTCACCGCGGGCTTCCCCTGCCAAGACCTCAGCTACGCCGGACGCGGCGCCGGCATCAAGGAAGGCACCCGAAGTGGCCTCTGGCTCACCATCGCCCATGCCCTGGGTGTACTACGACCCCGCCTCATCGTGCTTGAGAACGTGGCAGCGATCGTTGCCCGGCGTCCCGGACTCGACATCGTCGCCGCTGACCTTGCCGCGCTCGGGTTCGATGCGGAGTGGACGTGTGTACGAGCGTCCGACGTCGGCGCCCCTCACCGCCGCGAACGCTGGTTCTGCCTGGCCTGGCCTGCCGACCCCGGCAGCCCGCGACTGGAAGGGGGCCGGCTACGCGACGCCCACGATGTCGGAGGGCACTGGGGCTGGCCACGCCGCCCAGGGCGGGATGAACCTGCGGCACACGGTCTCCCTGCTGCCTACGCCCCGCGCATCGGAGCGGGAGAACCGGCAGACCAAGCGCACCCCGTCGCAGGAGGCTGGACGCCATGGCCTGTGCCTGGCTGCGGAAGTGGCCGCGCTGCTGCCGACCCCGACCAGAGCCGACAGCGAGCGCATGAGTCCGACCTACGCGCGGGGCAACCCGACTCTGACTGGGGCGATTACGGCCCCGCCATCCTCCGCTGGGAAGCCATCACCGGCCGCGCAGCTCCCCGGCCAACTGACCATCGACGACGCCTGACCCCCGTCTTCGTCGAGTGGCTGATGGGCCTGCCACCCGGATGGGTCACCGACACCCCCGGCCTGACCCGCAACCAGCAACTTCACGCCCTGGGCAACGGCGTGCTCCCCGCACAGGCCATCGCCGCCTTGCACGCGCTGCTACCCGCCTACGAACAAGCCACCGCCACCCTGGGGGTCGCCTCATGACCCCGACCTTGCGCTACGCCCTGGCAGCCGCCGCTCGCGGCTGGCACGTCTTCCCCGCCGCTGTCGGCGACAAGCCGCCAGTCAAGGGCTTCACCGACTGGGAGGCCAACGCCACCACCGACCCCGAGCTGATCCGCCGCTGGTGGTCGCGAGCCCCGTACAACGTCGGCATCGCGTGCGGACCATCCCGCCTGGTGGTGGTGGACCTGGACAAGCCGAAACCCGGAATGGAGGGGCTTCGCCCCCCGCCCCCCTGGGACCTCCCCGGCATCACCGAAGGCGCCGACGTCCTGGCATTGCTGTGCGAACGCGCTGGCCAACGCCTGCCATTCGAGACATTCACCGTTCGCACCCGGCGCGGTGGCACCCACCTCTACTACGCCGCCCCCGAAGGCCCCGAGCTGCGCAATACCGAAGGCGACCGCGGCGGGCTGGGATGGCTGATCGACACCCGCGCGCACGGTGGCTACGTCCTCGGACCTGGCAGCTACGTGGACCTGCCGGACGGCACCGGCACCTACGAGGTACTGCACAACACCACCCCGACCCCGCTCCCTCCCTCCCTGTTCCAGCAGCTTCTACCTCCCGCACGGCCCGCCCCGCAGCCCGTCCGCCTCACGCTGCCCGACGGGCGGCGCGGCGCCTACCTGCAAGCCGCCCTCACCCGCGAACTCCAGCGCGTCACCACCGCCCCGATAGGCCAGCGCAACGGCGCGCTCTACCTCGCAGCCATCGCCCTGGGCCAACTCGTGGCCGGCGGCGCGCTCGACCCGCATGAGGTGACAACCCTGCTGGAACAGGGAGGGGGCGACGCCGGACTACCACCGGCCGAAGCCCGAGCCACCATCGCATCCGGCCTACGAGCGGGCGCCCAACGCCCCCGCACCGTCGCCGCATGACCGCACCACCGCACTATGGGAGCACTGATCTCGTGAACCAACCCATCACCCACGGCGCGACCTTGCTGGACGCTCTGCTGGCCGCGCTCACCCGATACGTCATCCTGCCGAGTCCCGAGGCAGCCAACGCCGTCGTGCTGTGGATCGCCGCCACCCATGCTCAACCCGCCTGGGCGCACGCCCCACGGCTGGTCATCCGCGCCCCGGAGAAGCGCTGCGGCAAATCTCGGCTGCTGGACGTGGTAGAGGCCACCTGCCACGAGCCGTTCATCACCGTCAACAGCAGCAGCGCCGCCGTCTACCGCTCCATCAGCGACGACCCGCCCACCATGCTCGTGGACGAAGCCGACACCATCTTCGGCCCCAAAGCCGACGGCAACGAAGACCTCCGCGGCCTGCTCAACGCAGGCCACCAGCGCAACCGGCCCGCCAAACGCTACGACGCGGCCACCAACCGCGTGGAAAGCATCCCCACCTTCGCCATGGCCGCGCTCGCCGGCATCGGCGCCATGCCCGACACCATCGAAGACCGCGCCGTCGTCATCCGCATGCGCCGCCGCGCCCCCGGCGAAACCGTCTCCCCCTACCGCCACCGCCGCGACCGGCCCCCGCTCCGCCAGCTGGCAACCGACCTACGCCAATGGCTCCGCGCCGACCTGGCCACTTTGGAACAGGCCGAACCTGCCATGCCTGTCGAAGACCGCGCCGCCGACACCTGGGAACCACTCATCACCGTGGCCGACCACGCCGGCGGCCACTGGCCCGACCGCGCCCGCGCCGCCGTCCTCACCCTCACCGCCGAAGCCGACGACAACAGCCAGCCATCCAACCGCCTCCGGCTCCTGACCGACTGCCGCACCGCATTCCGCACCGACACTGCCCTGCCCACTGCCACCCTGCTGGAACGGCTCAAAGCCGACCCCGAAGCGCCCTGGGCCGACTACGGACCCAACGGGCTCACCGCCATGAAACTCGGAGTCATCCTGCGCGAGTACGAGATCCGATCAGCCACCATCCGGTTTCCCGCCCCGACCGGGCAGGCCAAGGGCTACCAACGCGACGACTTCACCGACGCCTGGTCGCGCTACTGCCCCGACCTGGAGGCGTCCGGGAACGGCGAAATCCTCCCCTTCGGGAAGGGGAGCCGTACCAGCCGTACCAGCCTCAACATCGCAGGTCAAAGCGATGAGGCTTGCATCCCCGGTACGGCTTAAGCCGTACCACCGAAAAAGCCGTACCAGCCCTGACCAGCAAAAACGAGGCTGGTACGGCTGGTACGGCTCCCCCTCACAACCGGCTCCACGCCCCTCCTCAACAGCCTCGGCGATCACCTCTCGCCGCCATGCCGAGGCAGCTCCACATCGATCACGGAACCCGGAAGGGATCACGCCCCATGGCCACCGCCACCGGAACCAAGCCTCTCACCGTCGCTGACTTCTGTGCCGAACTGGATATCTCCCGCTCCACCTTCTACGACTGGCGCGCCAAGCGCCGCGCCCCTAAATGCATCACCCTGCCCAACGGCAGCCTGCGTATCCGCCGCGCCGAGTACGAACGCTGGCTCGCCTCCCGAGAGGACACCGCCTGATGAATACCACCTACGACGTGCGCGTGTGGCGCGTGCTCACTAACAAGAACAAGGGGGGCAACACCTACACCGTGCGATGGCTCACCGCTGAAAGGCCCTGGCGAGAGACGTTCATGACGCGGGCACTCGCCGAGAGTTTCCGCGCCGAGTTGCTCACGGCCATTCGGCAGGGGAAGGCGTTCGACCTGGCCACCGGACGACCCGCCGAGCACGCTGGGCAGCGCGGCCAGTCGGTCACGTGGTGGGCGCTGATCTGTGCCTACGTTGACCATCGGTGGGACGATGCGGCTCCCAACTCGCGCCGCTCGATCGCTGATGCCCTCGCCACCGCGACACTGTCTCTCCTCGCTGGTGGGAACGGCCGGCCGTCCAAGTCCGACATTCGTCGGGCCGTGTCTAAGTGGGCGGCCCACAAGCCGCGGCGCGCTGCGGGGGACGTGCCGGAGGACATCGCCAGTGCGGTTGCGTGGCTGGAGAAGAACACAGTTCCCGTGGCGTCGCTCGCTGATGAGGCCGTGGTCCTGGAGACGCTGAAAGGCATTTCCAGGACCCTGACGGGAAAAAGCGCAGCAGGGACGACGATCGCGCGTAAACGCGCCGTCTTCTACAACGTCCTGGACTATGCGGTGAGCCCTGCCAAGCTCCTGACAAGCAACCCTCTGATCAGCGTGAGGTGGAAGACACCCAAGGTCGCCGAGGAAGTCTCTCCCCGTCGTGTGGTCAACCCACAGCAAGCCGAAGCCCTGTTGGCCGAGGTCGAAAAGACCATGGCGCAACTGACCGCGTTCTTCGCGGTCATGTACTACTCGGCTCTACGTCCGGCGGAAGCCGCGGACCTAACAGCCGACGAGATCGACCTTCCCGACGTCGAAAGCGACGAAGAGTGGGGATGGTTCTGTCTCGGCGACTCGGCGCCGGCAGTGGGAGCCGACTGGACAGGAAATGGCAAGCGTCGGGAGTCGCGAGAGCTCAAGCACCGCGCGCGTACGGCAGTCCGCCCTGTGCCGATCCCGCCACCCTTGGTGGCTATCCTGCGCGCTCATCTCACGACATATGGCGTAAGCCCTGACGGTCACCTTTTCGTCGGAGAGCGCGGCGGTCCGCTCTCGGAGAGCGTCTATGGCCGTGTCTGGCAGAAGGCTCGTACCGGGGCGCTGAGTAAGGCTGAGACAGCCTCACCGCTCGCGGCCCGGCCCTACGACCTACGGCACGCCTGCGTCTCGACGTGGCTCAACGCCGGAGTTCCGGCCCCCCAAGTCGCTGAGTGGGCAGGACACAGCGTGAACGTGCTTCTACGGGTCTACGCGAAGTGCATCGTGGGTCAAGACGACTTCGCCCGAAAGCTGATCAGTGAGGCCCTGAAACCTCCACAAGAGGCCGACTAAGCGCCGACGCGGATCCGACGCGAGAGCCCGTAGAGCGCCGTTGACGACCATGGACAGCCGGACACAAAGCGAGAGGCCCGTCACCGCGTTTCCGCTGGTGACGGGCCTCTTCCCGCTGGTGTGGCAGGTGCAAGGTTCGAACTTGCGTAGGCTGAGCCGACGGTTTTACAGACCGCTCCCTTTGGCCACTCGGGCAACCTGCCGTGCCATCCGCTCTCGCGGCGACAGACAGAAGAATAGCGGACTTCCGAGGTGTACGTGACACCAGTTTGTCCCTAGCCGGATCGTGGTCATCGGCTGCGCCGGAACAGCAGGCGTCCCATCCCGCGTGCGTGCTGGTCGAAGCCTGCCGCGTCGTTGGTTCTGGGGAAGGGTTCGTTCGGGACGGGTACGTCCAGGAAGTCGCAGAGCGGCTGCCAGCCCTGGGCCACTTCGAACACCAGCAGCCGGTCCGGGGGGATGGTGGCTTTGACCTCTTCCACGTGTTCTTTGAAGATTTTCAGGGCGAGTTCGGTGTCGGGGATGCCGCCGCCGAAGACGCGTTCGCTCACGACCAGCCGGGTCATCCGGATGAATGCGGCGAAGTCCGTGTCGAGGAGGCGGGAGATCGTGCCCATCGTCCGGCCCGACCAGGTGCGGGCGCGGGCGGACCGTTTGAAGATGGTGGCGTTCATGCTGGCCAGCCAGCGTTCGGGGTCGCGGACGGTGAGGATGACCTTGGCGTCCTTGTAATGGTGGGCGAGTTCGCGCCAGTACGCGGCGGCCGGCCAGTCGACGCAGGAGTCGTAGCCGGACATGAGGGTGTCCCAGGTGACGAGGCGGCCCTCGGCGAGGTCCAGCCAGCGGCGGATGTGGACGGGATTCTGGAGCACTTCCGTCATGTGATGACATGGGCCGAAGCCCAGACGTTCCAACGCGGTCTTCGTGGACAGCGTTCCTGTACGGCCGAAGCCGGCTCCGATGACTCGCATGATCCCTACCAATACGATCGGAAACTGCGAAATGTGGGCCCACAGGCATGATCCGCCGCCGAGGGCCCGGCAGCAAGCCGTGTCCGGGGAACGTGGACTGCACGGCGCGCCGATGCTGGCTAGGCTCGTTCGCTGGGTCCGCGCATTTGGCGTACGACGGAGCGGTTTCGCGTACGGCGGAGAGGCGGGATCCCGAATAACGCTTTCACAGCCGAGAGGATGGGTGTTTTGGCCGATTCATCTTTCGACATCGTCAGCAAGATCGACCGCCAGGAGGTCGACAACGCGCTGAACCAGACGGTCAAGGAGATCGGACACCGCTTCGACTTCAAGGGCACCGGGGCGAGCATCAGCTGGTCCGGGCAGGACAACATCGAGATCAAGGCGAACAGCGAGGAGCGCGCGAATGCCGCACTCGACGTGTTCAAGGAGAAGGTGGTCAAGCGCGGGCTCTCGCTGAAGATTCTCGAGGCGGGCGAGCCCAGGCTGTCGGGCAAGGAATACCGCATGCTGGTCACCCTCAAGGAGGGCATCGACCAGGAGAATGCCAAGAAGATCTCCAAGCTGATCCGCGACGAGGGCCCCAAGGGGATCAAGGCGCAGATCCAGGGCGAGGAGCTGCGGGTCAGCTCGAAGAAGAAGGACGATCTGCAGGACGTCATTTCTCTGCTCAAGGGCAAGGATCTGGACATCGCTCTGCAATTCGTGAACTACCGCTAACGGGCCGGCATCCGGGGCACATGGTGGCGTACGCGCCTTCTTGTGCCTCGGGCCTGCGTTCTCGTCGGACGGGCGGATCCGGCATCGTAAGCTCGACAACCGTGACGAAGATCCCCCTGCGCCGCTTCACGGCACGCGTCCTGCCCCTCGACGCAGAAGACCGGGTGCTGCTGCTGCACGGCTTTGATCCGCAACGGCCGGACGAGCCGTTCTGGTTCACCATCGGCGGCGCGACCGAGGCCGGGGAGGAGCTTCAGCAGGCCGCCGCGCGCGAACTGTACGAGGAGGTCGGGATGCGGCGGGAGGCGGAGGAGTTCGCCGGTCCGTACGGGACGAGCACGATCGAGTTCTTCTGGTCGGAGTACGCGATCACGCAGGACCAGACCTTCTTCGCGATCCGGGTGCACGACGCCGCCGTCTCCTTCGATCACATGGAGCAGATCGAGAAGGAGACGACGACCGGGCATCGGTGGTGGAGCGCGGAGGAACTGGAGAACACCGGGGAGACCTTCTTCCCCGAGGACCTGCCGGCCATCCTGAGGAAGGTCACGGCGGCCGGCGAGCTCGGGTAACAGCCGAGCGGTGAGACCCGCCGAGCCGTACGCGAGCCCTTGCGGCCTTCCGAGACAGGGCCGGAAGGCCCTGATCGATTGCGGTACGGCCGGTGGAGAGCAGATGGCGAAGGTCTGACAGGAAGGCCGGATTCGGGGCTCTCGGTCGATTTCAGCAGCCCTGGCGCAGTCGCGACGGATTCGCCTCCTCGGCCTCACCCGACCAGGAACGCCCTCGGTCCATCTGATCGGGAAGGTCAGCGGCGGTAGCCGGCCATGCGCTCCAGCCTTGCCACCCGCTCCGACGTGGGCGGATGGGTCGAGAAGAGGCGGCCGAAGCCGGATCCGCTGAACGGGTTCGCGATCATCATGTGCGAAGCCGAGGTCAGGCGGCTGTTCTCGGGGAGCGGCAACCTGCGCGCGCCCATCTCGATCTTGCGAAGCGCCGAGGCCAGGGCCAGCGGGTCACCCGTGAGCCTCGCGCCCGATTCGTCGGCCTGGAACTCTCTCGTCCGCGAGATCGCCATCTGGACCATCCCGGCCGCCACCGGCCCGAGGATCATCATCAGCAGGGCGCCCACGAAGCCGGGGCCCTCGTCGTCGTCGGAACCGCCGAAGAAGACGGCGACGTAGCTCAGCCACGTGATCATCGTGGCCAGCGCGCCGGCCACGGACGAGACAAGGATGTCCCGGTTGTACACGTGCGACAGCTCGTGCCCGATCACGCCGCGCAACTCGGACTCGTCGAGCAGCTGGGTCAGGCCGTACGTGACGCACACGGCGGCCTTACGTGGGCTGCGTCCGGTGGCGAACGCGTTGGGCTGGACCGTCGGGGAGATGTACAGGCGCGGCATCGGCTGGCGGGCCTCGGTGGAGAGCTCGCGGACGATCCGGTAGAGCGTGGGGTGCTCGACCTCGCTGACCGGCCTGGCCCGCATGGCCGACAGCGCGATGCGGTCGGAGAAGAAGTAGGCGACGCCGTTGCTCAGCAGGGCCAGCACCAGCGCGATCTGCAGGCCGGTGCCACCGCCGAGCCACGCGCCCACCACGATGATGAACGCCGACAGACCTCCGAGGAGGATGGCGGTACGCAGACCGTTGTGGTGCAAGGTCTCCCCCCTTCGTGGTCCGGGTTTCACCTCGTCCAACGACGATGACCCGGGTTATCGTTCCCCGGCGTGCTCAGCTGCGGGCGGAGCGCGACTTACCCCCTGTTCCGGGGGAAGCAGGGCGGGTTGCGGCCCGGCTGCCCCGCAATGCGAACAGCCGGTGGACCCGCCCACGGTCAGCTCGTGGCCGATAACGAGGTCAGGTCGAGGACGAGCTGGGGAGCGACCGAGAAGAGGATCGCCACGGCCAAGGCCAGGCCGACGGCGAGCCACGCCGCCGGGGACGGGCTACGGAGGCGCCTCTCTCCTGAAGGCGTGAAGAGGCGGGACGCCCATACGGCGTAGTAGTAGAGGCCGATCACGGTGTTGACGGCCATGACCAGCGCGAGCCAGCCCAGGCCGCCCTCGACGATCGTCCGGAACACGAAGACCTTGGCGAAGAGGCCGGCCAGCCCCGGCGGCAGCCCTGCCAGGCAGACCAGGCAGAACGCGAGCGCGATCCCGGCGGCCGGGCTGCGCAGGACCAGGCCGCGGTAGTCGTCGAGCTCGCTGCGTGGAGAAGTTCTGGAGACGAGCAGGACGACGGCGAAGGCGCCGAGGTTCATGGCCGCGTAGATGACCAGGTACGCGACGGACGTGCCGGTCGCGGCCTGGGACGTGGCCGCCGTGGCGGCGATCGCCAGCGGGGCCAGGACGTAGCCGGACTGCGCGACCGAGGACCAGGCCAGCATGCGGACGGCCGAACGCTGGCGCATGGCGAGCAGGTTGCCCACGGTCATGGTCAGCGCCGAGATGACCGCGATCACCGGCCCCCAGGTGGACGACTGCCCGGCCAGGGCGGTGACCAGGATCAGGATGAGCCCCGCGAACCCGGCCGCCTTGGAGATGACCGAGAGGAGGGCCGCCACCGGGATGGGCGCGCCCTGGTAGACGTCCGCCGCCCAGGAGTGGAACGGCACTGCGGCGATCTTGAACGCGAACCCGGCCGCCACGAGGACGACGCCCACCGTGACGACCGCGGGCAGCCCGTGGGCCGTCTCCAACGCCGTGGAGTACGTGCCCGCCGCCGCTCCCGGCGCCGGGGCCCGGCCGCTCAGGACGGCCGCCAGACGGGAGAGGTAGACCGTCCCGGAGATGCCGTAGAGGAGGGAGACGCCGAACAGCATGATGGCCGTGGACACGACCGACACGACGAAGAGCTTGACCGCGGCCTCGGAGGCGCGGCCGTCGTAACGTTTGAGCGCGGTGAGGGCGAACACCGGGAGCGAGACCAGTTCGAGCGCCACCACGAGCATGACCAGGTCGCGGGAGGCGGGCAGGGTCACCGCGCCGACGAGGGTGCCGAGCAGCAGGAAGTACCACTCGCCGGCCGGGATGCCGCCGCCGGCCAGCTCCGCCATCGACATCAGCACGACCACCAGGGCCGCGACGAGCACCAGCCCCGCGAACGCCGTCGTGAACCGGTCGGCGACGAACGAGCACAATGAACCCGCCTCGCCGGCCGCGAGCTCCGGCGGGACGCAGAACGTGGCCCGGGACGTACCGCTCACGGCCTGCGCGATCACGAACCCGAGGGCCGCGGTCACCCCCGCCAGCGTCACCAGCCCGAGTGCGGTCCGTGTGCGCGCCGACGACGGCAGGAACGCGTCGAGCAGCAGCACGAGCCCGGCCACCACCGCCAGCGCCAGCGGCGGCGCGATCACGAAGTAGTCGATCTGCTGAGTCATGACAGGGCTCCCAGCAGCGTCTGCACGGCCGGCGTGGTGAGTGAGAGCAGGAGGCCGGGCCAGAGCCCGAAGAGCAGGATCAGGACCACCAGCGGGGTCCACGCCGCCAGCTCGTAGGACCGGATGTCATCGATGCCCTGCTGGACGTTCTCGGCTTCGAGCGTCGTGGTCGGCTGCCCCGCGAGCGACTCGTCCGAGCCGAGGGGCGCCACCGGACGTTCGTCGGGCGTCTCGCCGGCCGGCTGCCGTGCATGCCCCGACGGGCGGCCGTGGGTGACGCGGGACAGCATGAGCACGAAGTACGCGGCCGTCAGGACCGCCCCCAAGCCGCCGATCACCATGTACGTCAGGAAGAGCGGACGCGGCAGGCCGCTCGCCGGCTGGAACGCCCCGAACAGCGCCAGCATCTCCCCCCAGAACCCGCCCAGACCGGGCAGCCCGAGCGAGGCGATCGCGGCGAAGGTGAGCACCGATCCCAGGCGCGGCATCGTGGCCAGCAGGCCGCCGCCGAGGCTCGGCATGTCGGCCGTGTGGTAGCGGTCCTTGATCGCGCCGGCCAGGAAGAACAGCAGGCCGGTGATCAGGCCGTGGGCGACGTTCGCGAACAGGGCGCCGTTGATGCCGACCGGGGTCAGGGTGGCGAAGCCGAGCAGGACGAAGCCCATGTGCCCCACGGACGAGTAGGCGATCATGCGTTTGAGGTCACGCTGCGCCAGACAGGCCAGAGCGCCGTAGATGACGCCGACCACGGCGAACGCCCCCAGCCAGGGCGCAACCGCGATCGCCCCCTCGGGGAGGACGGGGATGGCGATCCTGGCGAAACCGTACGTGCCCATCTTCAGCAGCACGCCGGCCAGCAGCACCGAGCCGACGGTCGGGGCCTCGGTGTGGGCGTCGGGCAGCCAGGTGTGCAGGGGCCACATCGGCGTCTTGACGGCCAGGCCCACACCGATCGCCACGAACGCCAGGATCTGCACGGACCTGGACATCCCCGCGCCGTGGGACGCGGCCAGTTCGGCCAGGTCGAGCGTGCCGGTCTGGGCCCGGACGAGCAGCAGGCCGAGGAGCATCACGACCGAGCCGAGCAGCGTGTAGAGGATGAACTTGATCGACGCCGCCCGGCGCCCTGCCCCGCCCCAGATGCCGATCAGGAAGTACATCGGGATCAGCACGATCTCGAAGAAGACGAAGAAGAGCAGCAGGTCGAGGGCGAGGAACGTGCCGATCATGCCGACTTCGAGCACCAGCAGCGTGAACACGAGCGCCCGCGGCCTGTTTCCCAGGAAGCGGCTCGGCGTGCGGGCCCGCCCCCAGGAGAGGTAGCCGAAGCAGAGGAACGTCAGCAGCGCGGTCAGGACGATCAGCGGCAGCGAGATGCCGTCGACGCCCAGGTGGAAGCGGAGCCCCAGGCCGGGGATCCACGGCTGGTCGACCGTGAACTGCAGGCGCGTCGGACGTCCGTGATCGAACGTGGCCGTCATGACCAGGGCCAGCGCCAGCGTGATGCCCGAGAGGATCAGGCCGTACGTGCGCAGGGCCGGGCGGAGCGCGCCGGGGGCGAGGAGGAGCAGGAGCGCGCCGAGCAGCGGCACGGCGAGCAGTGCGACAGGCAGCCAGCCCGTCATGAGATCACCACCGTCCCGCGCGGGTGCGCACTCGTGCCCGGATGGTCGTGGCTCGTCGTGTGGGCCACTCTGATGCGGCTGGGGCCGTCATGTGAGCATCACCGCCCCCACCGCGATCAGGAGCACCCCGGCGAGGACGCCGCTGACATAGAGCTGGACGTTGCCGTTCTGGGCCAGGCGCAGCCATCCGGACAGGCCGCGGGCGGTGCGGCCCGATCCGCGGACGGCGCCGTCCACGACCACGTCGTCCGTTCTGACGACCAGCCGGGCCAGGGCCATGATCGGGCGGACGAACAGCGCGGCGTAGAGGCCGTCCACGTAGAACGCGTGCTCGCAGGGGGCCCGCAGTGGGCCCAGCAGGCGTGCCGGATCGGTGAGCGGGTCGCCGCGCCAGACGGCGTAGACGACACCCGCGCCGAGCAGGGCGAGCACGACGCTGATCGCGGCCACCGCCAGGTCCACGTGCGGCTCCACCGCGAAGCCCAGCAGCAGGGCGGGGACGGTGAGGAGCATGACGGGCACGAGCATGGTCCTGGGGGCCTCGGTGACGTCGACGACGTGGGCCGTGCCGGGCTCGGGCTCGGGGAGCGCCACCACTCGCGGCGGCCCGAAGAACGTGCGGAGCCAGGCTCTGGTGGCGTACGCGCCGGTGACGGCGACGGTGGCGAGCGCGCAGCCGTACAGGAGCAGTGCGGCGGCGTCCGTCAGGCCTCCGCCGGCCAGCGCGTTGTCCATGGCCGCCAGGACGCCGTCCTTGCTGAAGAAGCCGCTGGCCGGTGGGAGGCCCATCAGAGCGGCGAAACCCACCGTCATCGTCACGAACGTGACCGGCAGCTCGCGGCGCAACCCGCCCATCTGGGTCATCAGGTTGGAGCCGACGTGGTGGATCACCGCTCCGGCACACAGGAACAGCAGCGCCTTGAACGCCCCGTGCGTCACCAGGTGGAAGATGGCCGCCCGGTCGGAGCCCGCGGCCAGGCCGCCGGCCATGTAGGCGAGCTGGCTGACCGTGGAGTAGGCGAGCACGCGTTTCAGGTCGTTCTGGGCGAACGCGGCCAGCGCGGCGCCCAGCATGCCGATCGCCGCGATGACGGCCAGGACGTCGAGCGTGGGGCGGGCGGCGAGGAAGGCGGGAAAGAGCCTGGCCACGATGAAGATGCCGGCGGCGACCATGGTGGCGGCGTGGATCAGCGCGCTGATCGGCGTCGGGCCGGCCATGGCGTCCGGGAGCCAGGTGTGCAGCGGCACCTGGGCGCTCTTGCCCGCGACACCGCACAGCAACAACATGGTGGCCGTCGTCAGGGTGGCCGCGGACATGTCGGGCACCTTCGCCAGCACGTCGGCGACACGGAAGCTGCCCGCCGCCGTGCCCAGGACGAAGATGCCGAACAGGAAGCCGACGTCGCCGAGCCGGGTGACGAGGAACGCCTTGACCGCCGCGCGTGAGTTGCCCCGGTCTTCCCACCAGTGACCGATGAGAAGGTAGGAGCACAGGCCCATGATCTCCCAGCCCACGTAGAGGACCAGGAGGTCGCCCGCGTAGACCACCAGGAGCATGGCGGCGGTGAACAGGCTGATGAACGCGCTGTATGACGGGTAGCGGGGGTCGTCCTTGAGGTAGCCGACCGAGTAGACCTGCACGGCCAGCGCCACGAGTGTCACGAGGACGCCGAGGATGGCCGACAGGTCGTCGGCCTGGAGGACGAGCGAGATCGGGACGCCGCCGGTGACGATCGTGCCGTACGCGCGGCCCACGGGCTCGGAGGGTGTGCCGCCGTCCAGGAACGTGAAGCCCGGCCCCCAGGCCAGCCACAGGGCCAGGACGGCCGAGGCGGCGGTCGGGAGGATGGCGATGCACGCGGCCCGGGTGTTGGCCCGTTCGCCGAAGGTCTTCTCGGCCGCCGCGAGTCGCGCTCTGTCGGTGGGGGTGTGGCGTGGTGGCTGTTCCTGGGCCGGTGTGCGGGGGTGCGGCCAGCGGGAGAGCAACAGGGCGATGGCGGCGGCGATGGCGGGCAGGAGTACGGCCAGCAGCGGGAACGTCGTCACGGCTTGCCTCCTCGCTCGGCGCTCTGGTCGTCTGCGCGGCCGCCGTCGAGGGCCGGGGCGGGTTGGCGGTTGTCGAGAGGGGCCGGGGTGGTGCTCAAGAGCAGGGCCGGGCGCTCGTCGGCGGGCTCGGACAGGTCGCGGAGGTGGTCGAGGTCGACGGTACGGCGGTTGCGGTAGAGGGCCAGGACGATCGCCAGCCCCAGGCCGACTTCGGCCGCGGCGATGACGATGACGAACAGGGTGAGCACCTGGCCGCTGTGCAGGCGGTCGCGCAGCCACACGTCGAAGGCGACCAGGTTGAGGTTGACGGCGTTGAGCATCAGCTCGACCGACATCAGCACGAGGATCGTGTTGCGCCTGGCGAGCACACCGTAGACGCCCACGGAGAACAGGAGCGCGGAGACGACCGCCGGGTAGACGATGTGCACTAGTGACCCCCCGTCTCATCGGGCGGCGAGCCGGGAATGTCCGTACGGGACAGCACGATGGCTCCGATCAATGCGGCGAGCAGCAGCACGGACAGCGCCTCGAACGGCAGCACCCACGTGGCGAAGACGCTGGCGCCCAGCTCCTTCGCCGCCCCGTGGCCCGGCGTCAGCGGTGTGTACGCCGTACGGAAACCGTCGATCACGACCGTGACCAGGACCGCCGCCGTCGCCACCGCCACCACGGCCGCCACCGGACGGTTGCCGCTGTCGAGGTCGGCGGAACGGCCGATCGGGGCGCGGGTGAGCATGATGCCGAACAGCATCAGGACCACCACCGCGCCCACGTAGATCAACACCTGGACCCAGGCCACGAACTCGGCGGTCAGCACCAGGTAGCCGCCCGCGAGCGCGCCGAAGGAGACCACGAGCCAGAGGGCGGCGTGGACGAGTTGTCTGGTCGTGACGACGAGCAGCGCCGATCCAACCGCTACCGCTCCCAGCAGCAAGAAGACGATCTCTTGCCCGGTGGGTGACAGGTAGGAGGGCACCGCCTCGGTCACGACTCCTCCTCGGACTCCTCTGGGTCGTCAGGGCCGAGCCGCCCCGGCGGTCGGATGGACCTTGGGTCCGCCATCCTGCGCCTGCGGGGGCTCGCGGATGAAGTCTGCTCCTCCGGCCCGGTTTCCGGTGACGGTTCACCCGGGGCTGTGGAAAACCTGTTCGAGGGCGGCTCGCCTGTGGATGAAGTCGTTCCCGGCGAGGGCTCCTCCGAAGCTTGTGGGCCCTGGTCCTGGGCGGGCGTGCGGTTCGGCTCCTCGCCTGCCGAGATGGCAGCGCCGTCGTCCTCGTCGGCGCGGGGGGCGTCGCCCTGGGGTTCGGTGGGAACCTCGCCGTTCGTCACGTCTGAGGGCTCCGTCGTGTCTGACGGGCTTGTCTCGGATGAGGGCTTCGTCGGCTCGGACGGGTGGGCCGGGGCCTTCGTCTCCTGTCCCTGCTCGGGGGCGGGTTCTGTGGATGACGGTTCGGCCGGCTGCGGGCTGGGGGGGAGAGCGCCTGGCGGGCGGATGCCTCGCACGTTCGACATGGGCCTGCGCGTACGCTCGCGGCGGCCCGCAGTGGGAGGGGTCGCCGCAGGGCCCTCGCCGGGAGCGGCTTCAGGAGCTTCCGTGGAACCGGCCTGCTCGCGCGCCCGCTCCCCCTGGTCGGCGCCGTGCCGAGCCCGCTTTTCGACGCCCCCGGCCGACGGGCCGGCGTCCGTGCGCCCAGGAGCCGGAGTCACGCCGGCCCGCCCAGCGTCGGCCCGCCCGGTGTCGGCCCGCCCGGTGTCGTCACCGCCTTGTTGGGACGGAGCCGCCTCGGCACGTTCGGAAGGTGGCGCTGCTTCTGTGCTGGGGGTTGCGCTTACGGCGGAGTCGGGGCCGAGCGCCGATTCGGCGCCGGCTTCAGGCTCGGCGCCCGCGATCCCGCCGGAGGCCGCCGCCCCCGGCTCTACGACCCCCGGACGGGCGGCGCCCGCTTCCTGAGGGCTCGCCGGCGTTCCGGTGCCGGTTTCGCTCGTGGCGGCCTCGCGCGGTCCGGCGGCGCGCTCTCGCGCGGCACGCCGGGCCTCGGCGCCGGCGGGGCCGGGCGCGCCGGGGCGGGCGGTCCCGGTACGGGCCGCGGGACGGCGAGGGGCGGCCGTCAGCTCCTTCGGAGGCTCGGCGCCGGGGTCGTGGGCAGGCGGCGGCGGGACGGTCTGGGTCCAGGACGCCAGTTTGTCCTTCTCATGCAGAAGGTTACGGATGTCACCCTCGGCGTACTCGAACTCCGGAGACCAGAAGAGGGCGTCGAAGGGACAGACCTCGATGCAGATGCCGCAGTACATGCACAGGGCGAAGTCGATGGCGAACCGGTCGAGCACGTTGCGCTGGCGGGGACGTCCGCCTTCCGGGGCCGGGATCGTCTCCTTGTGGGAGTCGATGTAAATGCACCAGTCGGGGCACTCTCGGGCACAGAGCATGCAAGAGGTGCAATTTTCCTCAACCAGGGCGATAACGCCACGGCTGCGGGGCGGCAGGGCCGGCTTGACCTCGGGATACTGCTGGGTGACGGATTTGCGCAGCATGTGGCGAAGAGTGATGGACAGCCCTTTTGCCAGTCCGACTCCCGGTATCCGCGCCATGGTTCAACATCATGACGTACTTGGCGGCGGAGGTGAATGAGCCAAGACCGTTGTCCCCAGTTTTTCCACAGCCATCCACAGGTTCAGTGGAAGTTATCCACAGGCTGGGTGACTGTCCGATATGAACGACTGCATGGCGATAGTCTCTCGGCCATGCCGTACAGCCATCCGGTCCGTCCCAGTAGTGGGGCGTGGGCGGCCGCCATCGGGTGGGCCGTCCTGGCCCTCATCTCGTGCGGGCTGGCGACCCCGTTCACGATCGGGTTCGCGGCATACTGGCTGCGGAGCACCTGGCAGGCCATCGGCGCCTGCGTCTACCTGGTCCTCATCGGCTCGTTCGCCATCGCCATCATCCTTTACGACGACTTCGACAGCATTCCCGAGCCGATGTCCACCCTGATCTCGTTCGGGTTCGTGGTCGGCTGGATCGGCGGGATCGCCCATTCGATCGTCCTGGTGCCGGCGATGGCGCGGGCACGTCACCGGCCGCCCGTGCAGGCGCAGGGGCCCGTACCGCAGTACCGTCCCACCGACGTGCATCAGCGCACCACGGCCCCCACTCGTCAGCAGCATCCCGGACAGCCGGAGTGGATCGGGCACTACCGGGTGCTGCACCAGCTCGGGCGCGGCGGGCAGGGGGCCGTCTACCTCGCCATGGCGCCCAACGGGGTGCGGGTGGCGGTCAAGGTGCTGCACGACCTGGTAGACGAGACGGCACGTACGAGGTTCGCGCGGGAGGTGGACGCGGCTCGGCGGGTCGCCACGTTTTCCACAGCCCGGGTGCTCGATGTGAACATCAACGGGCAGCAAGCGTACATCGTCTCCGAATACGTGGAAGGTCCGTCGCTGGAGCAACTCGTACGGCGCCACGGGCCCCGCGACGAGGACGGCCTGACGCGGCTCGCGTTATCCACAGCCGGAGCATTGGCGGCCATCCACAAGGCCGGAGTGGTGCATCGTGACTTCAAGCCGAGCAACGTGCTGATCGGGCACGACGGGCCGCGGGTGATCGACTTCGGGATCGCCCGCGCGCTCGACAGGATGACCATGACGTCCGGGAAGATGGTGGGGACGCCGCCGTACATGTCGCCTGAGCAACTGACCGGGGAGCCTGTGGGGCCCGCGTCCGACGTGTTCAGCTGGGCGGTGACGATGATGTTCGCGGCCACGGGGCGGCCGGCGTTCGGGGAGGACACCGTGCCTGCGGTCTTCAACCGGGTGCTTACGGTTCATCCGGATCTGTCGCCGTTACCGCCTGCCTTACGGGGAATTGTGGGGGCTTGCCTGAACAAGCGCCCCCAGGAACGGCCGTCGGCGTCGGACGTGATGGTGGCGATCGTCCACTAGACGCCGACGCCTCCGTACGGAACCGGCGCCTCCGACGGACTGTCAGAGGCAGCGGCGGACCTTTCCCGCCCGAAGGCCGGACAGCCGGAGCTCGACCCGGCTCGGAAGGGCGGGCAGAGGGGTCAGGGGATGGCTTGGGGGGAATGGGTGGTGAGGGTCAGGTATTCGTCTCGGGATACGCGGTGCATCGCCAGGCCCAGGCCGTGGCGTTCGGTGAAGCGGTGAAGAGCGGCGGGGGCCCAGCGGCCGGGAAGGTGGATCAAGGGGTTCCCGGCGGGGTCGAGGAGAAAAATGCCGGACAGGTCGTCGAAGCGGTACCGGAGAAGGCTGCTGCCCCGTTCGACCGGAAGCTCGGCGATGACCCCCGACCGGCGATAGACCGACAACCTCCTGGACGACTTCATTCGCAGATACGGCCCTTCCGGCGGCCCCACGATCACGCCGCGCCCCGCCTGCCACCGATGCACCCCGCCCAGCACAGGCCGGACGACCAGCAGGGCAGGGCTGAAGGCGACCAGCAGCCATTTGGCCTCGATCAGTTCCATCAGGACCCGTCCGACGGCCGAGAAGCCGCGCCAGGCCCCCCACATCCCGGTGACCCCCAGGTACACCATCAGCCCGAGCCCGGCGACTCCCGCGCACACGCCCAGCGCCAGGTTCCATCTGGCCGGTCGCGGCACCGGAAGACCGCGGACGCGTTCCCAGCCGGGCGCGCGGGCGGCGAGGATCCGGCGGGTCCGCTCGGAGCCGTCGTCCTGGCCGTCTCTGAGGGGGATTCCGGCCTTGGCGGCGAAGTCCCGCAGGTGGGGCGGGTGCCAGTCGCCGGGGAGGTCCAGCAGGACCAGTCCGTCGGGGTCGAGGGCGGCGACCCCCGTCAGGACCTGCGACTTCTTTCCGGAACCGTCGATCGAGTAGCCGTAACGGTAGAGCGATGCGGGTGACAGGGTCGTCGAACGGCCCCTGGCTTCGTCGGTGACGGTCAAGGTTCGGCCGTCGGAGGTCAGGCTGACTTTCGGGCAGCGGGCGCCTTTCATCGCACCCGCGACGGGCAGGAGTTGCGCGTTCACAAGTCGTCCCCTTCATCTGGGGCCCCCTATGCCGGGTACGACGGATAAGCACGACATAAAGTTTCCGTCGCCACAACAGAAAGCCCCGCGAACCTCAGACGAGGACCTTCACCACGCCGGTGAGCGCGAGCTGGACGAGGGCCAGCGGCACCAGCCCGGCCCAGGCGAGCTTCTGGAGCTGGTCCTCACGCAGCCGGGGATAGGTGACCCGCAGCCAGATCACCACGAACGCCAGCGCGAAGACCTTGATCAGGGTCCAGATCCAGCCCGGCAGGAACGGCCCGTGCCAGCCGCCCAGGAAGAGCACGGTGGTCAGGAAGGACAGGACGACGATCCCGACGTACTCGGAGAGCATGAACAGGGCGAAACGCATGCCAGTGTACTCGGTCATCGGGCCCATGATGATCTCGGACTCGGCGATCGGCATGTCGAACGGCGGACGCCGCAGCTCGGCCAGCCCCGCCACGAAGAACACCACGCCGCCGATCGCCTGCCAGGGCAGCCACCACCACTGCCACGCCTCGACGATGCCGGGGATCGACAGCGTGCCCGCCGCCATCGCCACGGAAGAGGCCGCCAGCACCAGCGGCAGCTCGTACGACATGAGCTGGGCCGCCGCCCGCATCCCGCCGAGTACCGAGTACTTGTTGGCCGACGACCATCCGGCCATGATCGCGCCGAGCACGCCGACGCCCATGACGGCGAGCACGAAGAACAGCCCGAGATCGAGGTCGACGGCGACCAGCCCGCGGTCGAGCGGGATGACGATCAGCACGATCAGGTACGGGACGAGGGCCACGCCGGGAGCGATCATGAAGATGCGGCGGTCGGCCGCGGCCGGGATGACGTCCTCCTTCTGCATGAACTTCACGCCGTCGGCGATGAGCTGCGCCCAGCCGTGGAAGCCGCCCGCGTACATGGGGCCGAGCCTCGACTGCATGTGGGCCATGACCTTGTGCTCGGTCTGGCCGACGATCAGCGGCAGCACCAGGAACACGACGAGGATGACGACGAAGCTCAGCACCACTTCAAGCATCAGGCGGACCCCAATCGGCCGGTACTCCGGGCGGAAGCGTCTTGCGGCGGCTCGGGGCGCCGTGCCCGGACTCGCCCGGTTCCTTGGCGCCCGGCCACGGCTTGGCCACGCGGGCGGCCAGCACGAAGTCCTTGCGCAGCGGGTGGCCCTCGAAGCCGTCGGGCAGGAGCAGCGGCACCAGGTGGGGGTGCTCCTCGAAGATCACCCCGAACATCTCGTACGTCTCGCGTTCGTACCAGTTCGCCCCCCGGTAGACGCCGACGGCGGACGGCAGGCGCGGGTCGGCGCGCGGCACCCGGGTGCGCAGCAGCAGCCGCTCGCGGGTGTCCAGGTTGTAGACGTGGGCGACGACGACGAAGGCGTCGGGCGGCTCGTCCACGCCGGTCAGCCAGTCGAAGAAGGCGTGGCCGAGGTCGTCGCGGGCGTAGGTCAGCAGCTCGATCCAGTCGGCGGGGGCGACGTCGATCGTGGTCTCGCCGTAGGACTCGCTGAGCTCGGCGCGCTCGCCGAACCGGGCGGCGACGGCGGCGTTCACGCCTGGTCCTCGGCGCCGTGGGAGCGGGACCAGACGTAGCGGTCGCTGAGCTTCTCCCCCGCGATCTTCTCCTGGAGCTTCATGATGCCGTAGAGCAGGGCCTCGGGGCGGGGCGGGCAACCGGGCACGTAGACGTCGACGGGGATGATCTGGTCGACGCCGTTGGTCACGCAGTAGGAGTCCCAGTAGGGGCCGCCGGTGTTGGAGCAGGCGCCGAACGAGATCACGTACTTGGGGTCGGGCATCTGCTCGTAGAGGCGCTTCACGGCGGGAGCCATCTTGTCGGTGACCGTGCCGGAGACGATCATCAGGTCGGCCTGACGGGGGCCGTTGGCGAACGGGATCACCCCGAACCGGATGAAGTCGTGCCTGCTCATGGAGGTCGCGATGAACTCGATGGCGCAGCAGGCCAGCCCGAAGTTGAACACCCACAGGGAATAGCGCCGACCCCAGTTGAGCACGAACCGCATGGGTTTGGGCGCGAGCCTGGAGACAGGTCCGACGGTGGGCATCGGGAGATCCGTTGCTGCCATGTCGCCCATTCTTGCGCGAATCGCAGGTCAGGCAAAGGAATCATGCTTCTTGGTGGCGGCGAGCTCGGTGACGAGCCGGTCGAACAGGGGGGCGAGCTCGGCCTCGATGGCCTCGTTCTCGTTGTCCCGCAGCCGGATGACCGGCCAGTCGTGGTGGAGGGAGCGTATGAACTCCACGCGCAGCGGGAGCGGTGGATGCGAGTCATCGACGCGGGCCTGTTCCATGGCCTGGATCCGGCGCCGCCGTTCGAGCTCGTGGTCGGGGAAGGCGGCCTGCCGTTCGCGCAGCTTCTCCCACACCGAGGGGCCGAGCGCGGCCGACATCCAGGCCAGTTCGTTCACGTCGATGTCGCCTGTCGCGACGAGGTCGAGTGTCCCGGCGGCGGCCTCGGAGGAGGCGACACGGGCGGCGCGTTCGTCGGCGACGTACTCGGCCTGGCGGGCGGAGCGCATGGTGACGAACAGCAGGAGCATGCCCAGCATCCAGACCAGCAACCCCGAGACGCGCATCAGAATGATCACTGCCAGCGCGAAGGGGCCGAGCACGCTTTCCGGCATGGTCTCCCCCACGTATTCCCCGCCTCGTGAGGCTCCGCGCATGGACCGTCGGACGGACTCCAGCGCGCCGAGCGCGGTGCGGGTGAACCGAGCGTGCCGGCTGTCGCCGTTGCTGGAATGGCTGAGCTCGTGCGCGAGCAGCGCCACCCGTTGCTGAGGTTGGAGCAAGGCCCATAACGGGGCGCCGATCTCGAGCACGCGCCTGCCCCGCAGGCCGACCTGACCGAAGGAGCCGTTGAAGGCGGGAGTGACGATGACCAGGTCCACCGGGTTCGCACCGATCTCCGCACCGACCCTGTCGATCAGGTCGTACAGGCGCGGCGCGGCGTCCCTCGTGAGCACGAGCGGTCCGCGCGGCAGGCGTCCCAGCCGCGGGCGCATCAACCAGGCGACGAACAGCAGGAGCGCGCCGAGCAGCACGCCGAGGACGTTCGGCCACGTGACGACCGCCCACCCCGCCCCGACGAGCGCGCCCGCCGCGATCACATGCACCGACGCGGCTATCACGTACGAGAGCACCCGCGCGACCGTCGTCCCCGGAACGTCGGCGCCCTTCTTGAGGGTGTCGGCGTGCAGTCCCGCGGTCAGCCGGTCCGTGACGGCCTGGCTGATCGAGCGCTTGCCCTCAGGTACGGGCAGGTTCCACCCGCAGGGCGGACACCACACGGGAAAACGCCCGTCCTGTGTGATCGAGACACCACATCGGGGACACGGTCTCTGTGTCGGCATGTCGGAGAACGGTGACAGAAGCCACATCCGACGCACCAGCACACCCGAATAACGATCTACGTCCAGGACAGGACGCGTTTGCGCCAGGCGTACAGGATGCCGAGGGTGATGAAGCCGAGGAACACGAACATCTCGACCAGGGTCGTCACCCCGTAGCCGGGCGCGTCGAAGATCGTGGCCCACGGGAAGAGGAAGACGGCGTCGACGGCGAAGACGACGTAGAGGTAGGTGAAGACGTAGTAGCGGATCTGGGACTGCGCCCAGCCGTCGCCGACCGGGTCGACGCCGCACTCGTACGTGGTCAGCTTCTCGGGGGTCGGCCTGGTGGGCCGCAGGAGCCGGTTGACCGTGAGGGCCCCGGCGACGATGGCGACGCCGATCGCGAGCAGCACGGCGACCAGCACGTAGGACCCGAAGTAGCCCTCCATGACGTGATCGTAACCCAGTCAAACCTCAGACCCCATAACCCCAAGACAGGGCAAAAGGGATAGTCGCCCCCATACCCTGACAGACATGCACCAAACGCGATTCTTTACTGGAATCGCTCTGCTGGCCCTCTCGGCCGGGGGCTGCGGGCTGGCCGCCGCCTCGCCCGAGCGGGACGTGCTGGTCCCGGCAGAGCCGACCGCGATCGACTTCGTCGACCCCGCGACAGTCGTCGGCCTGTCCACGGCGAACATCACCAACAAGGACGACCACAGCAGATATGTGCACATCAGCTACCCCGAACTGACCGACGCGCCGAGCCTGAACCGCGTCCTGCGCGCGGAGGCCGAGCGGCAGTTGCGCGCCTTCCGGGCCGCCAAGAGCGTCAACGGCGGCTATCCGCGTTCGGAGCTGAACATGGACTGGCAGCTCGCCGCCCGCTCCCCCGAGGCCGTCGGGGTACGGCTGCGCACCGGCGAGTTCCTGGGCGCGAGCTGGGGCAACTCCACCCGCACCTTCTGGTTCGACCCGCGTACCGGCAAGGCGGCCGGGTCCATGGCGCTGCTCGGCGGGCAGCAGGCGCTCGACCGGCTCACGGTGCTGGTCAAGGAGCAGCTCAAGGGACGCGGGCCGCAGGTCGAGCGGGACGGCGTGCGCGCCGACCCCGACCAGTTCGACTCCATGGCCTTCAACCGCGGCGGTGACCTGGTGGTCGAGTTCGACGACTGCCAGGTCGGGCCGTGCTCGCTCGGCCGGGTCGCCGTGGCCGTCCAGGCCGGACGGGTGACGCCGCTGCTGTCCGAGCTGGGACGCCGGGCGCAGGAGAGCGTACGGGAGGCCGCCCGCAGCGCTCCTCCGGCCGGGCCGGAGACGACGCCCACGGCCAGTCCCGAGGCCACCAGCAACCGGGCCGGCAGCGTGAACTGCGCCAGGACCAAGTGCGTGGCGCTGACGTTCGACGACGGGCCGGGGCCAGGGACCGGGCGACTGCTCGACCTGCTGGCCGCCGGCAAGGCGCGGGCCACGTTCTTCACCGTCGGGACGAACGCCGTCACGCAGCCGGGCCTGCTGCGCAGGATGAGCGCGGAGGGCCATCTGGTCGGCAACCACTCCTGGGCTCACCGGGACCTGTCGAAGCAGGGCACCAGCAAGATCGCCGACTCCTTCCGGCGTACGGACGACTCCGTCAGGGCGGCGATCGGGCAGGAGCCCACGCTGGCCCGTCCGCCCTACGGCGCGATCAGCAAGGACGTCCGCGACGTCGCCCGCGACCTGGGACTGTCGCTGGTCGGCTGGGACGTCAACGCCAGGGACGAACCCGGCGCCAAGGCGTCGGAGATCACCGACCGCGTCGTGCGCAAGGCCCATCCGGGCGCGATCATCCTGCTGCACGACACCAATGCGGAGTCGATCGACGCGATTCCGGGCATCCTGAAAGAACTCAGCGGGAAGGGTTACACCTTCGTGACCGTTCCAGAGCTGTACGGCTCCGCAGCGATGCGCGCCGGACGCCTGTACGAGACGGGGAGCACGCAGTCGCGCAAGCAGCCCCTGACGTAGCACACGTGTTGGGGGGACGTATCATTGGCGCTCGTGACCCGAACCGTCCTCTTCGCACGCCTGCATGTAGACCTCTGCAGGCTCGCGTCAGGGCTGTGTCGTCGTTCTCCCGCCTCAACCTGACTTCCGACCGCGTTACCCGCTTTCGCGGCTGGCAAACGCGTGACCTTCCGAGGATCTAGCATGGAAACAGAGAACGCGCCCAAAGCAACCGCGCCTTGGCGCGTCGAGGAGGACTGAGCTGTGACGAAGCAGGTCCAGCAACTCGACCGCGTGATCATCAGGTTCGCCGGCGACTCCGGCGACGGCATGCAGCTCACCGGCGACCGCTTCACCGCGGGGACGGCGGAGTTCGGCAACGACCTGTCGACGCTCCCCAACTTCCCCGCCGAGATCCGCGCCCCCGCAGGGACCCTGCCCGGCGTGTCGAGCTTCCAGCTCCACTTCGCCGACCACGACATCCTGACGCCCGGCGACGCGCCCAACGTGCTCGTGGCGATGAACCCGGCGGCGCTGAAGGCCAACCTCGGCGACCTGCCGCGCGGCGCCGACATCATCGCCAACATCGACGAGTTCTCCAAGCGCAACCTGCAGAAGGTCGGCTACGCGGCCAACCCGCTGGAGGACGACTCCCTGAACGAGTGGCGCGTGCACGCGGTGCCGCTGACCTCGCTGACGGTCAAGGCGCTCGAAGGCTTCGAGATCTCGAAGAAGGACGCCGAGCGCGCCAAGAACATGTTCGCCCTCGGCCTGCTGTCGTGGCTCTACCACCGGCCGACCGAGCAGACGATCTCGTTCCTCCAGCAGAAGTTCGCCAAGAAGCCCGACATCGCCAAGGCGAACATCGCGGCCTTCCAGGCGGGCTGGAACTACGGCGAGACGACCGAGTCGTTCTCGGTCTCCTACGAGGTCAAGCCCGCCAGGCTGGCTCCCGGCGTCTATCGCAACATCTCGGGGAACCAGGCCCTGGCCTACGGGCTGATCGCGGCCAGCGTGCAGTCGAAGCTGCCGCTGTTCCTGGGCTCGTACCCGATCACGCCGGCCAGCGACATCCTGCACGAGCTGTCCAAGCACAAGCGGTTCGGCATCCGCACCTTCCAGGCGGAGGACGAGATCGCGGGCGTCGGCGCGGCGCTGGGGGCGGCGTTCGGCGGGGCGCTGGGCGTGACCACCACCTCCGGGCCCGGCGTGGCGCTGAAGGCGGAGACGGTCGGCCTCGCGGTCACCACCGAGCTGCCGTTGATCATCGTTGACGTCCAGCGCGCCGGTCCCAGCACGGGCATGCCGACCAAGACCGAGCAGACCGACCTGCTGATGGCCATGTTCGGCCGCAACGGCGAGTCGCCGGTGCCGATCGTCGCGCCGCTCTCGCCGAGCGACTGCTTCGACGCGGCCGTCGAGGCGGCGCGGATCGCGGTCAAGTACCGCACCCCGGTCATGTTGCTCTCGGACGGCTACCTGGCCAACGGCTCGGAGCCGTGGCGCCTGCCCGAAGTCGCCGACCTGCCCGACATCTCGCAGGAGTTCACGACCGAGCCCAACGGCGAGGGCGGCGAGTTCCTGCCGTTCAAGCGGGACACCGAGACGCTGGCCCGCCCGTGGGCCATCCCCGGCACGGCCGGCCTCGAACACCGCATCGGCGGCATCGAGAAGGCCGACGGCACCGGCAACATCTCCTACGACCCGGACAACCACGACCTGATGGTCCGCACCCGGGCCGCCAAGATCGCCGGGATCGACGTGCCCGACCTCGTGGTCGACGACCCCGACGGCGACGCCAAGGTCCTGGTCGTCGGCTGGGGCTCGACGTACGGGCCGATCGCGGCGGCCGTACGGCGCATCAGGCGCAACGGCGGCAAGGTCGCCCAGACGCACCTGCGCCACCTCAACCCGCTGCCGGCCAACACCGGCGAGGTGCTCAAGAGCTACGACAAGGTGCTGCTGCCCGAGATCAACCTCGGTCAGCTCGCGCTGCTGCTGCGGGCCCGCTACCTCGTCGACGTGATCAGCTACAACCGCGTGCGCGGGCTCCCGTTCAAGGCCGAGGAGCTGGCCGGAGTCATTCAGGACGTGATCGACAGTGACTGAGCTGGTGAACGGGAAGGGCCTGAGCCTGGTTCCCAAGACGGACGTCAAGCAGGGGCTGAAGGACTTCAAGTCCGACCAGGAGGTGCGCTGGTGCCCGGGTTGCGGTGACTACGCGATCCTGGCCGCGGTGCAGAGCTTCCTGCCGGAGCTGGGGCTGCGGCGCGAGAACATCGTGTTCGTCTCCGGCATCGGCTGCTCCTCGCGCTTCCCGTACTACCTCGACACCTACGGCTTCCACTCGATCCACGGCCGCGCGCCCGCGATCGCGACCGGCCTGGCCGCCTCCCGGCCCGACCTGTCGGTGTGGGTGATCACGGGTGACGGCGACGCGCTGTCGATCGGCGGCAACCACCTGATCCACGCGCTGCGCCGCAACGTCAACCTGAACATCCTGCTGTTCAACAACAGGATCTACGGTCTGACCAAGGGCCAGTACTCGCCCACCTCCGAGGTCGGCAAGATCACCAAGTCGACGCCGATGGGCTCGCTGGACAAGCCGTTCAACCCGATCTCGCTGGCCATCGGCGCCGAGGCGTCGTTCGTGGCCCGCACGATCGACTCCGACCGCAAGCACCTGCAGTCGGTGCTGCGCGAGGCCACGGCGCACCAGGGCACGTCGCTGGTGGAGATCTACCAGAACTGCAACATCTTCAACGACAACGCCTTCGAGCAGCTCAAGGACCCGGCGGTCCGCGACGACATCACGCTGCGGCTCGAACACGGCCAGCCGATCGTGAGCTCGTCCAAGGCCGTCGTGCGCGGCGCCAACGGCGGCATCGAGGTCGTCGCCAGGGACGGCGTGAGCGAGGAGCAGATCCTCGTGCACGACGCCCACAACCCCGACCCGTCGGTGGCCTTCGCCCTCAGCAGGCTCGACGAGCCGGCCTTCGAGCACGTGCCGATCGGCATCTTCCGCCAGGTCGACCGCCCGGCCTACGACGTGCTCATGGCCGACCAGCTGGAGGAGGCCGTGGCGCAGAAGGGCCCCGGCGACCTGAGCGAGCTGCTCTTGGGTGGAGACACCTGGCGCATCAGCTAGTTCGTGTATTAGATGGAGCCGTCGGCCCGAACGGCTCCATCTTCCACGGAGGTCAATCCACGATGTCGTATTGGCCCGAGGCCGTGGTGCTGGTGACGGGTGCGGCCGGGTTCATCGGATCGCACCTGGTCAGACGCTTACGCTCGCTCGGCGCGCAGGTGCATGCGATCAGCCGGCGGCCGCAGCGGGCCCGCCACGGCGAGATCTGGCACCAGGTTCGGCTCGACGACGCCGGCGACACCTCGCGGCTCTTCCGGTCGGTACGCCCGAACCTGCTGTTCCACCTCGCCGGCGAGGTCACCGGGTCACGCGGCGACGAGGTCGTCCGGGCCACGCTGGAGAGCAACGTCGTGGGCGCGGTCAACGTGTTGTCGGCCGCCCGCGAGCACGGCGTCCGGACCGTGTTCACCGGCTCGATCGAGGAGCCGCGGCCGGGCAACGACCACGCGCCGCCGTCGTCGGCGTACGCGATGTCCAAGTGGGCCGCCACCGGCTACGCGCAGCTCTACCACCGGCTCTGGGACCTGCCCGTCACCGTGCTGCGTCCCAGCATGGTCTACGGCCCGGCCCAGCCCGACACCACCAAGCTCGTGCCGTACGTGACGCTCTGTCTCCTGCGCGGCGAGCGTCCCCGGCTCACCAGGGGGGCCAAGCTCGCCGACTGGATCTACGTGGACGACGTCGTCGACGCGTTCGTCCTGGCGGGCACGTCGGATAAAGCGGTCGGTCACACGCTCGATATCGGGACGGGCCTGAAAACCCCGGCCCACGAGATCGTCGAACGGCTTTACCGGATCGCCGGCGCGCCCACCCGACCCGAATTCGGTTCCGCCCCCGATCGCCCGCATGACATCACGCAGGTCGGCGACATTGCACCGGCGGCGGACCGGCTCGGCTGGCGACCTGCCACGGATTTGGACGAAGGGCTGCGCCGGACCGTTAATTGGTATGCGTCGCAAGAATGTCACGAAGAATCGCACTCTTAGCCGATCAGGCGGAATTCTGCGAGCATAGGGGTTACTGATCCGGCCGGAGCCGAGGAGCCCCTGCATGAGCCGTCTGAATGCGCTGCGCAGTCGTTTTGTGGACGCTCCTGACTCCCTGGGAGCCAAGGCACGAGCACGGCGGTGGCGCTGGTTCGCCGACCGGTTCCCGGACCTCGACCAGATGAGCGTCCTCGACCTCGGCGGCACGGCCGGGGCCTGGATGCGGGCGCCGGTCAAGCCGGCGCACGCGCACATCGTCAACCTGGAACAGCCGCCCGCCGACCTGCCGTCGTGGCTGCGGGCCGACGTCGCCGACGCCTGCGACCTCCCGTCCTCGATCCGCTCCAGCCGTTACGACCTGGTCTTCTCCAACGCCGTCATCGAGCACGTCGGCGGCCACCAGCGCCGGCAGCGGTTCGCCGACACCGTGCACGAGATGGCCGAGCGGCACTGGGTGCAGACGCCGTACCGGTACTTCCCGGTCGAACCGCACTTCCTGTTCCCCGGGTTCCAGTTCCTGCCCCTCGCCGCCCGTACGACGATCCTGCGCCGCTGGCCGCTCGTGCACACGCCGACCTCCGACCGGGACGCCGCGCGCATGATCGCCATGGAGGTCGAGCTGCTCAGCGTGACCGAGATGCGGCACTACTTCCCGAAGTCCCAGATCCACTTCGAGCGGCTGGGCGGGCTGGTGAAGTCGGTCATCGCGATCCGGGCCTAGCACGTGCTTCACAGGGGCCCTGAGGGCCTGCGACGTCAGTCGGCCAGCACGCTCGCGCCGCCGCTCTCCCAGGTGTTGCCGCGCCAGACGTTGCCCGGCCCCTCGGGATCCCAGTACGCCACCGCGCCCGAGTAGCCGCCCTTGGGCCACACCTTGCGGCTGAAGACGTTGTCGACGACCTTGATGTTCGAGGACAGGCCCTTGCGACCGGCGCCCGCGTAGAGCGTCCAGCCGCCGCCGGCCAGCAGGTTGCCCTGCACGGTGACGTTGCGGGTCACGCCGAAGTCCTGGAACAGGGCGATCGCGCCGGTCTGGTCGAGCGTGTTGATGACCGTGTTGTGGCGGATGATCAGCTCGGTGCCGGGGAGCGCGGTGCCGGTCGACATGATCATGTCGGTGTGGTCGGTGGAGTAGTACTTGGGGTCGTGCACGTACGAGTCCTCGATCAGGCCCTGGTCGGTGTGGATGCCGTTGGAGATCGTGTGGATGTCCACCCGGCGGACGGTGATCAGCTTGCCCTGGTTGAGGATGCCGAACTGGGTGCGCACCTTGCCGTTGCCGAAGATCTCGCTGTCCTCGACCTTCAGGCCGGAGAAGCCCTCGCGCTGGAGGATGCCCCAGTAGTCGCTCTGGCCGCGGACGCGGGTGTTGCGGATGGTGACGTTGTCGGCCTCGACGGTGATGTCGCCGGTGACGTCCCAGCCGTCGATGACCTTGCCGTCCTCCTTGATGACGATCGAGCCGGTCTTCTTGACCAGGTTCGTGCCGTCGGGGACGCCGGTGTTGCCCTCTCCCGGCCAGTCCCGGGACGGGGGCGGGCTGGAGGGGGGCGTCTTCGTGGGCGTGCTGGTGGGCGTCGCCGTGGGTGTGCTGGTGGGTGTGGCCGTCGGTGACTTGGTGGGGGTCGCCGTGGGGGTCTGGCTGGGCGTGGGGCTGGGCGTCCGGGTGGGTGTCCGCGTGGGGGTCGGCTTCGGGGTGGGCGTCGGTGTGCTCGTGGTGGTCGGGGTGCTCGTGGTGGTCGGGGTGCGCGTCGGCGTCGGCGTCGGGGTGCCGGGCGGGTCCACTGTGGGCGTCACGGGCGGGCTCACCGTGGGCTTCCCGGTCGGCCGGTGTGTCGGCCAGCGAGTGGGCCAATGGGTGGGCCGGTGGGTCGGGCGGCGGGTGGGGCGCGCGGTCGGCTTCCTCGTGGGCCGCCTGGGCCACCACTGCGGTTCCTGGCTCCGGGTCTTCCTGGGCCGGGGCTTCTGGGTGGTGGGACGCGATCTGGGCTTCTGGCCGGCGGCGGCGTGCGGCCCTGCCGCGGCCTGCGCCCCGCCGGCGTCCGTCAGGACCGCCCGGGGCTCCAGTACGTCGGTGGCGATGATGCCGTACCCGCCGGCCAGCAGCGCCACCACGGAAACGCCGGCCAGGGATAACCACCCCGCGCGTCTCTTCCCTCTTCGATGCCTTGACACAGGTGACTCCTTCCGATCTAGGCCAGGTCCGAGTCCCCCAAGGGGAGAGAGTAGCCATGCCGGAAGCAGGAGTGAGGCTTTTTACCGAAAAGGACGCCGCTTTCCTCTTAATTCACAATAATCACAGCTTTTTCATCTGTCATATTAAATCCGACAAAAGGTCGTCATCCCGGCGGCACCGTCCCGCCGTTCTCCCAGGTGTTCCCGTCCCATCGATTTCCGGACCCGTTCTTATCCCAATATGAGACCGGGCCCGCGAATCCCCCCTTGGGCCAGACGCGGCGGCTGAAGACGTTGCCGATCACCTTGATGTTGGACGACCTGCCCTTCGCCCCCGCCCCGGCGTACAACGACCAGCCGCCGCCGGCCAGCAGGTTCCCCTGCACGGTGACGTCGCGGCTCACGCCGAAGTCCTGGAACAGGGCGATCGCGCCGGTCTGGTCCAGCGTGTTGATCACGGTGTTGCCCCGGATGACCAGCTCGGTGCCGGGGGCGGGCGGCCCGGTGGACATGATCATGTCGGTGTGGTCGCCCGCGTAGTACTTCGGGTCGTGCACGTACGAGTCCTCGACCAGGCCCTGCTGGGTCAGGATGCCGTTGGAGATCGTGTGGACGTCCACCCGGCGGACGGTGATCAGCTTGCCCTGGTTGAGGATGCCGAACTGGGTGCGCACCTTGCCGTTGCCGAAGATCTCGCTGTCCTCGACCGTCAGCCCGGTACGCCCCTCACGCTGGAGGATCCCCCACCAGTCCTGCTGCCCGCGCACCCGCGTGTTGCGGATGGTCACGTCGTCGGCCTCGACCGTGATGTAGCCGGTCACGTCCAGACCGTCGATGACCGCGCCCTTCTCGCTCACCACCAGGGAGTCCGACGGGCGCAGGCGTACGCCGTCGGGCACGCCCGTGTTGTCCGGGCCCGGCCAGACCCGCCCGGACGCCCGCGACGGCGTGGCGGAGACGGACGCGGACGGCGTGGCGGGTGAGCGGGAGCCGAGCGGCTCACTCCCGGAGCTCTGGCACGCGCTCAGCAGCACGACCGCCAGGACCAGGCCAAGGCACAACCCTCCGGCGTACGGCCTCACTCGCCCTTGGACTTCCGGCCGCCGACGAGGTCGGCCAGCGCGGGCGGCGTCCAGCGCTTGGCGACCTGGCGCAGGTTGCTCTTCCACGCCTCGCCGGGCCGCTGCTTGAACAGCGTGGTGTGGTCGTCGGTGACCTCGTCCGCCGGCCTGCCGTTCGAGTAGTAGTAGAGCGCCATCGAGCGCCGCGCGCGGTCGGGCGGGCAGGTGAGCGGGTCGGGGTGGCCGTGGTTGGCGTCATCGGTCGTGGCGAACAGGACGAACCGATTGAAGACCGGCAGCACCTTCGACTCGCACGCCGTCATGTCCTTGTTCCACAGCTGCAGGTGGCCGCCGTAGCTCTCCTCCCAGTCCTTGTTCAGGTACAGCAGGCCGTTGAGCCGGCGGTCCAGGTTGAGCTTGCGGCTCTTGTTGAAGTCGGCGTGCACCTTGAGGAAGCCGCCCGGCCGGATCTGGTGCAGGCCGCCGCCCTCGAAGTGCGGGTCGGAGACGAGTTGCCCGATGCCGGTCAGCCGCTCCAGGAACTCCATGAACACTCCGGAGTTGAACTCCGCCAGGAGATGCCGGGTGGCCGGCCCCATGCGCTCGGTGTCGGCCAGCGCCAGCTTCACCTCGCGCGCGCTGTCGAACCGCTCCCAGGTGGCGTCGCGCGGCTCCGGGAACTCGTCGAGCACGGGCTCCAGCACGTCCGGCGGGAGGAAGTCGTCGATGACCACGTGGCGGAAGGGCGAGGCCGTGCGGAACCGCTCGGAGTACTTGTCCGCCAGTGGAAAGAGCTCGTCCCGGCGAAAGGTGAAAGCCTGCAGGTTCTGCATGGAGTCTCTCTCCGTCTCTACGACACCGGCCGCTATCCCCATATCGCCTCACCGGTGCCATCTGTTACCTGTAACGATCCATTCCTGGGGCGCGATGGGCGACATGTGACGTCCGGCCCTCCCCGTCTCGCGATCGTGATCGTGACCTACAACAGCGCGCCGGTCCTCGGCGGATGCCTGGCCTCCCTGCGGGAGGGCGCCGAAGGGGTGCTCCTCACCGACGTCGTCGTGGCGGACAACGCCTCCAAGGACGACTCGCTCCGCCTCGCCGAGCAGGCCGCCGGCCTGCCGGTCAGGCCGTTGCAGGTGGGCAGGAACGCCGGTTACGCGGCGGCGATCAACGCCGGCATCGCGGCGCTCGACCTCGACGAGCTCGACGCGGTCTTCGTGATGAACCCCGACTGCCGCCTTCGTCCTGGTTCGCTGGCCGTGCTCGCGGCCGCGCTCGGCCGTCCGGGCACCGGCATCGCCGTTCCCCGGCTGGTCAGCACCGAGGGCGTGCTGCACCACTCGCTGCGGCGCACGCCCGCCGTCCGCCGCGCACTGGCCGAGTCGTTGCTCGGCGGGCGGCTCGCGGGCCGCATCGGCACGCTGGGCGAGATGGTCGCCGACCCGGACCGCTACGAGCGGCCCGGCCCGGCGGACTGGGCCACCGGGGCCGCCATGCTCCTGTCGGTGGCGACGCTCGCCGAGGTCGGCCCCTGGGACGAGTCCTTCCTGCTGTACAGCGAGGAGACCGAGTACGCCCTGCGCGCCGCGGACGCGGGCTGGACCCTCTGGTACGAGCCCGCCGCCCTGGTCGAGCACATCGGCGGCGAGGCGAAGATCAGTCCGATGCTGGCCGCGCTGCTCACGGTCAACCGCGTGCGGCTGTTCAGGCTGCGCCGCGGCCGGATCGCGACCGCGGGCTTCTACCTCGCCGTGCTGCTCGGCGAGGCGATGCGGGCGGCGGCGGGCCGGCGTACGGCGCGGGCCTCCGTCGTGGCCCTGCTCAGACCCTCCCGCCGGATGCGGGCCCTACCCGGATGAGAGGAACACCATGAGAGTCGAGCGGCTGGACCTCGACGGCGTGCTGCTGTTCGTGCCGACGCCGAGCCACGACGACCGGGGCTTGTTCACCAGGACCTTCGACGCCGCGATCGCCGCCGCGCACGGGCTGGACCACACCGCGTTCGTCCAGGACAGCCAGTCGCGCTCGCGGCTCGGCACGATCAGGGGGATGCACGGCCGGTCCGGCCGCGGGGAGGCCAAGCTGGTGCGGGCCGCCCACGGCGCGGTGCTCGACGTCCTGGTGGACGCGCGTCCTGGGTCGCCGACGTTCGGCTCGCACGTCACCGTCCGGCTCGACGACGTGACGTTCGCGCACCTGTACGTGCCGCCGGGCATCCTGCACGGCTACCAGGCGCTGACCGAGCACGCCGACGTCTGCTACCGCATCGACAGGGAGCACGACCCGGCCGAGGACCTGGCCGTCCGCTACGACGACCCCGACCTCGCGCTGCCCTGGCCCCTGCCGGTCAGCGCGATCAGCGAGCGCGACCGTTCGGCGGGGTCGTGGAAGGAGCTGAGGAGCGTCCTGGCCGCCTGATCGGCGCGTTCCAGGCGCAACATCGCCCCGGCGGCGCCGATCAGCAGGAACATCAGGCTGGTGATGCCGGGGAAGGACAACATGTCGAACGTGGCCGCGCCGAGCAGCGGGATCACCAGGCAGGCGGCGATGGTCAGCCCGAGGTTGCGCACGTTCGGGTCGGTGCTGAGCCGGCGCGCCCACAGAGCGACGGACATCCCGGCCACGATCACGCCGACGAAGCCGACCACGCCGATCAGCCCGGTCTCGACCAGCGACAGCAGGTACTGGTTGTCGAACACCTGGTGCTTGAACGGGTACCAGGTGCCCGGCCCGCGGCCGAAGATCGGGCTCCTGCCGAACTCCCGCATCGCGAACGGGTAGTCGTGCGTGCGGTAGATGATGCTGCTGTCCTCGCCCGCCCCGGCGAACAGGTTGTAGAACGTTCCGAGCAGGCCGGGCACCAGCACCTTCATGAACCCGAGGAACACGACGAACGCGCCGGCCGCGATGAGCCTGCGCCGGTTCGACCAGCCGAGCAGGAGGATGATGCTCGCGCCCGCCAGACCGAGCACGGCCGTCCTGGACACCGAGAACATCAGGCCGGCCCCGATGACGGCGGCGCAGATCCACCAGCGGGTCGCGGCCTGACCGCGGCTGCGCGCCTGGAAGCCGAGGTGCGCGGCGATGGGCAGCACCATCGCCGACACCGCGCCGAACTCGATCGGGTGCCCGAGCGTCCCGGCGACCCGGCGCAGGTCCGACCGGGAGATCACGGTCGGCACCTCCTCCGTGGACGAGTGGCGCAGGCCCGGGAACTGCATGTACTGGGTGATGTCGAGGTCGAGCCTGAACTGCAGCAGGGCGACGACCGCCGAGAAGGTGCCGCCGACCACGACGGCCTTGAGCACGAAGTCGAGCCGCTCTCGGCTGCCCAGCCCGTCGCACATCACCAGGACCAGGCTCACGTAGCCGAGGTAGAGCACGAGCGTGTGGTCGGCGAGGTTGAGCTCGTCGGAGGGCAGGTAGACCGAGGTCGTGTACCCGTAGACGGCCAGCAGGAGCGCGCCGTAGACGAAGATCGCGGTACGGGCGGGGTTGGCTCCCTTGGCGGCGCCCGTCGTACTGATCATCTGGGCGCACACCCACACCAGGCCCAGCGTCAGGGCCACGATCTCGGCGGGGGTGAGCGACAGCGGGAGGCCGGCCACCACCAGCCGGGCCGGGAGGACCAGCAGCACCAGGACGAAGATGCCGATCATCGTGGCGCCGTCGGCGCGCCTCGGCATGAGGATCGGGGTCATCCTTCACGTCCGGCCAGCGAGCGGGTGCCGTTGGCCGCGGCGGCCTCGACGCGCGGGGGCGTGGCCGGGCCGGACCGGCGGGCACGGCGGTGCCCGACGAAGCTCTCCGTCATGAACGCGGCGAACAGGCTCATGAAGAACGCCAGCGCCCCGGCGACCACCGCGCTGCGCATCCGGCTGCCCTTCTTCTCGTCGGCCTGCGTCGGCGGCACCACGACCGTGGCGGTGACGTACGTGGTGGGCGGCGCGTTGACCTTGATCTGCCGGGCCCGCAGCTCCTTCTGGGCCAGCGCCGTCACCTTCGTGACGATGCCGTGGGCCAGCTCGGCGGTCGGCGCCTCGCAGACGACGACGATGAAGGGCGTCGCCGGCATCAGCTCGGGGTTGGTGCCACCACTGGTGATCTTGAGCGTGACGGCGCCGCCGGGCGGCGCGCCGACCGCGGCACCCGTCTCGGGGGTGTTCAGCGCCTGGATGAGGATGGAGGAGGTCATGCTCAGCCCCTGGTCGAAGGAGACCAGGGGGTTGGTGCGCGGGTTGGGGAACGCCGGGTCGCTCGGCACGCTGCCGCCGGTGACCGGCAGGGTGAGGACGAGCGCCGAGGTGGAGATGAACGTCTTGGGCGCCACGGCGTACACGCCGAAGGTGCCCGCGATCGTGAGCAGGAACGCGGGCACGGTCACGTACCAGCGTCTGAACAGGACCGTCACCGTCGCCCAGAAGTCCATGCCGGGCCTCATCCCTCGCCGTCGTCCTGGTTCGCCTTCCTGGGCCCGGGCACGCGCGAGAGGGGCTCTCCCCGGTAGACGGGGAACTCCATCGTGGCGGAGCTGTCCTCGTCGAGCGCCGAAGTCGGGGCCGGGGCCAGAGGTGGGGCCAGAGGTGGGGCCAGAGGTGGGGCCAGAGGTGGGGCCAGAGGTGGGGGCGGCGTCGGTGCGGCGAGCGGTTCGCGGGCCGGGGCCTCGGCGTCCGGCCGCTTCTCGGGGGCGGGCGCCCGTTTGGTGAGCACGCCGTAGGCGATGCCGAGGCCCAGGAACAGGCACAGCAGGGCGGCGCCGATCGCGCCCTGCCAGCTGAGGCTGCTGTCGGCCTCGGGCTTGGCGGGCGGCACGATGTCGGTCGAGGTGATGAACGTGTTCGCCGGCGCGCCGAGCGCCTTCTGCCACTTGAACAGCTCGGCCGCCACGCGCTCACGGGCCGCCATGAGCACGGCCGTCGCCTTCTCCGCCGAGTCGCTGTTGACCCTGACGTAGATGTAGGGGCCGTTGATGTCCAGGACGTTCGGGTTGGTGCGCCCGTCGTCGATCGTGATCTCGGTCGGGCCGTCCTTGGGGGCGCCGAGCTGCGTCCAGACGTCCTGGGTGTTCATCGCCAGGATGACGATGCTGGCTCCGGTCTTCAGGGCGTCGTTGAAGTTGAGGAAGGGGTTGGTCAGCCCCTGCTTGGCCTTGTCGTTGGAGACCGTGCCGCCGTTGACGGGGGTGGCGAGCACGAGCGAGACGTCGGCCGTGTACTGGGCCGGGATGACGAGATGGACGACGCCGCCCACCAGGACGGAGAGCAGGATGAGCGGTGGACCTATGTGAATTCGCCGGAGAAGACCAAGGATCGCCTTCCAGAACTCCATTTTGGTACGTTCCCCCGCATCGGCGACGCTTGCCCTATAGACGGCCATCGCCGAAAAGCAGGAAGACGTTACATCGTCCCGGACCGTTACATCCCGCCGCGCCCGACCGATAGACCTACCGACTACGGCGACGGGGGTTTCCTTTGGGGCTGACAGTGGAGCGTCCGGCGACGCGGGGCCGGCTGGCCGGGCTCGACGGATTACGCGGCCTGGCGGCCCTGTTCGTGGTGCTGCACCACTGCTGGTTGCTGACGTGGCCGGGGTTTCCCGTCAACGATTCGCCCGGCTGGACGAAATGGCTGCTCTACGGCCATTTCGCGGTCGTGGTGTTCATCGTCCTGTCCGGGTTCTCGCTGGCGGTCTCGCCCGCCAGGTCCGGGTGGCGGCTCGGCAGCGTCCGGACGTTCTTCCAGCGGCGGGCCTGGCGCATTCTGCCGCCGTACTGGGCGGCGCTGCTGTTCAGCCTCGTGATCGCGTGGGCGGTCATCCCGCAGCCGGGGCAGCAGCCGCCCACGGGCCAGTCGGCCCTCATCTACGGGCTGCTGCTCCAGGACGTCTTCGGCTCCCCCAGCCCCAACGGGGCCATGTGGTCGATCGCCGTCGAGGCGCAGCTCTACCTGGTGTTCCCGCTGATGCTGCTGGTCCTGCGCAGGTGGGGCGCGGCGCTGATGCTCGGCGCGGTGACCCTGATCGTCGTGGCGGTGGGGGCGCTGGCGCCCGCGGTGCCAGCCGTGGAGCTGCTGATGCGGCTGACCCCGCAGTTCGCCGCGCTCTTCGCCATCGGCGCGGTCTGCGCGGGAGTCCTGCGCACGCCGGAGGAGTCGGGCCGGGCCGCCTGGCACTGGTACGCCGCCGCGGCCGCCGCGCCGGTGCTGCTGCTGGTGGTGGCCGCCGGGCCGGTGTGGGTGGTCGGCAACTTCTTCTGGGTGGACCTCGCGATCGGCCCGGCCGCCGGACTGCTGCTGGCGGGCGTGGCCTCGGGCCGGCCGGTGTGGCTCGTACGGCTGCTCGACACCCGTCCGGTCCGGCGCCTCGGCTCCTTCTCCTACAGCCTCTACCTGATCCACGCGCCGCTGGTCGTCATGATCAACCGGCTTGTCGTCGCCCCGCGCACGCCGCCCGGCATGCCCACGTTCCTCCTCACGCTCGCCCTGGCCGTGCCGGCCTGCATCGCGGCGGCGTGGTTGTTCGCGTCCGTCTTCGAGCTGCCCTTCCAGCGGCATCGGAGCTGGAAGGGCTTGCGCGAGGCCGTACGCGCGCGGGTCAGGTGAGCTTGGCCAGCGCCTCGGCCTCGTAGGCCGCGGCGAGCTCTTCCGGGATGCGGCTCAGGTCGTCGGCTCGGTGGAAGTCACGCAGGGTGGTGCCCTGGCAGGTCGCGTCCACGTTGGGCGCCGCCGCACGGGAACGCACGTCGTCGATGTGCACGGTGCGGAAGTCGATGCTGAAGCGGGTCCTGCCGGAGGTGTTGGCGACGGTGGAGTGCAGGTGCGCCCCGGAGAAGAGCATCATGCCGCCCGGCTCGGGGACCAGCCGCAGCTCGGCCCCCAGATCGAGCTCCTCCTCCGGCTTGGGCTGCTCGCGGGTGTCGCTGTGGATGTGCTGCGCGGCCGCGGGCCGGCTGACGGCGGTCCATTCCGCGTAGTCGTAGCGTCCGCTGCCGTTGCGTACGGGGCGGTCGAAGTAGTGCGGGTGCAGGGCGAAGACGTTCTCCGGGACGACCTCGTAGACCGGGATCCACCAGTTGACCTGGCAGAACGGCGCGGAGTACCAGCAGTCGCGATGCGCGTGGTAGGCGTAGGAGATCCCGGAGTCGAGGTAGTGGTCGGCGGTGGAGGTGCGCAGCCTCGGCACGTCGAAGTAGGTCTTGTCGAGCGCCATGCCCTGCTCCTCCAGCAGGGCGGCGAGGATCCTCTTGCTGGTGGGGTGGTGGATGAAGCGCGGCTTGAGCTGCGCGAGCAGTGCGGCGAACTCCTCGACGGGCATCTCGTACTGGGCGGTCTGCGGGTCGCGGCCGTCGAACGCCTCCTCGATCAGCTCGCGGGCGAACTCGATCAGTTCGGTCGAGGCGGGCGTCGCGGAGTAGAGAAAGACATCACCCTGGAAGATCATTTTGCGCCGGACATCGTCATTAATCCGGCTGTTGGCTAATAAAACGGGCATAGCGAGATATTCCCCCTCGCGTGGTGCTTTTCCTTTCTCTCGTCCCGGTCCGCTTCTTCGTTACACGGAGACCGCGCGATCACCTTTTCGAGGTGACCGCCCTGGTGGCCATCCCGGCCAGCTTGCGGCCGCGGTGCGCGAGCATCTTCCGCTGCCGCCGCCAGTACGCCCGCATCAGCACGGCACGGGCCCGCCCGCGCTGCTCCGCCGACAGCTCCATCCCGCCCAGGGCCTCGTGGATGGCGCGGAACTGCAGCGTGGTGGCGAACCGCGCGGTCCAGGCCGGCACGCCGAGCATCGAGGCGATCGCCGACAGCCGGCGTTCGCGCAGGTGGCGGTGGGCGAGCGGCTCGGGCACGTGCCCCCACGGCGCGGTCAGCGCCAGCCGCGCGGCGAAGACCTCGTCCTCGCGGATCATCCGGGGGCGCGGCACGGCGGCCACCCGCTCCCGCCGCATCAGGCCGTAGAGGGGGTCGAGCCTGAGGTGCTGGGCGGCCCACACCTCGCACAACTCCTCCAGGCGGTCGACGGGGTCGTCGGACAGCAGGCGGGTGCCGAGGTAGCGCGGCTCGTGCACGGTCCCGTCGAGCCAGGTGTAGGTGACCTCGGTGGTGACCAGGATGAGCCGCTCGTCGTCCTGGAACGGCTCAAGGGCACGGGAGACGTAGGTCGGTTCGAGGCGGTCGTCGTCGCCCATCCAGCGGAAGAACCGGCCGCGCGAGCGCCGCAGCACCTCCTCGAAGTTGTCGACGACGTGCAGGTCGCGCTCCTGCCGGTGGTAGACGATCCGGCTGTCCTCCTTGGCCAGCAGGCGGCACAGCTCCTCGGTGTCATCGGTGGAGGCGTTGTCGGAGATCACCACCTCGATCTCGGCGTGTTCCTGGGCGAGCACCGACCGGACGGCCGCCTCCAGGTGGTCCGCGCCGTTGCGGACCGGCATTCCGATGGACACCAGCATCGCTTCTCCTCAAGGTCAGCGCGCGCGGGCGGGAAGCAGCCGCACCACACGATCGCTCAGCAGGTGGAACTGGTCGCGGGTCACCACGACCAGCGTGTACGCCAGCAGCCCCGCGCCGCCCGCCACGACGAGCTGGACGAAGGGACTCCCCTCGGTCAGCATCGTCAGGCCCAGCATGACCGCCCCGCAGAGCAGCGCGCCCATGGCGGGCCGGACCAGGCCGGGCAGGACCGGCGCGAGACGTACGCCGGCCCGCTGCACGGCGATCATGGCGAGCGGGAGGGCGACCAGGACCGCCGCGACCGCCTGGCCGATCGCGGCGCCGCGGATGCCGTCGAGGTTCGCGCCGACGATGACCGCGGGGATCATCGCCGCCGCGTGCCCGAGGTTCATCCAGACGGTCGAGCGGGTGGCGCCCTGGCCGTTCAGGATGTCGAGGGCGAAGGCGGTGAGCATGCGGACCAGCATCAGCACCGCGAGGAAGCGCAGCACGCCCGCCGACTGCTCCCACTCCAGGCCGTAGATGAAGATGATCACAGGGTGGGCGAGCACCGCCATGAAGACGGCCAGCGGCAGGATCATCGCGATGAGCAGCGGCAGGCTCTTCTGCACGCCGAGCGAGAGCGACTCCGGGTCCCGCTCGGCCAGCCGCGAGAAGCCGGCGATCGACACCATGCGGATGGCGCTGCCGATGATGCCGGGCACCCAGCTCGACACGTTGAAGGCCATCAGGTAGAAGCCGAGCCAGGCCGCGCCCATGATGTTGCCGACGATGATGTAGCCCACGTTGAGCAGCAGGACCTCCAGGGCGATACCGGCCGCCGAGGGGATCCCGAACCTCAGCAGCCGGCCCGCGATCCGCCGGTCGAACCCGAACCGGTAGGGCAGCCGCGCGTAGATCAGCATGAAGACGCCGGTGACGACCGCCCCGACGAGCTGGCCCCAGGCGAAGCTGTAGGCCCCGGCCCCGTTGACCGCGAGCACGATGGCCACCGGCGCGTTGACCAGGAAGCCCGCGAGGACCGCCTTGGCGTTCTTGCCGGTGCGGAACCAGCGCAGCAGGGCCGCGCTGCGCACCGCCGTGACCGCCTCGACGAGGATGACCGCGGTGAGGATGCGCACCACGGAGGTGGCCTCCACGCTGCCCGCCAGCGCCGAGAAGTACGGCGCCCCGACCCAGAAGATCCCGTACAGGCCGAGGGCGGAGATCATGGTCAGGGTCGTGGCCGTGGGGGCGATCTCCTCCAGCCGCCCCCGCCACTGCACGACGGCCGACATGACGCCGACGTCCTTGACGACCATGACGAACTGCGTGGCCGCGAGCGCGACGGCGTACGTGCCGAAGTCGTCGGGCGAGAGCAGCCTGGCCAGGATCAGGCCGAGGACGAACGAGCCCGCACGCGTGACCAGCGTGCCGAGCAGGCTCCACACCGCCCCTCGGCCCGCCTTGCGTCCGATGTCACTGATGTCCGGGCTCGGTTGCTCTCCCATGCCCGCCTTTCCTAACTCGGCTCGCCGATCCGCTCCAGCCAGATCTCCCGCCAGAACGGGATGAACGCGCGGGGGCAGTTGGACTTGTACATGCCTTCGCAGATGATGTCGTCGAGCGTGATGCAGGGGCTTTTCATCTCCAGCATCCGGCCGGTCGACTCCTCGATGCAGCGCTCGACGCGGGCCGTCACCCGGGCCACCCGGCCGCACGAGCGCGCCATGTCCTCCTCGAAGCCGAGGCCCCGGTTGAAGCCCTTCGTGGAGAGCGTGGCGATGATCTCGTCCTTCGACTTGATCCGCACCAGCTCGCCCGGCTGGAGGTCGATCGTGCCCGTCGGGGTGGCGCCGGTGTGCGGGCCCGCCTGCACGAAGCCCCAGGCCAGGCCGTTCCTGATGCGGAGGGCGCGGGGGAACCTCCTGGACAGCCGCTGGTAGCGGTTGAACAGGCCGAAGAAGAGCGCGCGCATGGTGGCCCAGAGCCCGGAGTTCCCCACGCGTATGTCCGTGACGTACTGCCCGAGGTCGCGAAAGGGCAGCAGCTCGGGGGCGGCGCGCAGCAGCTCCGTCGCCTGGCAGCGGAAGCGCTCCTCGCCATCGGGCGCCGGCTCCCGCCGGGTGTTGACCTCCAGGATCGGCAGCAGCGGCCGCTCGGGGCGGACCCGCTCGCCGGCCGTGGGCGGCCCGTCGACCTTCCTGACCCAGGCGGTCTTCCAGTAGAGCAGGCAGGCCGTCTGGCAGCCGCCATGGGCCGAGCCGTCGCAGCGGGATCCGGTCAGGTGGACGGCGTCCTCCATCTTCCGCATCCCGGTCCTGGTCATCGTGTCGCAGAGCTTGTTGGCCACCTTGTGGACGGTGAGCCGTTGCCCGCAGAACCGCAGCATCTCCGGCATGAACGGAAGGCTGTCCAGCTCTCCGCGCTCATCAAGGGTCGCCAGGATCTCTTCAGCACTGAGAACCTCGACCACGTCGCCGACTTTCAGCGCCAGACTCAATCCACCCACTCCTTCAGCAGGCCCGCGTTCTGCAGGGCGTTCGCCGCGTCCGCCAATGCCTGGAACGGCAGGTGCGACCGTTCCGCGATGTCGAGCAGGCTGTGCAGCCCGTCCGAGAGGTTCAGCACCCACAACATCGCCATCTGGGCCTGTTTCGTGTCACTGCGGCCGCCCAGCGAGCCGTACAGGCCGCGCGCTCCGAGCTGGGGCTCGCCGTACGGGCTGAGGTTCTGGTAGCGGCGGTTGCCCTCCAGGACCCGTACGGCGCTCCACAACGTCTCCAGGGTGTCCTCCATCGCCTCGGGCCGCACGAAGTCGGGATTGTCGGCCGAGGTGTGGTACTCCGGGTAGCTCCCGTAGGGCGTCCTGGTCAGCGAGCCCACGGGCAGGTCGAACCCCGGCGAGCAGTACTGCCGCTCGTCGTAGCCGTAGGGCGAGAAGTCCAGGAGGGTGTGCGGCCGGTCCTTGAGCACGTACGCGAAGACCTGGTCGATCTCGGCGTCGCCGCGCCTGCTGCGCTTGTAGGTGATCGTCCCGGCGTCCCCGGCGCAGGCCAGGGTGAGGCCGTGCCTGATCCGGTCGGTGCGCTCGCGGTTCCGGGCCAGCCAGGTGATCGCGCCGATGGTGCCGGGCGCGAAGACGAACCGGTAGGTGTACCAGGGGTCGACCAGTCTCCGGGCCAAGGCCACCGCGACCGCCACCCCGGCCAGGTTGTCGTTGGCCAGCGAGGGATGGCAGACGTGGCAGGAGATCAGCACCTCCTCCGAGCTGCGGCCCCGGATCACGTGCTCGCCGTAGGTCAGGTGGCCGTCGGCGAGCGTGGAGTCGATCCTGACCTCGTACGGGCCGTCCGCCAGCCCGTCCAGGGTGTTCTGGCTCAGGCAGAAGCCCCAGGTCTCGGCGTAGTAGCTGGTCCGGTACGGGACCAGGTCCGGCTGGCCGGGCAGCGTGTGCAGGCGCCCGCGCAGCTCCTCCAGCGACATGGTGGCCTCGACCGGCACGCTGTAGCCCACGACGTGCAGGTTGCTCCGCCGGAAGTCGACGACGCGGTTCCCGGCGGCGTCCTGGAGGTAGGCGTCGCGGATGTTCCATTCGCGGGGGATCGTCCAGTCGAGGACCTTCGTGCCCGTCGGCACCTCGGTGACCTCCAGCGGGAGCGACCCGTCGATGATCTCCAGGGTGCGGCGAAGGCCGTCGCCGGTGATGCTGCGGCACAGCGGGTAGAGCCGCCGTACCAGGTCGTGCATCTCGGGGCCGGTCATGGCCGCAGGGTGTCGTCGACGGTGCCGGACTCCCGCCGGTCGGCGAGCCGGGCCAGCCTGGTGAAGCGGCGGTCGAAGTCGTGCCGGGTCAGGCCGTGCTCGCGGTAGGCGTCGATGAGCTCGACGGCGCCCGCCTTGACCGTCCAGCGGGCCTCGTACCCGAGGGCGGACCTGATCCGGGAGAAGTCGACGCGGTAGGAGCGCGGGTCGGCGCCCGTCTCGCCGGTGATGGTCAGCGTCGAGCCGGGCACGGCCGCGACCACCTCGGCCGCGATCTCGGCCACGGTCACGTTGTTGACCTCGGTGCCCACGTTGAAGGCCGTGGCGTGCACGGCCTCGCGCGGCGCGGTCAGGGCGGCGGCGAACGCGTCGGCGATGTCCCTGGCGTGCACCAGCGGACGCCAGGGCGTGCCGTCGGACAGCACCCGGACCTCGCCGGTCAGGTGGGCGTGGCCCACCAGGTTGTTCAGCACGATGTCGGCGCGCAGCCTGGGCGAGAACCCGAAGGCGGTGGCGTTGCGCAGGAACACCGGGGTGAAGTCGTCGTCGGCCAGCGCGGTCAGGTCGTCCTCGACCCGCACCTTCGACTCGGCGTACGGCGTGACCGGGCGCAGCGGGGCGTCCTCGTCCAGCAGGTCCGCGCCGCCGGAGGCGCCGTAGACCGAGCAGGTGGAGGCGTACAGGAAGCGGCGCACGCCCGCCTCCTTGGCCAGCCTGGCCAGCCGTACGGAGGCGTGGTGGTTGATGTCGTAGGTCAGGTCGGGCGCGAGCGCGCCGAGCGGGTCGTTGGACAGCGCGGCCAGGTGGATCACCGCGTCGAACCCGGCGACGTGCTCGGGACCGGCGTCGCGCAGGTCCACGGCGTGCGCCTCGACCGGCTCCGGCTCGGGCCCGAGCACGCAGTCGGCGAACAGGCCGGAGTCCAGGCCGACGACCTGGTGCCCGGCCTCGGCCAGGACGGGGGCCATCACGCTGCCCAGGTAGCCCTGGTGGCCGGTGAGAAGTACCCGCATCAGTTCTCCAGATCGACGGTCAGCTTGGATACGTGGAACGCCTCGGCGTACCGCGCGTGGCACTCGATGCCCCGGATGCGGGCCAGCCCCAGGAACGCCTCTCGGTCGTACCAGGGGCGGTGCCGCTGGGAGGCGTAGTGGCGCTGGAGCAGGTCCACCTTGCGCTCGGCCACCTCCGCGGTGAGCGGCTGGTAGAGGGCGGGCGCGGCCAGGTCGCCGTCCCATTTGACGATCTCGTAGCCGAGCGTCAGGTGGTCGCGGAAGGCGGTGGGCACCAGCTCGGCCAGCCCCCGGTGGTCCTGGTGGGCGTCGCCGCGCCAGGGCGCGAGGATCAGGCCGGGCTCGGTACGGGCGCGCAGCTCCTCCACCGCGGCCTTGGCCTCCTCCCAGCGGGCCGGCAGGTAGCCGTCGGGCAGCTTGAGCACGCTCACCCGCAGGTCCGCGCCGGGGCAGAAGTCGGCCAGCGCGGCGCGTTCCTCCTCCTCCCGCTCGGTCCCGCCGCCGGACAGCACCAGCGCGTCCACGCGCAGGCCGGGACGGGCGGCGCAGATCGTCAGCAGGCTGCCGCCGGCTCCGATCGCCAGGTCGTCGCAGTGCGCGGCGAGCGCCACGACGGAGGTCACGCCTCCGGGACGCAGTCCGATCACCGGGACCGTTCCCACAGAGCCCACGGACGCACACCGCGCGAGTACGCCTCGTCCAGCTCCATGCGCTGGTTGACGGTGTCGGTGGGCCGCCAGTAGCCGCGGTGCGGGTAGGCCAGCAGGCGTCCGCGTTTGGCCAGCTCGGCACAGCCGTCGGCGACCAGGTCGCCGTTCTCCGGGATGTGCTCGAAGACCTCCTGGGTCAGCACGAAGTAGCCGCCGTTGACCCACACCGGCATCTCGCTGACCGGTGAGATGCCGGCGACCAGCCCGTTCTCGCCGACGTCCACGCAGTGGAAGGTCTGGGACGGCGGCACCACCATCATCGAGGCGGCCGCCCCGGAGCCGGTGAACCGGTCGATGATCTCGGGCAGCGGCGCGTCGGTGAGCACGTCGGCGTAGTTGGCGAGGAACATCTCGTCATCGCCCAGATGGCTGCGGACCCGGCGTAACCGTTCGCCGATCGGGGAGTTCGTCCCGGTCTGCACGAACGAGATGGACCAGTCGGAGATGTCGCTCGACAGCAGCTCGACCTTGCCGTCGCGCAGCACGAAGTCGTTGGACGTGGCCTCCTGGTAGCGGAGGAAGAAGTCCTTGATGTGGTGGGCGCCGTACCCCAGGCACAGGATGAACTCCTTGTGTCCGAAGTGGGCGTAGTAGCGCATCACGTGCCAGAGCAGCGGTCGCGGACCGACGAGCGCCATCGGCTTGGGCACCTCGCCCGGCACACCGGTCCGCATCCGGGTGCCGAATCCTCCGCAGAACAGTACAACCTTCACACGACCTCCAGGTGTGGGATCGGGAAGACCAGCCGGCCTCCCCATTCGTGCACATAGGAGAGCTGAGCCGTGAGCTCTTCGCGCAGGTTCCACGGCAGGACCAGCACATAGTCCGGGCGGTCCTGGGCGATGCGCTCCGGCGGAGCGATCGGGATCCTGGTGCCCGGCGTGAACCTGCCGTGTTTGTACGGATTGCGATCCACCGTGTAGGCCAGCAGGTCCGGCCTGATCCCACAGTGGTTGAGCAGCGTGTTGCCCTTGCCCGGTGCGCCGTACCCGGCGACCGTCTTGCCCTCCTCGGCGGCGGTGATCAGGAATCGCAACAGGTCACGGCGGACGCGGGCGACCCGCTCCGCGAACCCCGCGTAACCGGAGAGGTCGTGCAGCCCGGCGGCCTTCTCCCTGGCGAGCACGTCGAGCACCCGGTCCGACGGGCTCCCCGAGGGGCGCGCCCACAACCGGATCGACCCGCCATGGGTGGGCACCAGCTCGACGTCGACCAGGGTCAGCCCGCCGCTCGCCAGCGCCCGCTGCGCGGAGGCCACCGTGTAGTACTGGAAGTGCTCGTGGTAGATCGTGTCGTACTGGTTCAGCTCCACGAGCGTGAGCAGGTGCTGGACCTCGATCGAGACCCAGCCGTCGTCGGCCACCAGGGCACGCAGCCCCTTGGTGAAGCCGATGACGTCGGGGATGTGCGCGTAGACGTTGTTGGCCACCACCAGGTCGGCGGGACCGTTCCCGGCCCGCACCGACGCGCCCGTCTCCGGCGTCAGGAACGCCGTGAGCGTCGGCACGCCCTTGTCCTTGGCCGCCTGGCCCACGTTGGCCGACGGCTCGATGCCGAGGCACCGGATGCCGCGTTCGACCACGTGCTGCAGCAGGTAGCCGTCGTTGCTGGCCACCTCGACCACGAACGACGGCTTCAACCGTTCCACCGCGGAGTCGACGAACCGCCGCGCGTGCTCCACCCAGGAAGCAGAGAATGACGCAAAGTAAGCGTATTCGGTGAATGTCTCTTCCGGCGTGATCAACGGCGGGATCTGGGCCAGCCAGCAGCCCGTGCATACCCGCAGATGAAGAGGATAGGTGAGCTCCGGCTGATCGAGTTGTTCCGTCGTGAGGAAGAGCTCACAGGGCGGTGTCGCCCCGAGATCCACCACGCCGACCAGGTCCGTCGAGCCGCACAACCGGCACGATGTCATCAACAAAGGGCCCCACCCAGAAATGACAAGATTTCCCCCTTTGGAAACCCACAGCCATACTTCGGGTGGGCGGCAATGAGTGTTACAAGTGTCTTCATGAAACGCCTGAGCATCGATGGAGCATTGCTCTACACCCCCCGCATCCACAGCGATCCCCGGGGCGTTTTCCTGGAAAGCTTCCGCGCCGCCGACCTTCGGGAGGCGACGGGGCGCTCGATCGAGCTGGCCCAGGTCAACTGCTCGGTCTCCAGCCGCGGCGTGCTGCGCGGCATCCACTTCGCCGACGTGCCGCCCGGCCAGGCCAAATACGTCATGTGCCTGGCGGGCGAGGCCCTGGACGTCGTCGTGGACGTCCGGGTGGGCTCGCCGACGTACGGGCGGTGGGAGGCGGTGCGGCTGGACGACGTCTCGCGCCAGGGCATCTTCCTGACCGAGGGGTTGGGCCATGGCTTCATGGCCCTCAGCGAGTCGGCCACGGTCGTCTACCTCTGCTCCTCCCCGTACGACCCGGCGCACGAGCACGGCATCCACCCGCTCGACCCCGACCTGGCCATCGAGTGGCCGATCGACGTGGAGCCGGTCCTGTCGGCGAAGGACGCCGCCGCCCCCACGCTCAAGCAGGCCCGCGACGCGGGGATCCTCCCGTCGTGGTGAGCGTCGTGATCCCGGCCCACAACGAGGCCAAGGTGCTCGGCCGCCTGCTGGACGGCCTGCTCGGCGAGGCGGCGCCCGGCGAGTTCGACGTGGTGGTCGTGGCCAACGGCTGCACCGACGGCACGGCCGACGTGGCGCGTCCGTACGACGTGCGGGTGCTGACCACGCCCGTCCCGTCCAAGAGCGCGGCGCTGCGCATGGGCGACCAGGCGGCCCGCGGCTACCCCCGCCTGTACGTCGACGCCGACGTCGAGCTCAGCACCGCCTCCGCCCGCGCCCTGGCGGCCGTGCTGAGCGCGCCGGACGGGCCGCTCGCCGCCGGGCCGGAGCGGGACCTGAGGCTGGCCGGCAGCCCGTGGCCGGTGCGCGCCTACTACGCCATCTGGACGCGGCTGCCGCACGTCCGCGCCGGACTGTTCGCCCGGGGCGTGATCGCGGTGAACGGCGTGGGCAACGAGCGCCTGCGCGCGCTGCCGCCCGTGATGGCCGACGACCTGACCGCGTCTCTGGCGTTCGCACCCGACGAACGCGTGATCGTCGGCACGGCCCGCGCGGTGATCCATCCGCCGCGCACGGTCGCCGACCTGCTGCGCCGCCGGGTCCGGGCGATGACCAGCGTCACCGAGCTGGAACGGACCTCGGCCACCGCCGGCGAGCGCACCGGGCCGCGCGACCTGGCGGCCATCGTGGCGAAGGAGCCGCGCCTGGCGGGCGCGGCCGTGGTCTTCGCCGCGATGGCCGTGCTGGCCAGGCGGCGGGCCGCCCGCGCGATCCGCGCGGGCGACTACACCACCTGGCTGCGCGACGAGAGCAGCCGGGGCTAACTGACCGGCGTGTTCATGTCGGTGGTGATCTGAGCGGCGGTGAGCGCCTTGTTGTAGACCCGCACCTCGTCGATCAGACCGCTGAAGTACTCGCCCGAACCGCTGTTCCCGCCGATCCGCAACGGGCTCGTCCCGGTGCGCAGGTTGCCGACCGTCGGGTTGGCCGCCACCTGCGTGCCGTTGACGAACATCCGCAACGTCGAACCGTCGTACGTCGCCGCCACATGACTCCAGGTGTTCAACGGCAGATTGCCCGCCGCCGGTGCATTCGCCCCCGAGGACGTGTAGACGAACGCCGCCGGGCCGCTGCCGCCACTCCCCATGATCGCGTACGCCAGATCAGCCCCGAACTCCTTCATCAACACCGTCCGCCACCCCGTCACACTCGACGGACGCACCCACGCCTCCAACGTCATCCCGTTCGTCAGACGCAACGAACTCGAATCGGCCACCGTCACCCAGCTCGACGTGCCGTCGAACGACAACGCCTGGCCGTACTTGCCGGCCGTCCAGGTCGCCGCGGTGAGGGTGCCGTTGTTGCCGTTGCCGGAGGCGTCGGCGACGACCGTCCCGGTGCCCGCGTTCATGCCGTACGCCGCCACCAGCCCGCTGACCGTGGGCGGCGGGGTGACCACCGCCGACGCCTCGTCGGACGGCGGCCCTGTGTTGCTGGAGCCGTCGAAGGCCACGACGCGGTAGTAATACGTGCCCGCCGCGACCCCCGAGTCCATGAACGACGTGCTCGCGGTCGAGCCCACCTGGTTGGCCCCGGACGGCGTGAACCCGGCGGTCGCCGACCGGTGAACGGTGTACCCGGTGACGGCCACGTTGTCGGTCGAGGCCGTCCAGGTGAGCTGGGCGCTGCCCTGACCGCCGGTCGCGGCCAGCGAGCCGGGCGCGGTGGGCGGCTGCGTGTCGGGCGGTCCCTGCTGCCCGACGGGGGTGTTCATGTCGGTGGTGATCTGAGCGGCGGTGAGCGCCTTGTTGTAGACCCGCACCTCGTCGATCAGACCGCTGAAGTACTCGCCCGAACCGCTGTTCCCGCCGATCCGCAACGGGCTCGTCCCGGTGCGCAGGTTGCCGACCGTCGGGTTGGCCGCTACCTGCGTGCCGTTGACGAACATCCGCAACGTCGAACCGTCGTACGTCGCCGCCACATGACTCCAGGTGTTCAACGGCAGATTGCCCGCCGCCGGAGCATTCGCCCCCGAGGACGTGTAGACGAACGCCGCCGGGCCGCTGCCGCCGCTCCCCATGATCGCGTACGCCAGATCAGCCCCGAACTCCTTCATCAACACCGTCCGCCACCCCGTCACACTCGACGGACGCACCCACGCCTCCAACGTCATCCCGTTCGTCAGACGCAACGAACTCGAATCGGCCACCGTCACCCAGCTCGACGTGCCGTCGAACGACAACGCCTGGCCGTACTTGCCGGTCAGGGACCACGCCGTGTTCGCGGCCGTGCCGTTGTTGCCCTTGCCCGAGGCGTCGGCGACCGCCGTGCCGGCGCCCGCGTCCATGCCGTACGCCGCCACCAGGCCGTCCGGCACCTGGGACTGCTGGTAGGTCGCGGTGTAGGTCGCCGCGCCGGCCGGCGCCGTGACGTTGTGCGTGGCCGCGCCGCCGTCGGACCAGGAGGTGAGCGTGTAACTGGAGCCGCCGGAGCTCTGCGGCGAGGGCGCGGAGACCGAGTTGTGGGAGCCGACGATCACCGTCCTGGTGAAGGGGGCGACGGTCTGCTCGCTGTTGAAGCCGAGTTGCAACCCGGCGGGCACGGTCTGGAAGGTCAGGTTCACCGTCTTCGGCTGCAGCAGCACGCTCTTGGTGTCGGTCAGGCCGTGCGCGTCGGTCACGGTCAACCGGAGTTCCAGGTGCGACGGGTATTCGTGGTCCGGCGGCGCGAAGGAGCCACCGGTGCCGGTGAAGGTGGTGATCTCGTGCTCGTGGCAGGTGCCGGGGCAGTGATGCATGATCAGCTTCCACTGCATCCGCGAGCCGGGGATCGTGCCGTCCTGGGCGTCGGTGCCGGTGCCGGAGAACGTGATCGTGTCACCGACGGCCCACGTCAGCGAGGGCGACGGGGAGTTGATCGTCGCCGTGGGGGCCGTGTTGTTCACGTTGATCGTGACGGTCGCGGTCCCCTGGCCGCCTCGCCCGTCGTCGGCCCGGAGCTTCACCACGTAGGAGCCGGGTTGCGCGTAGGTGTGGGACGGCGTGGCCGAGGTGGAGTCGTCGTAGTCGCCGTCGCCGTCCAGGTCCCAGCGGAAGGTGAGCGGGTCGCCGTCGGCGTCGGCGGATCCGGCGGAGGTGAAGTTCACCGTGAGCGGCGCGTTGCCCGAGGTCGCGCTGGCGCCGATGACGGCGGTCGGCGGGATGTTGTTGTACAGGTATCGGATGATCTGCCCGTTGGTGTAGTCGACCGCGAACAGGTCGCCGCCGGGGCCGGTCTGCACCTCCACGGCGGGCATGCCGGAGTCGAACGTGGTCACCGTCGCCGGGTCGGGCAGGCCGTTCGCGCCCTTGGTCATGACCCAGACGCACGACCTGCTGAAGTCGGAGAAGAACAGCGCGCCGTCGTAGGCGGCCGGGTAGGAGCCGCCCTCGTAGAACGCGACGCCGCTGGAGGACGATCCGCCTGACGGGCACGGGTCGTTCGGCGCGGGCTTGGAGGCGTGGTTCCAGGCGAAGTACGGCTGCGTCACCGCCGCCGGGCCCGCCGCGTACAGGTTCTCGCAGAGGGTCAGGTTCAGGTTGTCGTAGCCGCCCTGCCGGGCCGGGCCCTCGTAGCAGGGCCAGCCGAAGTTGCTGACCGGGCCGGTCGGAGAGGTGATGCGGTTGATCTCCTCGTAGGTGTTCCAGCCGACCTCGCCGGCCCAGATCTCGTTCGTGCCGGGCCGTACGGTGATGCGGAACGGGTTGCGCTGGCCGTAGGCGATGATCCGGGCCGCGTTGGGGTCGCTGCTCCCCGCGTTCGGGTTGCCGGGGGCGGCGGCGCCGGTGTCGGGGTCGATCCTGATGATGCTGCCGTTGAGGCCCGCCGGGTCGCCGCCGGTGCGCAGGTCCTGCGAGCGCAGCGCGCCGCCCTCGGCGGCCGGCGGGCTGAGCGCGGTGCCGACGGGCGAGGGCGGGTCACCGCACGGGTTGTCCGGGGTGACGTCGGAGCTGGTCAGGTTGTCCTGGCCGTAGTCGGCGAAGTTGAAGCTGGCGCCGTCGCCGCCGCTGGCGTAGAGCATGCCGTCGGGGCCGAACGCCAGGTCGCCGACGGAGTGGCTGGGGTGCTGCTGGCACCAGTCGGTGATCAGCGGGGTCTCGGCCACCGAGCCGCCCGAGGGCGTCAGCACGGACAACCGCCCGGTGATCAGGCAGCCGTCACCCGTCGCGCCGGGCGGGGTCGGGCACGGGTCGGCGCTCGCGCCCGCGGTGCCCCAGCGCGGCGCGCTGCCGCCGGGCACCGCGTCGTAGGAGTACAGCACGTAGATGCGCGGGTCGGCCGGGAAGTCCGGGTGCAGGGCCAGGCCGAGGAGCCCGCGGTCCCAGAAGTTGTGCACCTGCGTGCGCAGGTCGGCGTAGATCGCCGGTGTGCTGTCGGTGAGGGAGTCGAAGACCTTGATCAGGCCGCTCTTCTCGGCGACGAACACCCGGCCGTCGGAGGCGAACTCGATGTTGGTCGGATTGGTCAGCCCGCTGAAGACCACCTGTCTCTGGAAGCTGCTCGGCAGTGCCTGCGCGGGCGGTGGCGCGACGATGGCCAGCCCGGTCGTGATCAGCAGGACGGAAAGGAGCGCATGGCGAAGCCGCCGTAACACGGGAACCCCCTTGAAACGGAAATATCCCCCGAGCCCTGAATCGATCTATCGCACCGATTCAGGGCCAAGTCACGCGCTTTGTCCGCAACTGGCCAGCCACGCGTACAGCAGCCACCCCAGCTCGTACGGCCGGCACTCCCGGTCCACGGCGACCGGCGGGTAGACCCGGTCCAGCACGCCGAGCCGCGACCCCCTGTGCACGCCCGTCGCCATCGCCCGCAGCCCGCGCACCAGCTTGCGGGGGTCGTCCCTGGCCTCCTTGCGCCAGGTCAGCGCCAGATCGTCGAGCACGAACGAGGGCCGCTCGATCATCCAGTCGAGCCCCTTGGAGATCTCCGCCACGTACGCCGTGCCACCCGCGTCGGCCAGGTCCAGCAGCGCCATCGGCCCCATGGAGAGCTGGTGGACGCTGTAGACGGGGAACCCCTCGACCACCGAGCCGGTACGGGCGTCGTAGTGCCACCACCACTCGCCCCGCGGCCCCTGGGCCCGGCAGATGCCCGCGGCCACCTGCTCGGCGGCCCGCAGCGCCTCGGCGTCGCCGGTGGCCGCGTGCAGCCTGGCCAGCGCCTGGAGCGGGTAGACCTGGTCGGCGAAGCACCCCACGTGGGCGCGGTAGCGGGGCACCAGCGGGCCCCGGCCGAGCGCGTGCGGGTAGAGCCGGTTGCCGGCCAGCCCGCCGAGCAGCCGTTCGCGGGCCCGTTCGGCGCGGCCGTCGCGCACCCCGGCCGCGACCAGGGCGGCCAGCACCCACGCCGCCTCGACGGTGTAGATCTGCTCGCCCGCGTCCAGCTCGGCGAGACGGCTCAGGGCCTGGTCGAGGTCGGCGTGCCCGCTCTCGGCCGCCGCCCAGCAGATCAGCGCGGCGTCACCGGCGCCGGTCACCTCGGGGAGCCGCTTGACCAGGTTCCCCACCAGATCGAGGACGTCGTCACCGGCCAGCGCCGCCCGCTGCCGGGACTCCTCCATGGTGGCCACGCCGAGCGCGACGATCGCGGAGTAGCGGATGCTGCGCCCCTCCGGCACGGCCGTCCAGGTGCCGTCGGCCTGCTGCCGGCCCCGGCGGGTGAAGACGAAGCCGCCGTCGCGGTATCCGGGGGGCAGGCCGCGTACCGACAGGTCCAGCATGTCCCGCACGAAGTCCTGGTGGCCGGAGCTCAGCAGAGCGATCCGGTGATCCGTCACGTCGTCTCCTCGATCCTGCGTCTGACACCGGCCCACTCCCTGATCACCAGGAGCAGGAATCTGCCGTTGGTGCGCACGTAGCGCGGCCCGAGCCGCAACGGCTCCTGAAGCATGCGGTAGAGCCATTCCAGCCCTAATCGCTGCCAGCGCAGCGGCGCCCTCCGGGTGCGCCCGGCCAGCACGTCGAACGAGCCGCCCACGCCGTGGATGATCCGCGCGCCGGTGCGCTCCCCCCACTCGCGGATGAAGATCTCCTTCTTCGGCGAGGTGATGCCCAGGAACAGCAGGTCGGCCCGCGAGGCGGCGATCTCGGCGGCGACCTCGCCCGACTCCTCCGGCGCGAAGTAGCCGTCGCGGGAGCCGGCGACGGCCAGGCCCGGGTAGCGGGCGCGCACCTCGTCCAGCACCCCGGCCAGCACCTCGGCGGTCGCGCCGAGGAAGTAGGCCCGGTAGCCGCGCCGGGCGCCCTCGGCCATCAGCTCGGTGAACAGGTCGATGCCCGCCACCCGCTCGGGGAGGCGGTGGCCGAGCACCCGCGCGGCCCAGACCACCGACTGCCCGTCGGCCAGCACGAGGTCGCTGTCCAGCACCGACTGGCGCAGGGCGGCGTCCGCGCGCATGTTGACGACCTTGGCGGCGTTCACCACGCCGATGGTCAGCCTGCCGTCCGCCGCGACGGCCGCCACGCAACGGTCGATCACCTGGCTCATGGTGAGGGCGTCCAGCACGGTGCCGAACACCGTCTTCCTCTCCGGCAACCTCGTCATCCGTCCCCCTGGGTGTCCATGACATATCGGTCTCAGCTCCGGAAACGTCACATCAAGGAAGGACCAGCTCGGTGAGCGTCGCCCGGTGGTCGGTCCTCGGCACCCGCAGGGTCTGGAAGCTCCGGATCGCGATCCGCCGGTCGGCCAGCACGTGGTCGATGGCCACCTTCGGGAACAGCCGCGGCTGCTCGTAGTAGGGCCACGTCATGGAGAGCCCCTTCCCGGTGACGTCGGCTGCGTCCCGGTAGCCTGTGGCGATCAGGTCGCGCAGCACCGCGTGGTCGAGGGTGGAGTTGAAGTCCCCGGCCAGGATCCGCAAGGGCGCCGCGGCGGGCGGCAGCGCCCGGATGCTGGACGCCCAGCACGCCGTCCGCCAGCCCTCCGAGGGCGCGCACGCGTGCACCGCGACGATCTCGGCCTCCCGCCCGCCCGGCAGCGTGACGACGGCGGGCAGGTGGCGCGGGCTCTCCTCGAAGGGCGGCGCCGCGATCGGCAGGTCCGCCGCCCGCAGCGGGTAACGCGAGTAGATCGCCGCCCCCGACGAGTCCTCCCCCGGCAGCACGATCCGGTACGGCAGCAGCCGCGCCAGCCCCAGCTCCTCCACCCGCTCCCGCATCAGGCCGGTGAACTCCAGCAGGTTCAGCACGTCCGGCCGCTCGCGCTGGACCGTCTCCACCAGCACCGGCGGCAGCACGGAGGAGTGCAGCAGGTTGACCGCCATCACCCGCAGCACCGGCCCGGCGGCCGGCGGGTTGCCCTCGGGCACCGCGCGCGGCACGACGGCCACCGCGAACGCGCACGTCACGGCGAGCGCGGCGGCGATCAGCGGCCAGGAGCGCAGGTGGAACGCGAAGCCCAGCGGCACCACCGAGAGCGCCGCCGCGTACGGCGTGAACGACACGAGCTGCGACCACAGGAACTTCGGCTCCCACCCGGACAGCCGCAGCCCCGCCCACCCCGCCAGGCCCGCCACCATGAGCCACAGCACCGCGCCGCCTACGCGACGCCGCACCGGCGCCCGTGCGTCAGCGCCGGCCAGGCCGCGCGCAGCGCCTGGTCCCAGTCCCGGATCGGCTCTCCCCTGGTGTGCGCGAGCACGCTGTTGGCCGGACGCCGGGCCGGCCGGGGGAAGCCCGCCGAGCTCACCGGGCGCACCCGCTCCGGGTCCAGGCCGAGCAGCGTGAAGATCTCCTTGGCCAGGCCGCACCATGTCGTCTCCCCGGAGCTGGTGCCGTGGTAGACGCCCGGCAGCAGCTCGGACTGCGCCAGCCGTACCAGGTAGTCGGCCAGGTCGGCGGTCCACGTCGGCTGGCCGCGCTGGTCGTCGACCACGTCCACGGTGTCGCGCTCGGCCGCCAGCCTGATCATGGTGCGCACGAAGTTGGGGCCGGCCGCGCCGTACAGCCAGGCGCTGCGCACCACGTGGTGCCCGTGCTCCAGCGCCGCCCGCTCACCGGCGAGCTTGGTCCTGCCGTACGCGTTCACCGGCGCGGTCGGCGCGTCCTCCGGGTATGGCGCCGGCGCGGTTCCGTCGAAGACGTAGTCGGTGGACACGTGCACGAGCCGCGCCCCGGCCCGCGCGCAGCTCTCCGCCAGCCAGCCCACCGCGTGCCCGTTGATCTCCAGCGCCTCGGCCTCGTGGGTCTCGGCGTCGTCCACGGCGGTCCAGGCGGCGCAGTTGACCACCACTCCGGGCCGGTAGGCGGTGACGAAGTCGCGGACGGAGCGCCGGTCGCACAGGTCGAGCTCGGAACGGCCGAGCGCGAGCACCGGATCGCCGGTCCGCGCCGCCCGTTCGAGCACGTCGGCGGCCAGCATGCCGCCGCCGCCCGTGACGAGCCACCTCATGACAGACCTCCGGTCACGAGGGCCACCAGTCGCGGTGGTCGGCGTACCAGCGGACGGTGTCCTTCAGCCCCTGGTCGAACGGGATCTCCGGGCGGTAGCCGAGCTTGCGCAGCTTGGCGTCGTCCAGGGAGTACCTGCGGTCGTGGCCCTTGCGGTCCTCGACGTAGCGCACCGAGTCCCAGTCGCGGCCGCAGGCTTCGAGCAGGCGGGCGGTCAGCTCCTTGTTCGTCAGCTCGGCGGTGCCGGCGATGTGGTAGACCTCGCCGGGCTCGCCCTTCTCGGCGACCAGGCGGATTCCGGCGCAGTGGTCCTCGGCGTGGATCCAGTCACGCACGTTGCCGCCGTCGCCGTACAGCGGGACCTGGCGGCCGCGCAGCAGGTTCGTGACGAACAGCGGGATCAGCTTCTCGGGGTACTGCCGGGGGCCGTAGTTGTTGCCGCAGCGGGTGATCGACACGTCCAGGCCGTAGGTGATCGCGTACGAGCGGGCGATCAGGTCGCCGCCCGCCTTGCTGGCCGCGTACGGCGAACGCGGGCGCACCGGCGCGGACTCGTCCCAGGAGCCGATGTCGATCGACCCGTAGACCTCGTCCGTCGAGACCTGGACGACCTTCGGCGTGCCCGCCTCCAGGCACGCCTGGAGCAGCGTCTGGGTGCCGAGCACGTTGGTCCGCATGAACTCGGCGGCGGCGCCCTCGATCGACCGGTCGACGTGGGACTCGGCGGCGAAGTTCACCACCAGGTCATGACCCGGGACGACCTCGCGCAGCAACTCCGCGTCGCAGATGTCGCCGTGGACGAACTCGTGGCGCACGCCTTCGAGGTTGGCGCGGTTCCCGGCGTAGGTGAGCTTGTCGAGGACGGTCACGTACGCGTCGTGCAGCCCCCGGACGAAGTGGGAGCCGATGAACCCCGCGCCGCCCGTCACCAGAACTCTTGTCATGTAGTGATCTGTACCTTGCTGTGATCGCCCAGCACGAGACGGTGGGCTCTGGGCGTGTTGGGCGCTCGGGTGACCTCGACGTCGTGGCCGATCAGGGACGCCTCGATCCGGCCCACGCCGTCGATGGACGCCCGAGGCAGCAGGATCGAGTATTCGATCTCGCTGCCGGTGACCACGCACGACGCGCCGACCGAGGTGAACGGCCCGACGTAGCTGTCCTGGATGCGCGCACCCCGGCCGATGATCGCCGGGCCGACCACGCGGGAGCGCTCGACCACCGCCTCCGGCTCGACCACCACCCGGCCGATCAGCTCGCTGGCCTCGTCGACCCGCCCGCGCACGCCGGGCTCGACCGACTCCAGGACCAGCCGGTTGACCTCCAGCATGTCGGTGACGTTGCCGGTGTCCTTCCAGTATCCCGAGATCACCGACGACTCCACGCGCAGCCCGGCCTCGATCAGCCACTGGATCGCGTCGGTGATCTCCAGCTCGCCCCGCCACGACGGCTTGAGCTCGGCGACGGCGGCGTGGATCGCCGGGCTGAACAGGTAGACGCCGACCAGCGCCAGATCGCTCTTGGGGCTGGCCGGCTTCTCCTCCAGGCCGACCACGCGGCCCTCCGCGTCCAGCTCGGCGACCCCGAACTGGCCGGGGTCGCCGACTCTGGTCAGCATGATCTGCGCGGCGGGCCGTTCTCTGGTGAACCTGTCCACCAGGTCGTTGATGCCCCCGACGACGAAGTTGTCGCCCAGGTACATCACGAAGTCGTCGTCGCCCAGGTACTCGCGGGCGATCAGCACGCCGTGCGCCAGCCCGAGCGGCGCCTCCTGGCGGAGGTAGGTCACCTGCAGCCCGAACGCCGAGCCGTCCCCGACGGCCGACTCGATCTCCGCCTGCGTGTCCCCGACCACCAGGCCGAGCTCCCTGATCCCGGCCGCCGCGATGGCCTCCAGCCCGTAGAACAGGACCGGCTTGTTGGCGACGGGGACCAGCTGCTTGGCCGAGGTGTGCGTGATGGGCCGGAGCCGTGTGCCCGACCCCCCGGCGAGCACGAGTGCCTTCACTGCTAGTAAGCCCCTTCTCCACGGGTGACGACGGACCAGGTCTTCCACAGGATCTGCAGGTCGAGCAGGAGCGACCAGTTCTCCACGTAACGCAGGTCGAGCCGTACGGACTCCTCCCACGTCAGGTCGGAACGGCCGCTGACCTGCCAGAGGCCGGTCATGCCGGGCTTGACCACCAGGCGGCGGCGCACGTCGGCGCCGTACCTGGCGACCTCCTCCGGCAGCGGCGGTCGGGGGCCGACGAGGGACATCTCACCACGGATCACATTGAGCAACTGCGGCAGCTCGTCCAGGGAGTAGCGGCGCAGGAAGGCGCCCACCCGGGTGATCCTTGGATCGTTCCTCATCTTGAACAGCACCCCGTCGAACTCGTTCGCCTCAAGAAGCTGGTGCTTGAGCCGTTCCGCGTCGACCACCATCGTGCGGAACTTCACCACCCGGAACTCCCTGCCACCCCTGCCCACCCTGGTCTGGTGGAACAGCGCGGGACCCTGGCTGGTCAGCCTGATCACCAGGGCGAGCGCCAGCAGCGGCAGCGCGAGCACCAGCAGGGCCGCGCCGGCCACCATGCGGTCGAAGACCGACTTCGCGAACTGCCGCGTGCCGTCGAACTCCGGGTGCTCCACGTGCAGCAGCGGCATCCCGGCCACCGGCCTGATGCTGATGCGCGGGCCGGCGACGTCCATGAGCGCGGGCGCGACGAACAGGTCCGTACGCGCCGTCTCCAGGCTCCAGGCCAGCCGGCGCAGCGCCGCCCCGTCCAGCTCGGGACAGGCCAGGACGGCCACCGCGTCGGCCCGCGAGTGGGCCACGACCTCGGCGACGTCGCCGAAGGAGCCCATCACGGGGATGCCGTCGAGGTCGACGTCCAGCGTGTCGTGCGGCAGGCAGGCCCCGACGACCTGCATGCCGTGGTGCGGCTGGCGGCGGAACTGCACGACGAGGTCGAGGATCGACTCCCGGTGCCCGACCGCGATCACCTGCCGCATGTACTCGCCGATCGCCCGCCTGCGATGCAGCCGCTTGCGCATGCGGTAGCGGAAGTAGAGCGTGGCGATCAGCACCAGCGGCAGCATCGCCATGACGAAGCTGCGCGCGATGGCCGTCTGCGTGGCGTAGGCCAGGACGGCCGTGGTGGCCATCAGCCCGATCCCGCCGGTGAAGACGGCCTTGAACTCCTCCGGGCCCTCGCCGTTGGCGCGCTGGCGGTACGCGCCTCCCATCTTGAGCGCTGCCGGCCACGCGACGAGCAGGCCGAGCCCGAGCACGTACTCGGCGATCGGCACGTACACGCCGGAGGCCAGGCGTACGCCCAGCACGCACACGCACGCGAGCAGCGCGCAGGCCGTGTCTCCGCCTAACAGGAGCCGCAGGTACGCCCGGGTCCAGATGCTGGACTCAAGGCGTGGCGCGGCCTTGAGGAGCACAGCAGTGGACTCCCCAGTCCCCACCCTCATAGCACCACCCTGTGATAACTGCTTTCACCGCGATAACAGGACGTTCCTTGTGCCACATAGGTTGACAATGACCCATGCGTTATCAAGGGCGGCGGCCCCCACTAAAGAGTAAAGATCGATTCCAACCTGGGGAATAACGGGAAATGTCCACAATCGGACGTCGATCTAGGGGTTTCGGGGGTTGACGGAACGATCCAAAAGTGCAGCACGCAGGCGAGGAAATGTGATGTTTATGGCGACATTTCGCCAGGTAACAGGCTAGCGAACGCGCTAGTCGTACTCCAGATCCGGCAATGCGGACGGCGGATCAGGGCTGCGCCACACGACCACAACCCCGTCACGCGCGGAATCGGCGGCCAGGTTCAGCCGGTCGAGATCGAAATCGGGCAAATAGCGTAGACGGGCGAGAAAGGTGGCATCAGTCGCGGAACGCGGCACCACGCAGCCTTCGCCCTCACGATCGAGCAGGATGAAGAGAACGTCTTCCCCGGATTCGGTGGCGACCCGGACCTCCGCAACGTCCTCCCACGCAAGGGCCTCGACGCTGCCGTCGGCGTAGTGACGGGTGACGCCCTCTTCGGTGACATATACGTAGGAGTCCGGCATCGGGTTGCCGTGCATGGCCGCGATTCTTGCGAGTTCCGGGCTTGTCCCGCAAGGGCTCGCGCTCAATGACGGCCATGGCGTTTCCGTTCAGGGACGCTCGGGACTGCCCCAGTTGTGGCTGAGATGCGCCGCTACGGCCGCCTGTGCCGCCTCCGCCGGGCCCGCCGCGATGGCGTCGAGCAGTTCGCGATGCTCGCGGACCAGGACGTCCCGGTCGCGGTAGACCTCGCGCAGGCGGACCATGCCGAGCCTGGTCTCGGCGGCGAGCGCGGCGTAGAGGCGTACGAGCCGCCTGCTGCCGGCCGCCTCGATCAGCGCCTCGTGCAGGGCCATGTGCTCGGCCACGGTCGCCGACCACGGCGCGTCGGCGGGCAGCTCCTCCCATCTGAGCAGCGCGGCCTCGGCGTCGGGGACCCGGCGGCCGGCGACGGCCTGGGCCATGAGGTCCTCCAGGGGCCGGCGCACGTACATGAGGTCCTGGAGGTCCGCGATCGTCACCTCCGGGACATAGGCGCTGCGGTTGCGCTCGCGCCTGAGCAGTCCCTCGTGCACCAGACCGGCCAGCGCCTCGCGCACGGTCGGCCTGGCCACGCCGTACGACGCGGCGATCTCCTGCTCGGGCAGCGACGTCCCCGCCGCGATCTCGCCGGAGAGCACCCGGCTGCGCAGGGCGTCGGCGAGCGCGCCGACCGTGGAGACGGGTTTGAGGGGCAACATCACGGCTGTGATGCTAGTGCCGTTTCCGCGACGCGTTCCCTGCCTCGTTCCGGCACGGCCACCGCCACCAGGCCGAGCACCAGCAGCACCAGCCCGGCGACCGAGAGCGGGGCCAGGCGCTCCCCCAGCACCAGCAGGCCCAGCAGCGCGGCGACGGCCGGCTCGGTCAGGGCCAGCGTCGCGGCCGTGGCGACCGGTGTGGTACGCAGGCCGCGCCCGTACAGGACGTAGGACAGCGCGGTCGTCCCGAGGCCCAGGTAGAGCACGGCGAGCAGCGAGCGCGGCTCCCCCATCCAGCCGACGCCGCCGACCAGCAGGACCGGCAGCATGACCACGGCGGCGCCGCCGAACATCACCCCCATCACGGCGTCCGACTCGGCCCCCTGCTCGATGGCCCTGGCGGCGGAGACCGCGTAGAAGGCGTAGAGCAGGCCGCCGAGCAGCGCGAACAGCACGCCCGACACCAGCCGCCCGCCCGCCTGCGCGCCGCCGCCGACGATCAGCGCCGCGCAGCCGCAGACCGCCGCCGCGGTCGCCAGCGCCCACCGCCCGCTCGGCCGCCGCCGGTGCAGCACCCAGGACAGCACGCCGGTGAACGCCGGCCCGCTGCCGATCGCGACCACCGTGCCGATGGCCACTCCGGTCCGCGCGACCGCCGCGAAGAAGCACAACTGGTACGCCGCCACCGCCAGCGCGGCCAGCAGCAGCCCCGGCCGCAGCACCCGCCTGAGGCCGGCCCTCGCCAGCAGGCCGAGCGCGGCGCCGCCGATGACCAGCCGGGCGGCGGCCAGCGCGACCGAGTCCACCGAACCGACCGACCCGGCCGAGACGAGCAGCCCCGCGGTGCCGGCGGTGCCCCAGAGCGCGGAGGCGCCCACGACAGCGAGAGGTCCGTTCTTCATGCCTCCATTGTCAGACAATTAGACAATTTCGTCCAGAAGTCCGTCCAGCATGCGGTCAGCGGGGGCGGCGACGTCGCCGGCGTAGTCGTCCAGGACGGTGAGCGCGTCGTGTACGTCCGGCAGGCTCCGGCGCGGCAGCTCCAGCAGCGGCTCGCCCTCGGCGGTGATCCCGCCCTCCACGTGGAAGGCGTCGCCGGAGACGGTGAGGGAGACCTCGAAGAGCACCTCGCGGCCGTCGGGCAGGGTGAACGCGGTGCCGGTGCGCACGCCCGAGGGTGGGACGAAGCGGGTGAAGGGGTTGCCGCGCACGAAGGGGTGGCGTAAGTCGGCGAGGATCTCGGCCGCCCTGCTCAGGGCCGCCAGCAGCCCGGCCGCGGCCCGGCTCTCGCTGTCCACCCGGAAAGGGTAGTTCACCCCACCACCACGTGACCAGGCCGGCCGATCACCCCGGCCCGCGGCCCTGCTCCGCCGCCACCGGCCCGCCGCGGGGCGGGGTCAGTCGGTGGCGAGGCGGGCGTGGCGCTCGACGTCGTGGCGCACGCCCTCGTAGCAGAGCTTGCCGCGCTCGATGCCCTCGGCCAGGAACCCCGCCTTGGTCGCCACCCGGCACGACGCCGGGTTGTCGGTGCGGTGCCCCAGCTCCAGCCGGAAGAGCCCGCGCTCGCCGAACGCCCACCGGGCCAGCTCCTCGGTGGCCGCCGTCGCGATCCCGAGCCCCCGGTGTGGGGGCAGGACCCAGTAGGACACCCACCCGTTGTCGTGGGCGTCGATCCCGGCCACCGCCACGTTCCCGACCACCGTGCCACCCTCGACGGTCACGGCGAACGCGTGCCCCACGCCCGTCCAGGACGTGATCCAGCCCATCGCGTCCTTGAGCGTGACGACGGGGAAAGGCGACTGGCGGCGCAGATCGGGCGTCTCGAACGCACGCAGCACGACCGGGGCGTCGTCCTCACGCCATTCGCGCAGCCGGATGTCGATGGGGGTCACGCTGCCCGAGACTACCCGCGGCTCATGACGGGGCGATCTGGTGCGCCTCCTCGAACGCGCTGACCAGCGGCCGGGGCGCGGTCAGGCACCACGCCTCGGCCATCAGCTCGAACAGCTCGTCGGCCTCGATCTTGTCGAGGTGGACGACGACCCACCCGAAGCGCCCGGCGGTGAACTGCACCTCGAACACCTCGGGCCGCTCGGCCACCAGCGCGAGCTGCTCCTCGATCGTGGCCTTGACCCCGACCGTCTCGGTCTTCTCCCACAGGTAGCCGAAGCCCTTGCCGTTGACCTTGAAACCGACCCACTCCGCGCTGGGATGCTCGGTCACCTCCGGCAACCCCCGCACCAGATCAAGGAACTCGTCGACGCTCACACCCATGCCGTCTGTCTACCAAACCCGACCGACAACCTCGCCGGCTCAGCGGTAGTGACGAACCTCGATGACGTTGCGGTCCAGGTCGGGGAAGAAGATGGTCTCGGGGGCGATGCCCTGGGCGCCGAAGGAGTTGGAGCCTCTGCCGGTGACCTCGATCCCGTGGTCCTTCAGCCGGACCTGGAGCGCGTCGAAGTCCTCCCGGCTCACCGACAGGCAGAAGTGGTTGATCTGGTGCCCGGCGCTGCCCGTCACCCCCGTGCCCTCCTCCACGCCGTTCGACACGTCGTGCGCCATCAGGTCGATGATCGTCTCATCGGTGATCCGTACACTCGGGAACCCCGCCTTGCCTTCGCGGAACTCCTCCCCCCGGACCCCCGGCAGGCCCACCACCTGCTCGTAGAAACGCAGGGCGGCGAGCTGGTCGGAGACCCAGAGAACGAGATGGTCCAGACGCGCATCCATGTAATAGATCCTCCTATTCCCGTCCAATATCCGTTGCGCGCATGCCGCTGTCCAATTGGGGGCCCCTGCGGGGGACGATCGTCTCCTGATCGAAAGGTGGGATTCACGCGTGGTTTCTCTGTCCCGCTGGATGGCCGATCCGTCAGTATTTGTCCCATGGTGAAGACGGTCGGGATCGAGCCGATGCCCTTCGTCGTACGGGCCGCCAGGTTCGTCATGACGCTTCAGGTGGCGTTCGGCCTCGTGGGGCTGGTCTTCCTGGCCGGAGCGGTGTTGGCCGCCTTTGCGCCCGGCCCGCTCCTGCTGTTCGGGGTGCAGGTGACGTTCCTCCTGCTGACCGGATGGCTGATGGAACGCTTCGGCGCCCGTAGGACGTGGATGCTCTGGGCCGCCGTAGCCCTGGAACTGCTGCAGGTCGGCGGGGCCGTCGCGGTGGACGCGCTCGACCCCGGCCTCGACCTGGAAGGGGTGCTCTTCGCGACCGTCCTCGGGCCGCTGCCCGTCGTCGTCCTGCTGCTCCTGCCGCCGTCCTGGCGCTGGTTCTCCCGCCGGGACCGGGCGGACACCCCCTCTTGACAGCAGTGGGCGCAGAACGTCCATGATCGAGTATGAATGCGTTGATCCGTGCGGCGCTCGTGGGGGCCGTGGTCGGCCTGGCACAGGCGGTCATCGCCTTCCACGGCCCCGATGACGCCGCGGGCAACCTGCTGCTGATGCTGTTCGCGACCCTTCCGCTCGGCATGCTGCTGTCCTGGTACGCCATGTTGCGGAACTGGTGGCTCGCCTCGCTGCTGGGGCAGTTCGCCCTCATCGCGCTGTACGTCGGCCTGAACGTGACCGCCCCCGTCTCCGTCATGGTCGGCTTCGGCGCCTGGCGCGTCGGCCTGATCATCATGGCCGCCGGGGCGTGCGGCTACGCGCTGGGAGCGGGCATCGCCCTGCCGGTTGCCGCACCTGTGCGCGTCTCGGCGGTCGGCGTGGCCGCGTCCCTGTTCCTGGCGGCGTGGTCGAACCAGGACGTGATCGCACTCGCCGCCCAGTCGCAGGCCATGACCGCCCGGGACACCTCGAACGCCGTGCCCGACCTGCCCGGTTTCCGGCTCGACAAGGTGGAGGTCCGCGGCCCGGAGCTCTCCCTCAGGTACGAGCGCGCCCCGGACATCCTCCTGGTCGAAGTCCTGCCGGAGACCATGCCCCCGGCGCAGGCCTGCGCTGACGAAGTGGATCGCCACGAGGATGTGACCTGCGTGCAGGCGGCGCCGGACCTCTGGATCCTGAGAGATGACTTCGGCAACGTCGTGTTCACCGCCCATGGGAACACCCTCGTGCGGCTCTCCGGCGAGGACATGGACGAGAAGCAGCTGCTCGCCGCCGCGGCCACTCTGCGGCCGGTCGGCCTCTGGGAGCTGGCCGCGCCCGCGTACGAGCGACCGTGATGCCGCCAGACAGCCGGAAAGTGATGAGAGATGCTGGATAGGCTGGGGTTCAGCGACGAGGAGGAGGTCGTCTACCTGGAGCTCCTGCGCCGCCGCCGGGTGACGATCCCCGATGTGGGCGAGGCGCTGGACCTGCCGGTGGCGGCCGTGACGGCGGCCGTGACGCGGCTCGTCGCGCTTGGCCTGGCCAGCCGCGACAACACCGGGTTGTACATGGCCGTGCCCCCCGACGTCGGCCTCGGCACGCTGATCGCCGAGCGCCAAGCCGCGTTGCAGCAGGTGCAGGGCAGGCTGGCCGAGCTGGTGGAGGTGTACCGCACGGGCGCGGCCTCGCCCGCGGGCGAGATCGAGGCGCTCACCACGCCGGAACAGCTCGCCACCTGGCTCGGCAATCTGGAACGCGGCGCCCGCCGGGAGGTGCTGGCGTTCTTCCGGCCTCCGTACGTGCTCGACGTCAACCTCGACGACTCCACCAACGCCCTGGCCACCTACCGCTACGTGTACGAACGCGCCGCGCTGGACGACCCCAGGGCCCCGGCCGAGATCTCCAGGTTCCTGAAGGGCGGCTACGAGATCAGGATCGCCGTCGAGCTGCCCAGCAAGATGATCATCGTGGACCGGGAGGTCGTGCTCCTGCCCGTCCTGCCCGACCAGACGAGCGTGGAGCCGGGCTTCCTCCTGGTCAGGGGGCAGTCCCTGGTCCATCTTCTGGTGGAGTTGTTCGAGCGGGTGTGGCAGGCGGCGACCCCGCTGCGGCTCACCGCCACGAGCGTGACCGAGGGGGTCGCGGCTTGGGACGACACCGATGTCGCGCTGATGACGTACCTGCTGTCCGGGATGCCGGACAAGACGGTCGCCAGCCGGCTCGGCACCAGCGAGCGCACCGTCCAGCGCCGGATCCGGCGGCTGATGAAGCTGGCCGGGACCGACAGCCGCATGCAGCTCGCCTGGTACGCGGCCCGGTCCGGCATGATCCCGCTGTGAGGGGCGCCCCCGCCGGGGACGCCCCTCACCTGGAACTATCGGCGTAGCTGGTACGCGCGGGTCACGATCTGCTCGACGGTGCCGCCGTCGGCGTCGGTGGCCTGCACGCGCAGCGACACGAAGCCGCCGGGCTTCGCCGGGTTCCTGATCGCGCCGGTGAAGGCCCGCTCACCGGCCCCGGCGAGCCGTACCGGCTGCCAGGTGGCGCCGTCGTCGGCCGAGGTCCACAGGGCGGCCCGGGTGATGCGCGGCCCCGCCAGGCCCTTCGGGTAGCGCAGGCCGAGGCCGACGCGGGTGGGGGCGTTCGCGTGGGCGCTGTTGGTCTCGTCCACGTCGAGGTCGTAGTCGATCGACAGGACCGGCAGCAGGTCCTGGGCGGCCACCTGCTGCGAGTGGAACGTCCAGTCGGTGCGCACCTTGGTGGAGGTCGTCCAGAAAGGTGCGTTCCGCTGCACGTCGGTCACCACGCGGTACTGGGCGCGTTCCGGCACCACCGGGAAGGCGACGGCCGCCGACGGCGCGGAGCCCAGCAGCTCGCCGTCGCGGTAGACCGTCGACTGCTCCTTGTCGGCGGAGGCGCGGAACAGGTACGTCTGGCCGGGCGCGGTGTCGAACAGCCCTCCCGCGAAGAGCACGCCGATCGCGCCCTCGCGGACCGCGGACTTGTCCGCCGCGGCCGGCAGCGCCGTGCGGACCACCGCCTTGTTCCAGTCGCGCGACACCCGCTGACCGGCCTTGAGCACGGACGGCGCGGTCTGCTGCCACGCCTGGCCGCCCTCCCAGACCGAGCCCACCTGCATCGACTCGAAGGTCCGCAGGTCGGCCGTGACGTACTCGGTGAGGGGCCGCGGCGTGATCATCCGGGTGAAGACCGCGTAGGCCGTGCCCTGCATCGGCGAGACCAGCGACCGGGCGTACCCGGCCTCCGTGGCCGGCGCCGAGGCGTGGAACAACGACTGCACGGTGGCCAGCTCGCCGTCGCGCACCTTGTACCGCTGGTCCGCCGGGACGCCGCCGTTGCGGTACTTGACCAGCTCGTAGGCGTACGGGCTCACCGCCGTGCCCGAGAGCCGGACCTGCAGCCTGCCCTTGGCCGCCGCCGCGGCCAGCCGGGCGCCCTGCTCACCCGCGAGCGTCATCGCCGGGATCCTGGTCGGCGACGTGCTCCAGTTGTCGGCGCCCCAGTTGTCGGGCTTGTCGTTGTAGATGATGACCGCGCCCGCTCCTGCGGCGGCCGCGTTGTCGACCTGCTGCTGCGGCGTGAGCTCGGCGCTGCGCTTGACCAGCGCGAGCCGTCCCCGGACCGGCTGCCCCGCGTAGTCCTCGGGACGCCCGGTCCCGGCGTCCGCGGCCCGCAGGACCTGGGCGCCGTCGATGCGCGCGGAGCCGGCCCGGCCCCGGAAGTAGGCCGGCTCGATCGGCTCGGCCCCGGCGCCGAGGACCTGGGCCTTCAGCTCCGGCGCGGTGAGCGACCAGGCGACCCGGGACTCGAAGCGGCTGCTCGTGCCCTGGGACGGGACGGAGTACACCTTCGTCTCGCCGTTCATCCACTGTTCGAGGCCGTAGGCGCTGGTGCCGGCCGCACTCTGGACCGACAGGCCGAGCCGGACCCTGTTCGCCTGGTTCGGCTTCGGGGTGTCCATGGTGACCGGTCCGGCCTTGGCGCCGTCGAAGGTGATGGTCCGGTCGGAGTCGATGACCGCGCCCGGCTCGGCGCCGTAGGTGTACTCCCAGACCCGGTTCCCCTCGGCGGCGTAGTGGAAGATCTCCGCCATGAAGGCGTGCTCGCCCCGGGGCAGCCGGACCTTGGCGGTGCCGTCCGCGCCGATCAGGTAGCTGTCCGGAAGGGCCAGCCTGTCGAGGTTGATGTCGTGCACGACGGCGGCGCCGGTGGTCGGCTTGCCGTCCCGGTCGAGCACCTTGAGGGTGACGTCGAAGCGCTCCACGTCCCGGACGAAGCCGACGGCCGTGGTCACGACCGTCTGGCCGTCGGCGGTGGACGCGGTGACGTGCGCGCCGTGCGCCCCCGCCGGCACGGCCGAGGTGTCGACGGTGACGGCCGCCGACGCGGTGCCGTGCGCCGGCACGGTCACCGTCTGGGCGCCCAGGGTCAGCGCCGCGGCCGGCAGATCCTCGCCCGCGCCCTTGGCGGCGAGCGTCAGGGTGACGGGCTGGTCGCCGTCGTTGACGTACTCGATCTGCTTGGTGGCCGGCTCTCCGGCGTCCCAGTCGGCGAGCCTGAAGTCGATCACGCCGGAGCCCGAGACGGGCTGGCGTACGGCGCGGCTCACGTCCACGCGGCCGGCGCCCTGGCTGTGCACGGAGGTGCCGGCCGTCGTCCGCGCGGTGCTGACGAGCTGGTTCTTCAGCCTCGCGGCGGTCCAGTCGGGGTGCCGCTGCGCGAGGATGGCGGCGGCGCCCGCCACGTGCGGCGTGGCCATCGACGTGCCGCTCGCCGTGGTGTACGTGCCGTCCACCGGCGTGCCCATCGAGGTGCCCGCGGCGCGGGCGGCCACGATCTTGAAGCCGGGAGCGGTGATCTCCGGCTTGAGCGCCCCGTCGCCGCCGCGGGGACCGCGGCTGGAGAAGTCGGTGACCGCGTCGGCCGAGTCGACCGCGCCGACGGTGAGCGCCGCCTCGGCCGCGCCGGGCGAGCCCACCGTGGTCGCCCCCGGGCCGCTGTTGCCCGCGGCGATGGTGAACAGCACGCCCGTCTCGGCGGTCAGCTCGTTGACCGCCACGGCCATCGGGTCGGTGCCGTCGGCGCCCTCCTGGCCGCCCAGGCTCATCGAGACGACCTTCGCGCCCGAGTGGGCCGCCCAGTTCATCCCGTCGAGGATCCACGACTCCATGCCGGCGCCCTCGTCGGCCAGCACCTTGCCCACGATCAGCCGGGCGCCGGGCGCCACGCCCTTGTACTTGCCGCCCGAGCCCGCGCCGCTGCCCGCGATCGTGGAGGCGACGTGCGTGCCGTGCCCGTGGCCGTCCTGAGCCGTCTCGCCGGGGACGAAGCTGCGGCTCTCGGCGATCCGGTCGGCCAGGTCGGGGTGCTCGGCGTCCACGCCGGTGTCCAGGACGGCGACCTTGACGCCGGTTCCGTCGTAACCGGCGGCCCATGCCTCGGGGGCGCCGATCTGCGGCACGCTCTTGTCGAGCAGCGTCTTGACCTTGCCGTCCAGCCAGAGCTTCTCGATGCCGCCGGAGAGCCGGGCCTTGGGCGTTCCCGCCTTGGCGGTGTCGTCGTCCACGGCCTCCCAGAACGCGCCGCCGCGCTTCTTGTCCGCGGCGACGGCCGCTCCCCGGATACCGGGCAGGGACCGGGTGAGCCGGCCGCCGTCGGGCGGAGCGGCCTTGGCCAGGCCCTTGCCGGAGTAGCGGACGATGGTCGGGATCGACTCGCTGTGGGCGTCGTCGTACCCCTGGGCGATGAGCTGGGTGACGTTGAACAGCCGCTTGTCCACCTGGCCCGAGGCGACCAGCGGCGCGGCCTCGTTCGGCAGCACGTACACGTCGCCGCCGACCGTGTAGGTGCGCAGGTCGCCGGCCGAGCGTTCGCCGGGGGTGACGGTGACCGAGACGGGACGGCCGGCCTGGCCGGCCACGGTGACCTCGTCCCCGGTGATGAGGGTGACCCGCGCGGTGGTGACCGACGACGCCGGGACGCCGGTGACGCCGGCGACTCCGGCGGCGGGGGCCGTCGCGTCACCGTGGGCGCTTCCGGTGCCGGCCGCGACGAGCGTGGCGGCGAGGGCGGCGCTGAGCAGCGCCGCTCTACGACTGAATGGCATGGCGGTGGCTCTCTTTCTACCGGTTGGGGGGTTGCGCAACCGGCAGAACAAAGTTTCGCCAGAAAGGGACTTACACACCATGACTAGGTCATGGCGGACAACCGACATGTCAGGTCGTCGCCACCGTCCGGGTCAGCGACGGTTGTCAAGGCGTGAGGTCGCGGGCGGTCCCAGCCGCGATCGCGCCCAGCTTGTCGGGGTTGGCGACGTTGTGGACGGCGGTGATGTGCCCGTCGGCGTCGAAGTCGAAGGTCACGGTGGCGACGACCCGGCCCAGACCGCTGAACACCACGCCGGGGCCGCCGTTGATCTCGGCGAGCTCCGCCCGCATGTCGCCCGGCTCGATGCCCTGGTAGGTGACCGTGCCGATCGCGGCGAACCACGAGGCCACCGTCTGCGCGCCCACGACCGGCCGCAGCGCCTGGCGCACCTTGCCTCCCCCGTCGGTCCACAGGGTGACGTCGGGGGACAGCAGTTCCATGAGCGTGTTGATGTCGCCGCCGGTCGCGGCGGCCAGGAAGCGCCGCGTGACGTCCCGCTGCCGTGTCCGGTCCGCCGTGAAGCGCGGCCGGCGGGCCTGTACGTGCTCCTTCGCCCGATGCGCGACCTGGCGCACCGCCGCCTCGGAACGCTCCACCGCCTCGGCGATCTCGGCGTGGCTGAAGCCGAAGACCTCCTTGAGCACGAACACCGCCCGTTCGAGCGGGCTCAGGGTTTCCAGGACCACCAGCATCGCCGTCGAGACCGAGTCGGCGCCCGCGACGTCGTCGGCGGTGTCGCCGCTGGTCAGGATCGGCTCCGGCAACCATGGCCCCACGTACGTCTCGCGCTGGTACTGCGTCGACCGCAACCGCTGCAACGCCAGGTTCGACACGATCCGCGCCAGATACGCCTTCGGATCGGCCACCTGCGAACGGTCGTCGGCCGACCACCTGATCCAGGCCTCCTGGACCGCGTCCTCCGCGTCGGCCACGGACCCCAGTACGCGGTAGGCCACCGAGAACAGCAGCCTGCGATGCTCGTCGAAGACCTGCTGGTCCTGCTCCGAGTACGCGCGGCTCATCGCCCGGCGCCGATCCGGGTGAACCGGCCGCCACGCGGCCAGAGCGCGCCGGAGACCGGCATCTTCTTCATGCGGACGTACGTCGGCCAGGGTGCTGCGGTCACCGTCTCCTTATACCGTGCGGCCATCCGGCCGGTGAGGTACACCCTGCGCGGGCTGTCGTCGGGGTGGGTGAACTGCACGACGCCGTCGTTCCGTCCGAGGCTCACCGGGGTGTGGTAGTAGCCGAAGCGGAACGGCTTGAGCCGCCGGCCGTCCAGGGCGCGCAGGATCGACACCGCGGCGTGCACGCCGGTCGGCATGCCGCTCTGGCAGGTGCCGTGCATGACGCCGTAGCCCTGGCTGATCGCGGCCGCGTCGCCGAGGGCGTACACGTCCGGGTGCGACACCGAGCGCAGGAAGGCGTCGGTGACGATGCGGCCGCGCTCGTCCACGGTGAGCCCGGCGGCCGCCGCCAGCGGCGAGACCCGCGTCCCGCTCGTCCAGAGCACGGCGTCCGCGGCGACGCTCTCCCCGCCCGCCACCTCCACCGAGCCGGGCAGCACCTTCGTGACCTCGACGCCGCTGCGCACCCGCACGCCCAGCCGGGCGAGGGCCTCGCGCAGGTACGCCCTCGGCCCGGCCGCCATGGCCGCGCCCGGCTCCTGCCTGCCGAGCAGCACGACGTCCAGCTCGGGGTGACGCTCGGCGATCTCGGCGGCCGACTCGACGCCGGTCAGCCCGCTGCCGCTGACGACCACCGTGCCCCGGCCCGCCTGGGCCAGCCGGGTCAGCCGGGCGGCCAGCGCCTCGGCGTCCTGCACGCTGTCCAGCGTGTACGCGTGCTCCTCCACCCCGGGCACGGTCGCCGTGTCGGCCACGCTGCCCAGCCCGTACACGAGGGTGTCGTAGTGCAGGACCCGGTCGTCGTCGATCCGCACGCTCCTGGCGTCCGCGTCCACGGCCGTCACCCAACCCCGGACGAACCGCGCCCCCGTCCCCTCCAGCAGCTCCGGAATGCTCATCTCGGCGACCTGCTGCCCACTCGCCACGACGTGCATCCGCAACCGCTCGGTGAACCGCTCCTGCGGATTGACCAGCGTCACCCGGACGTCCTCACGCCCCTTGGTCCGCGCCGCGAGCTGAACCGCCGCCGCCATCCCCGCGTACCCCGCCCCCAGAACCAGGATGTGATGCGGAGCCTTGCCGTTCTCGCGCTGTGTGGTCATCATCGTCCCTTTCGTACGGTGCCTCTGACCACGCGATGCAAACAGCCACCCCATCCGTGACACGCCCCCACTGTGATCCGCACCACACAGGGAAGACGACCTTCAGAGCGACCGGCGCGACAACAAGCGGTCCAGCAGGACGGGGACGAGCGTGGTCGCGGCCAGTGCCGCGCCGATCCACGGGACGGCGGCGATCCCCGCCCCGGCGTCCAGTGCGGCGGCGGCCAGCACCGGGACGAGGCTGATGCCCAGTTGGAAGGCCGAGACGGTGGTGGCCCCGGCGAGCGTCGGCGCCCCCGACGCGATGGCGAACACGCGCCCGTAGACGGCCGGGTTCAGCACGAACCCGGCCACGCCGAGCAGCGGCACCAGCGGCACGACGGCCGGGACGTGCCGTCCGAGCACGGCGAGCAGCACGGAACAGGCGGCGATGCCGAGCACCCCGGCCAGGAGCGCGTGCGTGGGCAACCGGTCGGCGATCCGGCCGCCGATCGACAACCCGGCGAAGGCCCCCACGCCGAAGAGCGTCAGGATCACCGGGACCCAGACCCCGGGCACGCCCGTGACCTCGGTCAGGAACGCCGCCAGGTAGTTGTAGGAGATCATGTAGGCCGCGGTGCTCAGCAGGGTGACGGCGTACACGACCCAGAGCTGAGGCCGCCGCATCGTGCGGAGCTCGCCGCGGACGCTCGCCCGCCCGTGCCCGCCGGTGGCGGGCAGCGCGACGAGCGTCAGGACGGCGCCCGCGACGGTGAGGGCGACCACCGCCCAGAACCCGCCACGCCACCCGGTGAAGTAGCTGATCATCGCCCCGGCCGGCCCACCCGCGATCATCGCCAGGCTCAGCCCGCTGACGACGACCCCGGACGCGCGGGCGGTACGGTCCGCCGGGACCAGTCCGATCGCGGCGACCGCCGCGACCGCCCAGAACCCCGCGTACGCGAGACCGCAGAGGAACCGCGTGACCAGCAGCACCGGATGGCTGTCGGTGAGGATGCCGACCGCGACGCAGGCGGCGAAGGTCGCCTGGGCGGCCACCAGCGTCGTCCGGCGCGGCCAGCGGAGGGTCAGGATGGCCAGCGGTGGCCCGCCGATCACGACGCCCGCGGCGAAGGCGGAGATCAGCCCGCCGGCGGAGGACAGCGTGATCCGCAGGTCCTCGGCGACCGCCGGCAGCACCCCGGCGAGCAGGAACTCCGCGCTGCCCATCGAGAACAGGCTGAAGGACAGCAGGTAGACCCCCAGGGGGAGCCTGCCGCGGGCGACCGCCGTCCCCCGGGCGGCCGCGGCCTCGGCGCTCAACGGTCCACCCCCGCGTCGCGCAGGGCCGCGGTGAGGTAGGCGGGGACGGCGGTGACGTCGTGCCGGGCGGCCGGGCTCTCCACGATCGGCGTGACCAGCCGGCACGGACGGCACCACGCCGCCCAGAACTGGATCAGAACCGGACGTTCCGCCTGGAGGACGCGTTCGATGAAGTTCTGCTCGGTGACGCTGCGCACCGAGCCCGGAGCATGCGCGGGCATGACGAGATCTCCTTACGTATGAGGGGGTTGCTAGCGAGCCGGGGCGCGGCGCCGCTCGACGGCGTGCCGGACCTCTTCGTCCACCAGGTCGGCGTTGACCGCGAAAGCGGCCGCCGCCCCCATCCCCGCCGCCGTGACGACCTGCGCCCGCGGGTCCACGACGTTGCCCGCCGCCCAGACGCCGGGCACGCTCGTCCGTCCCGTGCGGTCGGTGACGACCCAGCCGGCGTCGTCCTTCTCACAGCCCAGGCGGGTGAGCAGCTGGTCGTTCGGCACCATGCGCGGGAACAGGAACACGGCGGCGCGTGGCAGCACCCGTCCGTCGGCGAGCTCGACGCCGCGCAGCCGTCCGTCCTCGACGACGAGGTGGTCGATCGGACCCTCGACGATGCGCAGGCCGCGGGCCTCCAGACGGTCGCGGTCCGCCGGCGTCAGGTCGAGGGTGTGGGCGAGGAAGACGACGTCGTCGCTCCACTGGCGCAGGAGCAGGGCCTGGTGGACCGCCCTGGGATGCGTGCCGAGCACCGCGAGCGGCCGGTCGCCGACCTCGTGGCCGTGGCAGTACGGGCAGTGCAGGACGTCCTTGCCCCACTGCTCCCGTACGCCGGGGATGGCGGGCAGTTCGTCGTACAGGCCGGTGGCGACCAGGAGCCGACGCGCACCGAGCACCGGGCCGCCCTCCAACCGCACGGAGAACCCGATCTCGCCGTCCTGCCACGCGGGCGGGCCCGGCTCGATCTCGTCCACGCGCGCCCGGACGAGCCGCACGCCGTACCGGGCGATCTCGGCCCGTCCGAGCTCCAGCAAAGTCGACGGCGGCAGGCCGTCGCGGGACAGGTAGCCGTGCATGTGCGCGGCCGGGGCGTTGCGCGGCGCGCCCGCGTCGACGACGACCACATTGCGCCGCGCCCGCCCGAGCAGCAGAGCCGCGTTCAGTCCGGCCGCCCCCGCGCCGACCACCACCACGTCGTGCTCGGTGTCCTTGCTGTTCATCGCCTTCGTCATGACGATCACCTCCTGGCCCCGATGGTGCGATCCGGCACGCGGAGATGACAACTTCTGTTGCCATTTCCGGGACAGCGGAGGTGGAATGGGCCTCATGGAACAGCAATCCCGGATAGACGCCACGCTGGCCCAGGTCGGCGCCCGGCTCAGGCATCTCCGCACCGAGCGCGGGGTGACCCTGGCAGCCCTGGCCGAGGCCACCGGCATCTCCAAGAGCACGCTCTCGCGGCTGGAGTCGGGGCAGCGCCGTCCCAGCCTGGAGCTGCTGCTGCCGATCGCGGAGGCGCACCAGGTGCCGCTGGACGAGCTGGTCGGCGCGCCGGAGGTGGGCGATCCGCGCGTGCGGCTCAAACCGGTCGTCCGCAACGGCCGGACCGTGCTGCCCCTGACCACCCAGCCCGGCCCTTTGCAGGCGTGGAAGTCGGTCATCCCCGCCGACCAGAAGCGGCCGCAGCCGGTCACGCACGAGGGCTATGAGTGGATGTACGTGCTTTCGGGGCGCGTCCGGCTGATCGTGGGCGACCACGACCTGATCCTGGGACCGGGTGAGGCCGCCGAGTTCGACACCCACCTGCCCCACTGGTTCGGCCCCGCGGGCGATCAACCGGTGGAGGTGCTCAACCTGTTCGGACGGCAGGGCGAACGCATGCACATGCGCGCCCAGCCCCGCTCCCGGCAGCCGTCCTAGAGGGTCCTACAGGTGCCCGGTCATTGGCTGGTGCAGCGGGTGGGCCGGACCACGATGACCACCCGGCGTTCGGCGTCGCCGACCGGCCGTTCGTAGTCCAGGCCGTACCGCCTGGCCAGGACGTCGAAGAAGTCACCCTGAGGGTCGGGCTCCACGCGCTCGACCGTGCCCCGGACCTCCAGGTAGCGGTACGGCCGGTCGGGGTCGTTGACGGAAATGGCAACGTACGGGCGGGCGGCGGCGTTGCGCCCCTTCTGCCGGTCGTTCGTGGTGGTGAAGCGCAGGAACTCGCCGTCCCAGACGGTCCACACGGGGGTCACCTGCGGGGTGCCGTCGGGCATCAACGTCGCCAGGTGGGCGTACAGGGGGCGGGTCAGCAGGTCGAGGTGGCTCTCCGGAATCACAGACATGGCAGCACACTATCAAAGCTTTGATATCTATACGGGCTTGTATAGCGTGTCGGCTTGTAGGCTCCCTGCATGGACATGCCCCCGGAGGAGCGGCTCGGCCTCGACGTCAAGCGCGCCGAGCAGCGACTCATGGCGGCCAAGCACGCGGCGGTCAAGATCGCCGGGCTGACCGTCCCCCAGTACGCCGCCCTGCTCGCCCTCGACGCCAGCCCCGGCATCTCCGCCGCCGCCCTGGCCAGGGAGTGCCTGGTGACCCCGCAGGCCATGAACGTCGTACTGAAGAACCTGCTGGAACACGGCCTGATCGAACGTTCCCCCCACCAATGGCACCGCACCATGCTGGAGACCCACCTCACGGACGCGGGCCGCGAGGCGCTCCGGGTGGCGGACGAGGCCGCCGTGATCATCGAACGCAGGATCGCCGACGCCTTCACCCCCGAGGAACGCGCCACCCTCCGCACCCTCCTGGCCCGCTTCACCGCCGCGATCTGACCCCTGCCCGTCCCGGCGTCATCCGCGAGACGGGCTCAGCAGGCGCGAGCCGACGACCGCCTGCAGGACGGCGCCCGCGACCTCGAACCACTCGCTCCCCACCACGTGCAACGACGGCAGGCGAGGACCGCGACGGCCGCCGCCACCCGCACCGCGCGGCTGCGCAGACGGGCGAGGTGAAGGCGATCGCGAAGTAGCAGACGGCCCCACGACTCCACCCACCCCCTCGGTCAGCCGAAAAGCGGTCAGCGTTCCACGCGAAGACTTACCTGAGACCCCAACTCGCGGAACCCGAGAGCTCGCGCCACCCGCCGCGACGCCTCCGGACGCGCCCTCCACTGCGGCAACAACCCCTCACCCAGCGCGTCGGCCACCGCCGCCGACGCCACCACCCGCCCCAGCCCCCGCCCCCGAAACTCCCCGGCAGTCAGTACGGACAGATGCGCCGCCACACCCGACCAGGTCCGATACCCAGCGGCGGCGACCACATCACCACCCTCACGAACCACCCAGACCCCCGACCCGACCTCCTCCAACCCACTCTCATCGGCATCCCGCTCGTCCACCCCCGCCACCAGCCCAGAGACATCCCGATCCCCCACCGCCAAACGTTCGACGTCCACCCCGACATGGCAGGGAACGAACTCGTCAGCATCGAGATACGCGAGCGTCGCCGGCCCCAGAACCTCCCGAACCTCCAGCCGCTCGGCCAGCCGCGCAAGATCAACGCCATCCTCACCAAGACAGCCGGTCAGAGCACGCCGCACCGGCCCCACCAAGCCTGCCTCAGGCACCGTGACCAGCGCCGCTCCACCCAGGACGACGATCCCTGTCCACCCGGGCGGACACAATACCGACCCGGCGGAGGCGGTCACCGCCACCTCTCCCCGCCCAGGAAACACGACCGGAACCCCCGCCAGCCCCGCCCACAACCGCCCCGCCCGCCCCACCGAATTTCGCTGCACACCCCATGATCTACTTGACGCGCAGCCGACGTCCACAGCCCCTCGACAAGGGCATGAGCCGTGCAACATGAAGACCTCCGATCGGGCGTCTCCACCACGACCGAAGGCCTTCTCACCCAGCTCCGACCCGCTAGTTGCTCTCTGGTCGCTGCCAAGTGCCGGGGCGGCGCAGGAACTCACAGCGCGGGCCGTTGAAATGGTCGTTGATGTGACGCCGCAAGGCAGTGAGCTCGTCGACCACGGCCGCGAAATCTTGCCTCAACTCGTCCTGCAAGGCAGCGAGCTCGGTCATCATCAGAACAATGCTGATCACGGTGATGTCATCCACGGTGCGGCTACTCGTCTCGAGCGCCTGGACGCGTAGCAACACCTCGAGGATCTGCGCCTCTACGTTCACGACTCCTGCCTGTTCCACACAGGGAAGAAGATGCCGCCCCGGAGACCCGGCACGGACTCTGACATGAGCACAGTGACAGGCGAATGGCAAAGACGGCGGGCCATATCGCAGATCAGGTGTGGTTCCTTCTCCCCACGCCAAACCTCTTTCCTCTCCGGGGTACAGATTCTCACCGACTCCCCGGACACAAACAGAGCCGAACAGCTCCGGAGCAGAGCAAGCCGGGCAGCGCAGACGAATCTACAGTTCGTACGACAACGGCCATCACCACCACCGCGTAAAGACTGCTGACGTAAAGGCCATCGAAGAAAGCCCGACCACAACTCCGTCTTCGGGCCTCCGGGCCAGGTACACATCGGGAACGCGGCTCCCGGTCTCGCGGACCCCCTTCGGACCAAATCACCTGGACAGGCATCCCACGCCACCACGTCAGACGGCGAACCCCGGACCACATGACGATCTGCAGCAGTTCCGCCTCTACAGGTGGAACCAGTGGATCCGCTGACAAGTGGTGCAGACGAAGCAGGTCGCGTCTCGGTTGGCCCAGTCCAGGCCCATGAAGGTCATCCCGGTGGTCTGCAACTTCCACTGACGGGACTCGAAGATCTCACCCTGACACGTGTCGCACCTGAGGTTCTGGCCGTGCGGGAGCGTTACGGTGGTGGCCTCATTCATGCTCACGATGCTAGACGCCCCCCAATCGGGACGACCGCTCAGATGTCCGGCTCTTGCCCCAGCGCGGCAAGCTCGTCAGCAGCCGATCGGCGCCTGGCATCATCACGACGCTTGTACTCCTGGAGATCCTCGTAAGTGATCCGGCGGTGCTTGACGATCAGTCGGAAGGGAATCTTCCCCGACTCCAGCAGCTTTGGTCGTCCAACGCGACCACACGCGCGATCGCGACACCCAAACTGCTGCTGGTCGACTCCGGACTTGGCGCCCATCTGGCAGGCCTGACCCCGTCCCGAGTGGCCGACATAACGGCACCCGTGGGTCCGCTGATCGAGAACTTCGCCCTCGGCGAGCTGGCCCGCCAGCTCACGTGGTCCGAGGAGCCTGTACAGCTCCATCACTACCGAGATCGAGATGGGGTCGAAGTCGACGGCATACTCGAACGGGCCTCTGGCGAGATCATCGGCATCGAAGTCAAGGCCACCGAAACC